>JACNJX010000106.1 GCA_014382345.1 Alphaproteobacteria bacterium
GCTTATGTTCGAACTCGTCCGAGCAGCCTTCGACCAGATACGTCTTGATGGCGATATTGAACAGGATCGAGCACTGCGAAAGCTTGTCGAGAAAATCGTCGATCTCCTTTTCCAGAGCGCGGGTGCGCCCGAACATGGATATTTTTTTCGTCAGCTCCATTTTTCGTCCCCCTAATACTCAAGATACGATAGCAGTCCACATCAACAGGGCAATATATTGATTAAATCGATAGCTTCGGTGATTTTATCGATTTTACCGATAATCACCAAAATGATAAACCCTTTTACACTGCCAGAGTAGACGGCCTTAACGGATAGAGGAACAAACATGACAGATCATCAACCCACCCTTGAGGTCAACGGGCGGAGTTACCGCTGGCCGCGCCAGCCACTGGTGGTGGTGTGCATCGACGGCTCCGAGCCGGGGTACGTGGAAGAAGCCATCGCAGCCGGCAAGGCGCCGTTCTTCGAGCGGATCCTGGCCGAGGGAACGAACCGGCTGGCGGACTGCGTGGTTCCCAGCTTCACCAATCCCAACAACATATCCATCGTTACCGGCGTCGCCCCGGACACCCACGGCATTGCCGCCAACTTCTTCTACGACCGCGACGCCGACGAGGACGTGATGACGAACACCCCGAAATTTCTCTGGGTCGACACCATCTTCAAGGCCTTCTTCGACGCCGGCGCCAAGGTCGCCATCGTCACCGCCAAGGACAAGCTGACATCCATGCTCGGCCACGGGCTCGACTTCTCAAGCGGCCGTACCCTCGCTTTCTCATCGGAGAAGTCGGACCAGACCACGCTCGCTAAAAACGGCATCGACCGTGCCGATCTATTCGTCGGACGACCGGTGCCGGAAGTCTATTCGGCCGATTTGAGCGAGTTCATCTTTGCCGCCGGGGTCAAAATCATGCAACGCGACCGGCCCGACGTGATGTATCTGTCGACGACCGATTACATCCAGCACAAGCACGCCCCCGGTTCGCCGGTGGCCAATGACTTCTACGGCATGATGGACGGCTATCTGGCGCAACTGGACGGCATGGGCTGCTTGATCGCGCTGACCGCCGATCACGGCATGAACGCCAAGCACACGGACAGCGGCGAACCGGACGTCATTTACCTGCAGGATATCCTGGACGGCTGGTCGATGGGCAGCCAGGCGCGGGTGGTGTTGACCATCACCGATCCCTACGTCGTCCATCACGGGGCGTTGGGGTCGTTTTGCACCGTTTACCTGTCGCCCGACGACGACGGAGACGCGCTTGCTGATTCCTTGGCCGCCAAAATCCGGGGCCTGGACGGCGTCCTTGCCGTTTACTCGCGTTCCGAGGCCTGTGCTAAATTCGAACTGCCCGAGGACCGTATGGGTGACTTGATCGTGGTTTCGGAAAAGCACAAGGTTCTTGGCTCCAAAGCCGAAAGCCACGACCTGTCAGGACTGACCGAACCCCTGCGCTCGCACGGCGGCGTCACCGAACAGCGCGTACCGTTGATTTTGAACAAACCGACGCCGGAGCTTACGGAAGACCGCAGGCTCCGGAATTTCGACATTTTCGACGTTGCCCTGAATTACGCCCAATAGCCCCCTAGCGTATTGCCGGTCCAAAAAAACCGAGAGGAGAAATGATCATGGACGTCAAAGTCAGCGACGCCATCCGCCACGAAAGCATGCGGATCGCCGGAAGGCTTGTCGATGGGGAAGCAAGCTTTAAGGTCCGCAATCCCTATACCGGAGCCGTCGTCGCCACCGTGCCCAAAGGACAGGTGCGCCACGTCCGGGACGCCTTCAAGGCCGCCGCTGAATACACGCCCACCCTCAGCCGCGCCCGGCGCGGCGAAATTCTGCGCAAGACGGCTGAAATTCTGCAATCCCGCCGGGACGATATCTCCGACATCATCACCATGGAAGCCGGACTCTCGAAAAAGGATTCGCTCTACGAAGTCGGCCGTGCGTATGACGTCTTCAACCTGTCGGCGCAGCTCTGCATCCTGGACGACAGTGAGGTGTTTTCCTGCGACATCACCGAACACGGGCAAAGCCGCAAGATTTTCACCATGCGCCAGCCCCTGGGTGTGATTTCCGCGATCACACCGTTCAACCACCCCCTCAACCAGGTCGCCCACAAGATCGCGCCGTCCATCGCCACCAACAACTGCATGGTTCTGAAACCGGCGGAAAAGACGCCGCTGTCGGCGCTCAGGCTGGCCGATGTCCTCTATGAAGCCGGATTGCCGCCGGCCATGTTCTCCGTCGTCACCGGGGACCCAGCCGACATCGCCGATGAAATGGTCACCAATGAGCTGTCCGCCATGATTACCTTCACCGGCGGCGTTGCGATAGGAAAGTCCATCGCGGCCCGCGCCGGCTACCGGCGCATGATCCTGGAATTGGGCGGCAACGATCCGCTGATCGTCATGGACGACGCCGACACGGAACGGGCCGCCACCCTGGCCGCCGCCGGCGCGTTCAAAAATTCCGGTCAGCGCTGCACCGCGGTCAAACGCATCTTCGTCCATAACGCCGTCGCCGATGACTTCGTCGAACGCCTGACCGCCAAGGCCGCCGCCCTGATCTGCGGCGACCCCATGGACCCGGCCACCGACATCGGCACCGTGATCGACGAGACGGCAGCGAAACTGTTCGAGGCCCGGGTCGAGGACGCCATGACCCATGGCGCGGACCTGCTGGTCGGGCACAAGCGCCAGGGCGCGCTCTACCCGCCGACGGTGCTCGACCATGTGCCGAATGATTGTGAACTGGTACGGGAAGAAACCTTCGGCCCTGTCGCCCCGGTTATTCGTTTCGACGGCATCGACGAGGTGATCGCGATGTCCAATTCGACCGCCTTCGGCCTGTCGTCGGGCGTGTGCACCGACCGCATGGACAACATCACGCGCTTCATCAACGAGCTCGTCGTCGGCACCGTCAATGTCTGGGAAGTTCCGGGTTACCGGATCGAAATGTCGCCCTTCGGCGGTATCAAGGATTCAGGTCTTGGCTACAAGGAAGGCGTCATCGAAGCCATGAAAAGTTTCACCAACGTCAAGACCTATTCCCTACCTTGGCCTGGGTAAATGGGCCGGAAGTTCCCCGAACCGCTCTTGGGCCTACCCTAAGCGCCTCGCCGGCGGGCTGACCCGTCAGGCCGACGCTCTAAAAACGGAAGTGAACGATTTCCTGGAAGAGGTCCGCAAAGTCGTTTGAAGAAAAAAACAAACCGGTGAAAAGGCCGCGGAATACCCTCCGCGCCCTTTTTGCTGTAATGGGTAAGCCTTTCAGGGCCGCAAAACACCACCGGCTTTTAACCAGAAAGTAATTTCTGCTACCCTAAAAAGCGCTAAACCGGCAATTATTACAAAACTTTACAAACTGAAAACCCAACCGTCGGAGCGGCCCGCTATACTTTTGCGGCTTATTGCATACTGTTTTATGCCCGACCACCCAAAATGATATCCGTCAACTGGTTGGGGACCGGGAGGAAAGTCTGAAAAAACCTCAAAACGTCCTGATACGGCTGAGGTCCGTACTGCGCGCCGGGCTTCTTGCTTGGCGCGATCCGGTGTATGCGTCCGGCCTGGAGACGTTCGGCAAAAGGAACGAACGCCTGCGCACCGCCGTCAACAGCCTTCAGGAAGGCTTCGCCCTTCTCGACGCCGAAGGCCGGCTGGTAACCTGCAACGAGTATTACCGCCGGACCAATCCGGACTCCGTTAAAATCCTTGAGCGTGGCGGCACCTTCGAAGACCTGATCCGGGCTAATGTGGAACAGGGACGGATTCCGGAAGCTGTCGGCCGGGAAGAAGCCTTCCTCCGCGAAAGGATGGAACGCCACCGCAATCCCAAAGGCCCTTTCGTGCGCCGGTTTTCCGATGGAAAATGGTGCCTGATCAATGAAACCCGCACCCCGGACGGGGGTGTCGCCATCACCTTCAGCGATATTACCGAACAGAAGAAAACCCAGGACGCCCTGCATGAAAGTGAAGAACGCTTTCGTTCCGTCGTCGATACATCGCCCGCAGGAGTTACGGTCAAGGATACCGATGGCCGGTATCTGGTCGTCAATCAGACCTTCGCCACGTGGATGGGGTTGAAACCTTCGGACCTTATCGGCAAGACGCCGTATGAGTTTTACCCGAAGGAACAAGCCGAAGCCGGCCTGGCCCATGACCGCCAAGTGTTTAAGACGGGGCAAACGCTCATCACCACGGACCCCAGAATCTACAACGATGGAATTCCCAGGACCATTCGGACCTACAAGGCTCCGATCCGATCCAAGGACGGCGACATCATCGCCGTCAGCACCATCCTTACGGACATTACGGAGTCCATAGATACCCAAGATGCGCTGCGCAAAAACGAAGCCCTGTTCCAGGCCGTCCTCGACCATACGCCGGCTAAAATCCACATTAAAGATACCCAGGGCCGCTATACCCTGATCAACAAGGAAGCCCGAAAGCTGTTTGGCATACCCGAGACGGACGGACGCGGCCAAACGTCCCATGACCTGTTCCCGCAAGACATGGCCGAAACCTTTACCCGGCATGACCGGATGGTGATGGAAACCGGCCAGCCCCAGGAAGGGGAAGAGGTCTTCTTCCTGGAAAACGAAGAACACACCTACCTGACCGTTAAGTTCCCCATCTATGACCGCGACGGCGTTTCCGGCGTCGGCGCCATCGGCACCGACATCACCGAACGCAAGAAGGCGGACGCCCGAATTCGCAGCCAGGCCCTGTTCGCAGAACAAAACCCGGGTCCGGTGATGCGATTGAATCGGGACGGGACCGTCGCCTTCGCCAACCCCGCAAGCGTCCCCCTGCTCCAGCTTTGGGGCTGCAAGATCGGCGAAAAACCTCCGGCGGACATTCTCGACACGGCGGCCCATGTCCTGGACAGGCAAAAGTTCCAGATGTTGGAACGCGCAGTCGGAGAGACCGTTTTCGCCCTGACCTTTACGCCGTTACCGGAAACCCATCAGGTCAATATCTACGGCATGGACATCACCGAACGCATCCAGTCTGAGGTGGAACTGCGGGTCAGTGAGGAACGCTTCCGCGCCGTCATCGACAGTACGCCCAGCGCCATCGTCATCAAGGATCTGAACACCCGTTGCCTGATCGCCAACAAGACTTTCTGTGACTGGTTCGCCACCCCCAGCGAACGCATGATCGGCACCGCCACACCGGACAAGCTGGATGCGGCAAGCCGGGATCGAATCCTCGCCCACGACCGCATGGTCATGGAAACCGGTGAAGTGCTCGACGAAGAACGCCGCGTAACATATCCGGACGGCATTACCCGCGATGTCAACGTGCAGAAATTCCCGATCCGGGACGCCGACGGGGCCATCGTCGCCATCGGTACGGTCATCAACGACATCAGCCTAAGACAGAAGGCCGAGCAGGCCAGTCGGCGCTTGTCCGCCGCTATCGAAGGACTGTCGGAAGCGTTCGCGCTCTATGATGCCAGTGAGCGGCTCATCCTGTGTAACAAGGAATACAAGGTCATTAACGAGAAAATCCCGGAAACCACCCAGCCCGGCGTTACGTTCGAGGAACACCTCAGCGCACTGGTCGGTAAAGGCCTGATCGAGGAGGCCCGTGGCAGGGAGGAAGAGTGGGTAAAAAACCGCATGAAACGCTTCCGCAACCCGGGGGAACCTTTTGAAATGGTTAACAGGGACGACCGGATTCTCCTGATCCGCGACCAGCGCATGGCCGACGGCTCGACGGCGATCATCACGTCCGACATTACCGCCTATAAAAAGTCTGAAACCCTGAACACCCGCATGGGCCGCATCATCGACCGCTCGATCAATGAAATTTTCACCTTCGACGCCAAAACCCTGCGCTTTACCCAGGCCAATCAGGGTGCGCTCAACAACACGGGCTACAGCATGGACGAACTCCGGGAAATGACCCCGGTGGACATCAAACCCAATTACACAATTGAACAATTTGCAGACATGGTCCGGCCGCTGCGCGATGGAATCCAGGACCGGATCGTGTTTGAAACGGTGCACCGACGCAAGGACGGCTCCACCTACGACGTGGAAATCCACCTGCAACTGATGCAGGCTGAAGACCCCGCCGTTTTCGTCGCCATCGTCCAGGACATCACCGAGCGTAAACGCGCCGAGGCCAGCAGACGAGCCAGCGAGGAAACGGTGCGCGCCATCATCGACAACCTGAACGACGGCATCATCACGATCAATGAAACGGGGGAAATCGAAACCTTCAACCCGGCAGCGGAAAGGACCTTCGACTACACCAAGGAGGAAGTTATAGGCCGCAATGTCTCCCTGCTGATGACAAAGACCGACCGGGACAACCACAACCGGTATATGACGAATTTTAACGAATCCGGTGTCGCGAAAATCATCGGCGCCGGGCGTGAACTCACCGCCCAGCGCAAGGACGGGACAGAGTTTCCGGTTTTTATCTCCGTCACCGAAATGAAAGACCCCGATTGGTATCTGGAAGAACGGCGACGCGCGCCCCGCCAGCGGTTTATTGGCACCATTCAGGATCTGACCGAGAAAAAACAGGTCGAAATGACGCTGCGTCGATCTCAGAAAATGGAGGCCGTCGGAAAACTGTCGGGCGGCATCGCCCACGACTTCAACAACCTTCTCAGCATCGTTATCGGCAACCTGGATTTTTTGACCCACCTGACCAAGAACGACTCGAAACTGCTGGAACCCGTCACCTCGGCTCTCAACGCGGCGCTCCGGGGCGGTCGGCTGACGGAACGAATGCTGAGTTTTTCACAACAGTCCCAGGCCATGGTCGAGGCCACCGACATCAACACGGTTCTCGACGGCATGAGCGATATTATCACCAAGTCCCTGACCGCCGAGGTCACGATTAATTTCGAACAGGCCGGCGACCTCTGGCTATGCGACATCGACTCCGGCGAACTGGAAGATGCGCTTCTCAACCTGTCGCTCAACGCCCGCGATGCCATGCCTAAAGGCGGCACGTTTACGATCACGACGTCCAATGTCACCCTGGATGAAAACTATGTCCGCCTCCACCCGGACGTGGTCCCCGGCGATTATGTTGAGATTTCCGCCACCGACACCGGGACCGGCATCGCCGCCGACATTATTGAAAAAGTGTTCGACCCCTTCTTCTCCACCAAGGAAGCGGGCAAGGGAACGGGACTGGGGCTCAGCATGGTGTACGGGTTTACGCAGCGCTCCAAGGGTCACCTGGACGTCAAAACCGAGCCGGACCAGGGAACTACCTTCCACCTGTATTTACCGAGAAGCCAACGCCAACCGGCGCCACAACCTCTTGCTATGAACACGGAACAGGCACCGGCGGGTGGGTCCGAAACTATCCTTGTGGTAGATGACGAAAAGAACCTTGCCGAACTGACCCGGAAAAATCTGCAGGATTTGGGCTATACGGTCTTCGTCGCCTACGGCGCCGACGAGGCGATGGAGGTTCTCAATAACGGCAATGCCATCGACCTTCTGTTTACCGACGTGGTTATGCCGGGCGACCGCAACGGCTATGATCTGGCCAGGGATGCCGCCGGCATTGACCCTGCGCTCAAAATCCTGGTGACATCCGGCTTCAGCCGTAAGCCCGAAGGCGACGATGGGTTGATGGAACTGTTTGAAAACATGGTCCGCAAACCTTATCGCAGCCATGATCTCGCCAAAAAAATCCGCCAAACCCTGGATACACCATAAGCCCGGGCCATAACCCAAGCGCCGAATGCTGCGCTTATTCGGTTTTCGCCATAAACAGGTAACCCGCGTTGCGGACGGTTTTGATGATCGTCGGCTTCCTGGGATCATCTTTCAGCTTGCGGCGGATTTTTCCGATCAGAACGTCGATGCTGCGGTCATAGGGATCCCAGTTCCTGGCGGCGACAAGATCGAGAATCTGTTCGCGACCCAACACCCGGCCGGAATTCTGCGCTAGGGCCGCCAACACCTGAAATTCATATGCCGTCAGGGAAACGATTTCGTCATTCTCCGATTTGACGAACTGGCCGTCCATATCAAGGGTCCAGCCGCTGAAGCGGAGAACCCTGCCTTCAGGCTCTGCGTTCGCCCCGGGCTTCTTGACATGCCGGCGCAGCACGGTTTTGACCCGTGCCGTTAGTTCACGCTGGAAAAACGGCTTGGTGACGTAATCGTCGGCGCCAATCTCCAGCCCGATCACCTTGTCGATAGGCTCGTCCCTGCCGGTCAACATGATGATCGGAATGTCGCCGGTTTTGCGGATTTCGCGAGCCAGGGTCAGGCCGTCTTCGCCAGGTAGGACCAGGTCCAGGAGCACCAGATCAACCTGGTTTTTGGCCAGAATATCGCGCATGTCTCCGCCATTTCCGGCCTCCAGGACGTCAAAGCCCTCGAAATTGAACATACGCATGATGGTGGCTCGGATTTCCGGGTCATCATCAACAATCAAAAGGGTTCCCAAAGTGCTCAACTAAAAAAAATCCCAAAATCAAAAAATCGACGGAAACCCGGCCGAAACTCCCCCGAAACGCATACCGCGGAGGCGGAAAAATAAACGCCAATTGGTCACAGAAAACACCCTAACGGGGTTTACAAAACTTTACAAAACTCAAACCGGGGGTGAAGAAAACAACCCCATCCTCCCGGTATATTGATCGTGTCTTAACGGACAATCCCTGGTCGGATGAAAGGGTGTTTTTCTATCCCCAATTCCCAAACCCCTTTCTCCGGCCAGGGTGTTTTTTAAAACATAACCCCGGAAACCAGAGGGAAACTAGAAGCGAAAACCGGTTAAAAACAAAAACAACCTGCGCTTGCTCCGCATAAAAATGAGGGAATAAATTTAACCCGATGGCGGAACGTCATCATAAACAAAGGGAAGCGTAAAAATGACCGTTCTTCAGTTCGCCGACTACAAAACCAAACCTACGGACTTGCCCTCACCCGTGATGGAACGCCCGCAACCCGAACCGGTGACACCCGGGAAAACGAGTAAGGAAGAAGACATGCAACGGCTGGCACAAGCGACCATGGAGCTTTGCAAATCCTCCCTGCGCCAGCGCTCCCGAGTGCGTGAATTCCGTCGCGAGACCCAAAATCTGGAAACCCAGATCAACAAACTGGAGGCCAGCTGCCTTCGCTTGGACCGGACTGTCCGCCGAATCAAGATATCCCCTTTGCGCCGGGCGGCGATCAACCTTCTCGGCACCATGGAAACCTATCTGGAAAATAATGGTGGCCCCCGTCGGTCTTCGCTTGCTACGGTTGCCGGCCGGTAGGCGGCTGAAAAACCTTTTTTTTGTCGAGACATACGCATGAGCCAGAAACATTTAATCGTTGTCGATGACGAACCTGAGATTGGCCAGATGGTAAAAAACCTGGCGACGGAGCTGGGATTTTCCGTGGCCACGGCCGTTACTGCCGAGCAGGCAGTTCAGCTTTGCCAGGCATCTCCTCCCGACATTATTCTCATGGACATGGTGATGCCGGAAACCGACGGTATCGAGCTGCTCCATTCTCTGTCCGCCATCGCCATCAAGGCAAAAATCATTTTGATGAGCGGATACGACAAAAGTTATCTTTCCATGGGAGAAAGCCTTGGCATGGCCAAGGGATTGAACATTACCGGCACCCTCAGGAAGCCTTTTCGCCTGCAGGACGTCTGTGACCAGCTTGAAAATGCCTTAGGCTCTGGCGTGTCCCTGCAAGCCTCCTGACGACCCAGCCCACACACACGATACCCTTAAAATTCTCCCGTTTTTGCAACGCTTATAAAAAACCCCAACGTCGGAACTATCAATTGACCCTAGTCAATTCGTGCGGGTTCCCCATATCGTAAAAAAGCGTGTATTGTTGCTGGTACGGACGGTCGCGTTCGGCCCTGCAGCCATGAGGGAGTTTGCGTCTATGACATTTCTAACCATCGGATCCCTTGGATTCGGGGGCTTGCTTGGCGCTTTTCTCGCCGCCAATGCCGTCGATACGGGAATTTACGCACATGGCCTGTTGTTGGTCACTTTTTGCGTACTAGGTGTTTTCTGGATTCTCAAACAGGGCGGCGATACCGGCGGCCCCGCCGATCCCGAAAGCGCCATCCCCTACAACGACGCCGTCGTCCGGGCCGGGGTCATCGCGTCGACCTTCTGGGGCGTGGTCGGCTTTCTGGTCGGACTGGTCATTGCCCTACAACTGACGTTCCCGGTTCTCAATTTGGATCTGCAGTGGACCAGTTTCGGACGCCTGCGCCCGCTGCACACATCGGCCGTTATTTTCGCCTTCGGTGGCAACGTCCTGTTGATGAGCTCTTTCCATATCGTTCAACGCACCTGCCAGACCCGCATCGCCGGCGGCTGGGCGCCGTGGTTCGTGTTCTGGGGGTACCAGTTGTTCATCGTGCTGGCGGCGACGGGCTACGTCTTCGGCATTACCCAGTCCAAGGAATACGCCGAACCCGAATGGTACGTGGATTTGTGGCTGACCGTTGTCTGGGTGGTGTATCTGCTGGTCTTTTTGGGCACGCTGTGGCGGCGGCGCGAACCCCACATCTATGTCGCCAACTGGTTCTTCCTGGCCTTTATCGTTACCGTCGCTCTGCTGCACATCATCAACAACCTGTCCATGCCGGCCAGCTTCTTCGGCGTCAAAAGCTATTCCCTGTTTTCCGGCGTGCAGGATGCCCTGACCCAATGGTGGTATGCGCACAACGCGGTCGGGTTTTTCCTCACCGCCGGGTTCCTCGGGCTGATGTATTATTACGTGCCGAAACAGGCCAACCGCCCGGTCTATTCCTACCGGCTGTCCATCGTCCATTTCTGGAGCCTGATTTTCCTCTATATCTGGGCCGGGCCGCATCACCTGCACTATACCGCGCTGCCCGATTGGGCGCAGACCCTCGGCATGACCTTTTCGATCATGCTGTGGATGCCCAGTTGGGGCGGTATGATCAACGGCCTGATGACGCTGTCCGGCGCCTGGGACAAGCTGCGCACGGACCCGATCCTGCGCATGATGGCGCTTTCCATCGCCTTTTACGGCATGAGCACCTTCGAAGGCCCGATGATGTCCATCAAGGCCGTCAACGGTTTGAGCCACTATACGGACTGGACCATCGGTCACGTCCATTCCGGCGCGCTGGGCTGGGTCGGCATGGTCAGCTTCGGCGCCATTTACTTCCTGGCGCCGAAGATGTGGAACCGCACGCGCCTGTATTCGGTGCGGCTGGTGTCGACGCATTTCTGGCTGGCGACCATCGGCATCGTCATCTACACCGCGTCCATGTGGGTGTCGGGCATCATGCAGGGCCTGATGTGGCGGTCTTATGATGCGCTAGGCTTTTTGGAATATTCCTTCGCTGAGACGGTAGCGGCCATGCACCCGTTCTATCTGATCCGGGCCATCGGCGGCGGTTTCTTCGTCGTCGGCGGATTGGTTATGGCCTACAACGTCTACCGCACGGCGCAGGGACATTTGCGCGAGGAGAAGCCCTATGAGGCCGAACCCGTCGCGGTTCCGGCGTAAGGGGGATTGAGACATGTTTGATCATTCAAAAATAGAAAAAAACTCGATCCTGATGCTGATCGGAATCCTGATTGTGGTATCCATCGGCGGCATTGTCGAAATCGCGCCGTTGTTCTATCTGGAAAGCACCATCGAAAAGGTCCGGGGCATGCGGCCCTATACGCCGCTGGAACTGGCCGGACGCAATATCTACATCCGCGAAGGCTGCTACAACTGTCACAGCCAGATGGTGCGCCCCTTCCGCGATGAAATCGAACGCTACGGGCCTTACAGCCTGGCAGCGGAAAGCATGTATGACCACCCCTTCCAGTGGGGCTCGAAACGCACCGGGCCGGATCTGGCCCGCGTCGGCGGCAAGTATTCCGACGACTGGCACCGCGAACACATGATCAACCCGCGCGCCGTGGTGCCGGAATCGGTCATGCCGGGGTATTCGTTTCTGATGGACGCGCCCGTCCGGATCGCCGGGTTCGCAGGTCACCTGGCGGCCAACCGGGCGGTCGGCGTGCCTTACACCGACGCCATGATCGCCGCCACCGAAACCGACATGGCGGCCCAGGTCGATCCCGATGGGGACGGCGCCGAGGCGCTGGTTAAACGCTATCCGAAAGCCCAGGTCCGGGATTTTGACGGACGCCCCGGAAAACCGTCGGAAATGGATGCCTTGATCGCCTACTTGCAAATGCTCGGCACCCTGGTCGATTTCAGCGCCTATAAGGCGCAAGAGAACCTGAGATAGGAGGCCGGCCATGACATTCCAGGACGTTTCCCATTTCGCCCAAACGTGGGGGCTTGTCTATCTGATTATCCTGTTCGCCGGCATGTTGGTTTACGCCTTGCGGCCCAGCGCCAAAAAGAAATTCGACGAAGCCGCCCTGATCCCGTTCAAGGAGGACTGAGCCATGGCGGAGCAAAAAGACATCGACGCCCTTTCCGGAATCGAAACCACCGGCCACGAATGGGACGGTATCAGGGAACTGGATAATCCCCTGCCCGCCTGGTGGCTGTGGATTTGGTATGCATCCATCGTCTGGTCGATCGGCTACTGGATCGCCTATCCGGCATGGCCCCTGGTCAGCAGCTACACCAAGGGGGTGCTCGGCTATAGTTCACGCGCCGAGGTCGCCACGGAGGTCAGCGCCGCGAAACAGGCCCAGGCCGGCTTCCGGGCGAAACTGGAAACCGCGTCCATGGAACAAATCCGCACCCAACCGGACTTGCTGGAATTCGCCCTCGCCGGCGGACGCTCGGCGTTCAACGTCAACTGTTCGCAGTGCCACGGTTCCGGTGCCCAGGGGTTTGCCGGTTATCCCAATCTCAACGACGATGAATGGCTGTGGGGCGGCTCCCTCGACAATATCCGGAAAACCATTACCCACGGCGTGCGTAACACTGACGACGAAGACGCCCGAACGTCCGACATGCCCGCTTTCCTGCGGGACAAACTTCTGACCCGGCCACAGGTGGCGGACGTCGCAGACTATGTCCTGAAACTGTCGGGCCAGACGCACGACGCACCGGGGGCCGGGCGCGGGGCCGCCATCTTCGCCGAACAATGCCAGGCCTGCCACGGCGAAACCGGTGCAGGCGATATAGAGCAGGGCGCACCGGCCTTGAACAATGCCATCTGGCTATACGGGGGCGATAAGGAGACCATTATCGAAACCGTCTCCAACAGCCGCGGTGGCGTCATGCCGGCCTGGGGTAAAATTCTGGACACCGTGACCGTCAAGCAGCTGGCGGTCTATGTCCACTCACTGGGCGGCGGACGATAGAGACGTTCTCGCCTTAGGACACACACGTTTATGAACGAACACCCTCCCAACCCCTCAGCGGAGGGCGGGCTCGAACGCTTTGACGTAGAGCCCGTCAACAAGAAGGAAAACCGCTCGCTCTATAAGCCACGCGAGCGCATTCACCCGAAACGGGTCAAGGGCACGTTCCGGACCTTCAAGTGGCTGGTCATGGCGGTGACGCTGGGCATTTATTACATCACGCCCTGGCTGCGCTGGGACCGCGGCGCCGGCGCGCCGGACCAGGCCGTGCTGATCGACTTCCCGGCCCGGCGGTTCTACTTCTTCTTTATCGAAATCTGGCCGCAGGAGATCTATTACATCGCCGGCATACTGATCCTGGCCGGAATCGGGCTGTTCCTGGTGACCAGCGTGTTCGGCCGCGCCTGGTGCGGCTATAGCTGCCCGCAGACGGTGTGGGTGGACCTGTTCCTGGTCGTCGAACGCGCCGTCGAAGGCGACCGCTCGGCCCGCATCCGCCTCGACCAGGCGCCGATGACATCGTCCAAGGCGGTCAAGCGTATCCTCAAACATATCATCTGGCTGCTGATCGCCATGCTGACCGGCGGCGCCTGGGTGTTTTATTACGCCGACGCACCGACGCTGGCGGTAGAACTTGTCACCCTCAGCGCCCAGCCCGTAGCCTACATCACCATCGCCGTGCTGACGTTCACCACCTATACCCTGGGCGCGCTGATGCGAGAGCAGGTCTGCACCTACATGTGTCCGTGGCCGCGCATCCAGGGCGCGATGATGGACGAGGAGTCCCTCACAGTCACTTACCGCGCCGACCGGGGCGAGCCGCGCATGCCCTATCGAAAGGGCGAGACGTGGGACGATCGGGGCGACTGCATCGAATGTAACGCCTGCGTGGTGTCGTGTCCCATGGGCATCGACATCCGCGACGGCCAGCAGTTCGAATGCATCACATGTTCGCTGTGCATCGACGCCTGTGACGACGTCATGCGCCGCATTGATCGGCCACGCGGCCTGATCGACTACGATTCGCTCGCCAACGCCGAGCGCCGCGCGCAGGGCGACGAAAGCGCGATCCGGTTTTTCCGGCCCCGGACACTTATCTACTTCGGCATTCTGACCCTGGTCGGCGGCGTGATGGTGGCGGCTTTTTTGACCCGGTCCGACACCGACATCAACGTCTTGCACGACCGAAATCCACTGTTTACGCGCCTGTCGGACGGCTCTATCCGCAACGGCTACACCTTCAAGGTTCTCAACAAGGCCCGAGTCCAGCGCACCTTCGCCATAACGGCGGACGGCATCGACGGCGTCACGATGGGCGTGGTGGGTTCGCAAAACCTGAGCGGCAGCGCACCCTTCGTTACCGTCCGGCCGGACCGGGTGCAGAGCTTCCGACTGCTGGTCACCGCGCCGAAAGAGTCCCTGTCCGAGGACTCCCACGATATCCGGTTTGTACTAGAAAACATCAACACCCGCGAAACCGCGACCTATGACAGCATCTTCCGGGGGCCGAAATGACCGACGCGGAGCCCATCATGGATGAAGATATGCCCACGGGGGATATGCAAGACGGACGCCCCCTTACCGGACATAGGGTGCTGATTTGGATGCTCGTGTTTTTCGGCTTTATCTTCGCCGCCAACGGGGCGCTGGTGTTCTTCGCCCTGGAAAGCTGGCCGGGGCTGGTGTCTGAGAAAGCCTATGACGAAGGCGTCGCCTACAACCGCACCCTGGATAAAGCGGCGGCCCAGACACGACTTGGCTGGAGCAGCGATTTGGCGCTTGTCCCCGCCGACAAGACAGGGCACGGCAAGGTGCACCTCCGCTTGGCGGACCGAAACAAGACCCCGGTGACAGGCCTGAAGGCGCACGTCCGTTTCCACCGCCCGGTCGGCAAGGACGACGAAGAAACGGTTGCGCTCAGGGAAAGCGAAAGCGGGCTCTACACCGCCCCGGTGAGGCTGCCGCTGGCCGGACGCTGGTACGCCGACATCGACATCCGGCGTGGCCAAACCATCGTCTACAGGATGCGCCACGAATTGATGGTGACGCCATGACGATGGCCCCCACCCCGCCCCCTACCGCTACCCTCACGCCCTACGTGATTGACCTGCCCGACGGCGTCCGGCGGCTTCACCTGATGGTCGAGAACATTCACTGCGCCGCCTGCATCCGCCGCATCGAGAGCGCGCTCTCAGCCATGCCGGGCGTGGTCCGAGCGCGCGTCAACATGAGCACGCGGCGTTTGGTCTGCGAATGGCAGGAAGCCGAAACCTCCGCCGAGGCCGTGATCGAACGCGTCGAGGCGCTGGGCTTTCCATCCGCCCCCTTCGATCCCGGACGGATGCAAACGTCCGCTACGGATGAGGACCGCCGCCTGTTGCGCGCCCTGGCCGTCGCCGGTTTCGCCGCCGGTAACGTGATGCTGCTGTCGGTATCCGTCTGGGCCGGCCACGCGAGCGGTCCGGGGAGTGGTATGGGCGACGCCACGCGCACGCTGTTCCACTGGGTTTCGGCGCTGATTGCGCTCCCCGCCGTGGCCTACGCGGGGCAGCCGTTTTTCCGCTCCGCCGTGTCCGCGCTGCGCTCCGGCGGGTTGAACATGGACGTGCCGATCTCGCTCGCCGTGCTCCTGGCCGCGGCCATGAGCCTGTATCAAACCATCCAAGGCGGGGAACACGCTTATTTCGACGCCTCGGTGACGCTGTTGTTCTTTCTCCTGGTTGGGCGCTACCTGGACCACCGGGCGCGGGCCAAGGCGCGCTCGGCGGCGGAACAGCTTTTGGGGCTGGCCGCCGTCACCGCCACCGTGATCGAACCTGACGGCGCCATGCGGGCCGTCGCCGTAGCCCAGCTGCAACCCGGCATGGCCGTCGCCGTGGCCGCCGGTGAACGCATTCCCGTCGACGGTACGGTCCTGCAAGGGATCAGTGACATCGACACCAGTCTGGTCACCGGCGAAAGCCTGCCGCGTCTGACCGAAACCGGAACACAGGTATTCGCCGGCACGCTGAACCTGAGCCAGCCGCTCCGCATCCGGGTGACGGCTGCCGGCGACGGCACCCTGCTGGCGGAGATCGTACGCCTGATGGAAGCCGCCGAGCAGGGCCGGGCGCGATATGTGCGGCTCGCCGACCGGATTGCCAAAATCTACGCGCCGACGGTCCACATCCTGGCAGGCGGGACGTTCCTCGGCTGGTGGCTGATCGCCGGCGCCGGGTGGGAGGCCGCCCTGATGGCCGCCGTGGCGGTGCTCATAATCACATGCCCGTGCGCCATCGGCCTCGCCGTGCCGGCGGTGCAAGTGGTGGCGTCGGGCCGCCTGATGCAACGCGGGGGATTGCTGAAGTCCGCCGACGGGCTGGAACGCCTAGCCTCCGTCGATACGGTGGTGCTGGACAAGACCGGCACGCTGACCACAGGCAAGCTCAGCCTGACCAACCGGAACGCCGTGCCGGACGAAGACCTGGCGCTGGCCGCCGCCATAGCGCAAAACTCCACCCATCCGGCGGCGCGCGCGCTCTCAAACGCGGCCAAGGGCCTCGCGCTGGCGGAGATGACGGACGTCAACGAAGTGCCGGGACAGGGTCTCTGCGCCGTCTTTGAAGGCGGCGACATCCGCCTTGGGCGGCGCGAATGGTGCGGCGTCACCGGGGATACGCAAGCAGAAGAGAAAATCGCTACGGGCACGGAAATCTGGCTGACCGGGCCGGGCCGGACGTCGCGCCGGTTTGTCCTCGCCGACACGCTGCGCCCGGACGCCGTCTCTGCCGTCCGCGATCTTCGCCGCTTGGGACTGGAGCCGATTTTACTTTCCGGCGACCGTTTGGACGTCGTCGCAAACGTCGCCGAAACGCTTGGCATCCGGGATTTCGAGGCCGAAGTCCTGCCCGCCGAAAAAGTCGCCCGGGTCCGCGCCCTGACCGACGAAAGACGCAAGGTGCTGATGGTCGGCGACGGCCTCAACGACGCACCGGCGCTGGCCGCCGGCTTCGCCTCCATGTCGCCGGCGGATGCCGCCGACGTCAGCAAAACAGCCGCCGACGTGATCTTTCAGGGCAACGCCCTGGCGCCGGTGGCGGCAACCATCCGCACCGCGCGGCTGGCCGACCGGCTGGTGCGGCAGAATTTCACCCTGGCGTTTCTGTATAATTCCGTCGCCGTGCCGCTGGCCGTGGCCGGGCTGGCGACGCCCCTGGTCGCGGCGGTGGCGATGTCGTCAAGCTCCGTGCTGGTAACGCTGAACGCGCTCCGGCTTCGTTTAATGGCGTGGGAACGTAAAGAGGCGGGACACTGACATGGACGTCCTGATCTACCTGATCCCCGTCGCCCTGTTCCTCGGCATGTTGGGGCTCGGCGCCTTTTTCTGGGCGCTCAGATCCGGCCAGTTCGAAGACCTGGATGGCGCCGCCATGCGTATTCTGCTGGACGACGAGAAAAAGGAAACGGGCAACGGCAAAGAGCCGGAACAAACCGGCTCTTTGCCGCGCCCTAATACCCTGGGACGTTAACCGCCCCGGATTCCATCCAGGAACTTGTCGACCTCGACCTTGAGCATCGTCGACTGCTTTGACAACTCGCCGGCGGCGTCTTGGATCTGACCCGCAGCCTGACCGGTCTCACCCGCCGCTTGCGTGACGCCTGAAATATTGGATGTCACCTCGCTGGTGCCGGCGGACGCCTGCTCCACATTGCGGGCGATTTCCTGGGTCGCGGCGGACTGTTCCTCGACCGCCGACGCGATGGTTGTCGTGATCTGATTGACCTCGCTGATGGTCTTTCCGATACCCTGGATCGCCTTGACGGCCTCCAGCGTGGCGGACTGAATATCGCCGATCTGGGATTCGATTTCGCTGGTCGCCGTCGCCGTCTGGCTGGCCAAATTCTTGACCTCCGACGCCACGACCGCAAAGCCCTTGCCGGCATCACCGGCCCGTGCCGCCTCGATGGTGGCGTTCAGGGCCAACAGGTTGGTCTGCTCGGCGATGTCGGAAATCAAGCCGACAACCTCGCCGATTTTTTCCGCCGCCGTGGCCAGGCCCTGGACCTGATCATTGGTCCGATTGGCTTCGTTCACCGCGTTGCCGGCGATCTCGGCCGACTGCGACACCTGACGGCTGATTTCACTGATCGAGGCTGACAGTTCCTCGGCCGCCGTTGCCACGGTCTGCACGTTGGCGGACGCCTGTTCAGCTGCTGCCGCCACCGCCGTCGACTGGGCGTTGGTTTCTTCCGCCGTGGACGACATGGTTTCCGCCGATGACTGCATCTTGGACGAAGACGAAGACACCGATTGCACCACGCCGCCGACCGAGGCTTCGAAATCATCGGCCATCTTGTTCATCAAGGCGCGTTTTTCTTTATCCGCCTGGCGTTCGCGTTCGGCTTCGGCTTCGGCTTCGGCCTGTGCTCGTTTGGATTCTTCGGCGAGGCGTACCTTTCCGGCCTCCTCTTCGCGTTTGCGGGCTTCTTCCGCTTCCGCCTCCAGGCGGCGTTGTTCGATGCCGTTTTCCTTGAAGACCTGAACCGCGTGGGCCATTTCGCCAATTTCGTCTTTACGGTCCTGCGCCGGAATATCGATTTCCAGATTGCCGTCGGCCAGCGTGGTCATGGCAACGGTCATCGCATTCATCGGCCGAAGCACACGGATTCCGACGATCCAGAATGCCGCACCGCCGATCGCAACGGCGGCGATCAAAATGATCAGCCCCGTCACAAACGATCCGGTCGCGGAAGACACCGATGCCTTGACCGCGGCCTTGGCAGCGTCACTGGCCGCCTGTTGCACCGCCAGCAGCGAATTGATGGCCGTGGTCGCCTTGCCGATCCATTCCGCCCCCGTCAGCGGATAGGCCGACGTGCCGAGGCTGGCGTCATAAACGGTTGCGCGGACCTCTTCAAATTTTCCGAAATACCCCGCCTCGGCTGCGGCGGCGGCCTTTTTCACATCGTCCGGGGTGTCCGGATGTTTGGCCATCCTTTTCAATGTATCGTGGGCGTCTTCCACATGGCCGCGGAAAACGGCGAGCTTGCCCCTGATGACCGGCGGCAACGGCGCATGAGAGGCAATAATACCGGCCATAATGGCGCGTTCGCGCCCGGCGAATTCGGCCATGGTCCAGGCCGCATGTTTGATCGTCAGCAAGTCCGCAACGGTGGGGTTAGCGCGGCTGGCGGAACGGGTCGCGGAAATACGAAGTTCCTGACTTTTCAGAATTCGGCCCGTTGCCGCCGGCAGCCATTGACTGACAACCGCGCCATCGCGGTCTGCTTTCGCCAGCTTCAGGGCTTCGTCAACCTTGGCGCGGAGCGCCACCACCTTTTCGTGCGCCGTTGCCAGGGAAGCGAGCAAATCATCCTTGCCGGCAAAAGCCGGGCCTGAAGCAATAACGGTCTTTGCTTTGGCATAGGCTTCATCACCCTTGGCGCGTCGCGTGTCGATGGCCCCGCGCGCCTTATCGGACACCGGCCCATCTCCCTTGAGCGCCGAATTGCTGACACCGCGTTCGACCGCCCAATGGCCGGCGGCGACGATCAGCGCGTCGCTGATTTCGTTAGCCTGCGGCGCGAGCCCCAGCGCCGTCCATGCCTGGGATGCCGCTGTGCGGATGGCCAGCAAGGTATCGATGTTCTGCGTCGCCCAGGAAATCCACTCCGCAGACGTGATCGGATACTGGGCGCTGGAAATGCCCGCCTTGTAGATAGCCTTGCGGGTATTTTCGAAGTCTCTGAAATAATTGGCCTTGGCGTCGGCGACGGCCTTTTTCACGATGTCCGGCACGGTGCCGCTTGAGGAAATGCCGCTAACCGTCGAAAGCGCGGATTCCACGTTGCCGCGGAAGCGGGCCAACAATTGCAGTTTTTCAGGCGTCAGGCGCGACTCGGTGGCAATGGTGCCGCCAAGGATCGCCCGTTCGCGACCGGCAAACTCGCTCATTTGCCAGGCGAAATGTTTCAGCGTCACCAGTTGTCCGACTTCGGCGCTCGTTTCGATGCTATTGGAAGTAGCGACGCGCAGATCCTGACTCTTTAAAATCAAGCCGGTCATGGTCGGCACCCACGTCTTAAAGCTGGCCTTGTCGCGGTCGGTCTTGGCCAGTGCGAGTTGCTTGTCAGCAACCTTCCGCATGCTAAGCGCTTTTTGGTAGGCGGCTTCGGCGGACGCGATCAGTTCTTTCTTGCCGGCGAAGTCGCGAAAATCTTGCAATCCTCCGAGCGCCTTTTTAAACGCCGGGTCGGCCTTGGCCCGGCGTCCATCAATGATGCCGCGCGCCTTCTCGCCGACCGGATCGTCGCCCGCCAGGTTAGCGTTGGTGACGCCGCGTTCCACCGCCCAGTTGTTGGCGCTGGTCAGCAGATCGCTGGCGATTTCGTTGGCAATCTGGACCTCATTTTCGGCGTTGCGTTTGTTCATGGACTCAAGCGCAGCGAGACCGGATTCGATGACCAGGCCGATCATTAAAACGCCGGTGATGGCGAACAGGCTGTTACGGACGGTAAAAAAAGTACCGGAATTCATGAGAAGCTCCCCCTTATGTCAGGCCCTGATCATAAGGGGCCTGAAAATTAGAATAACACCCCGAGAAAGCATTCCTTGATTTGCATCTCTAAGGCCGTTTGTTGCCCAAGAGGGTATATCCTTTGTATATGTATGGTTTATTCCCAGAGTTTCGATTTGTGACATATTGTGTCGATTTATGTCAGCGTCCTTCTTTCTTCACCGCTCCACGAACGCGTGAATTCCCGACTAATATAAAGACTCCATCCCGCCGCCGTTTGCTGTAAGTTGGCAAAGCGCCGGCTGGCACAGGCTTGGCATTTTCCTTTAAGGCAACCGCATGCTTTCCATACTGACATTGGGGTTTCTGATCGGCATGCGCCATACGCTTGAGGCCGACCATGTCGCCGCCGTCGCCACCTTGACGGCGCGGGCCGGCTCCGTCCGCCGGGCCGTGCCGCTGGGACTGATGTGGGGGCTGGGCCATACGCTGGCGCTGGGCGGATTCGGTATGGCGGCGTTGCTTTTGGGCGCCGCCCTGCCCCAATCGCTCGCCGGTTTTCTGGAACTGGCCGTCGGCGTCATGCTGGTGGCGTTGGGGACGGACGTGTTGGTCCGGCTCATCCGCGACCGCATTCATTTCCATGTCCATCGCCACCATGACGGGGTTGTGCATTTTCATGCCCATTCCCACGCCGGAGACCCCAATCCGGGCGAACCGCACAAGGACCTTCGCAATGCACCGGCCCATCGGCACTGCCACTCCGCCGGGCTTCGGGTGCGCGCCTTTTTCATCGGCATCATGCACGGCATGGCGGGCTCCGCCGTGCTGATCGTGCTAACCATGCAAAGCCTGCCGTCGCTCGCCGCCGGGATGACCTATATCGCCCTGTTCGGCATGGGCTCGATCCTGGGAATGACGGTTTTAACGGCGGCCATCGCCTGGCCGCTGCACCGGTGGGGACAAACCCTGACCTGGCTCAACAATACCGCGCGCGCCGGTGTCGGCGGGCTGACCATCGTCCTTGGCGTGGTTATCGTGTTCGAGCATTGGTCTGTTTTTTAAGTTCTTCGCACCTGCAAAAAAACCTTTCCGCCGTAGCCCCGCGCTGGTAGTTTCCCGCGCAATTCCGAACCATTCAGGCAAGAGGCTCCCAAGGATATGGACGTCACCAGGATTCCCGTCGGCAGTAACCCGCCCCATGAGGTCAACGTGATCATCGAAATCCCGCTCGGCGGGGTGCCGGTGAAGTACGAATTGGACAAGGAGTCCGGCGCCATGTACGTCGACCGGTTCCTGCATACGGCGATGTACTACCCGTGCAATTACGGCTTCATCCCGCACACGCTGTCGGACGACGGCGATCCCATCGACGCCGCCGTGGTCGGTCAGATTCCGGTGATTCCGGGTGTCATCATCCGCTCGCGCCCGGTCGGCGTGCTGATCATGGAGGACGAAAGCGGGATTGACGAAAAAATCCTCTGCGTGCCGGTGGACGACCTGCATCCGTTCTACACCAACATCAGTTCCTACCGCGATCTCCGGCCGATCCTGATCGACCAGATCGCGCACTTCTTCGAGCACTATAAGGATCTGGAGACCGACAAATGGGTCAAGGTTCAGGGCTGGGGGGAGGCCGAGGAAGCGACTCGGCTGATTGAACAGGCCATTGCCAGGGCCGCCGGGGAGGGCAACACCGCCTGATTTTCTCTTTCGGGAAGAGAATACCGGGAGAAAAATGGCGATATCCGGACGACAAAATAGCGACACCCTGAAGACATTCGGACGATTAGGTTGCGATGCAAGGCGCAGGGCAAGACGCGGGCGCCCTTGACTTAACCCGCCGTAACCCTATATCAAGCGGCCACCGGATTAGTCGCCGCACGGGCCGGCCGGTTTGGTTCCCGACAAAGTTACCGTTCCCGTCTGCCTGGACACTGTTCTTATTAGAACAAGCGGGCAGAACTGGCGGGCCGGAGTTTCTCCCGGCCATCGGATTCGGGTTTTTGCTTTTTGCACGAAGGATTTAAGACGTTGGATATTCGCAACATCGCCATTATCGCTCACGTTGACCATGGCAAAACGACCCTGGTCGATGTCCTGCTGCGCCAGAGCGGCCTGTTCCGCGACAACCAGCACGTCGAAGAACGTGTCATGGACAGCAACGACCTGGAAAAGGAACGCGGCATTACCATCCTCGCCAAGTGTACGTCGGTGGAATGGAAAGGCGTGCGCATCAACATCGTCGATACTCCCGGCCACGCCGATTTCGGCGGCGAGGTGGAACGCATTCTCAGCATGGTCGATGGCGTGATTTTGCTGGTCGATGCCTCCGAAGGGCCGATGCCGCAGACCAAATTCGTCACCCAGAAGGCCTTAGGCCTGGGCCTCAAGCCGATCGTCGTCGTCAACAAGGTCGACAAGCCCGATGCCCGGCCCGACGGCGTCCATGATGAGGTCTTCGACCTGTTCGCCATACTCGACGCCGACGAGGAACAACTGGACTTCCCCACCCTGTTTGCATCCGCCAAGCAAGGTTGGGCGTCCGAGGATTCCGAAACCCGAGGCGAAGACATGGCCTGCCTGTTCGACAAGGTGATCGAATACGTACCAGCCCCCGATGTGAAAGAAGACGGGCCGTTCAAAATGCTGGTGACGACGCTCGAAAGCGACCCCTATCTCGGCCGGGTGCTGACCGGACGCATTGAATCAGGAACGCTGTCCCCCAACGACACCATCCAGGCGCTGAACCGCAACGGCAAGGTCGAACAGACGCGCGTCAGCAAGGTACAGGAATTTCGCGGCCTGGTCCGCACCGATGTCGCAACGGCGCGCGCCGGCGACATTGTTTCCATCGCCGGCTTCCCCACCGCGACCGTCGCCGATACGCTGTGCGCACTCGACGTCACGGAGCCGATCCCGTCCGATCCGATCGATCCGCCGACCCTGGCGATGGTGTTTTCGATCAACGACTCACCGATGGCCGGGCTCGATGGCGACAAGGTGACGTCGCGTGTCATTCGCTCGCGGCTGATGGCGGAAGCCGAAGGCAACGTCGCCATCCACATCACCGAAATCGAAGACGGCAACGGCTTTGAAGTCGCGGGACGGGGTGAACTGCAGTTGGGCGTTTTGATCGAGACCATGCGCCGCGAAGGGTTCGAGTTATCCATCAGCCGGCCCCGGGTGCTGACCCGCCAGGACCCGGACACCGGACAGACGTTGGAGCCCTTTGAAGACGTGCTGATCGACGTCGACGAGGAATTTTCCGGCGCCGTGGTCGAGGCGATCTCGAAACGCAAAGGCCGGATGGAAGAATTGCGCCCGTCCGGCGGCGGCAAGGTGCGGGTGCGATTTATCGCGCCGTCGAGGGGCCTGATCGGATATCACGGCGAATTCATGACCGAAACGCGGGGCACCGGAATCATGAACCGCATGTTCAAGGAATACGCGCCCCACGCCGGTCCCATTGCCGGGCGCAATAACGGAGTGTTGATTTCCAACGCCAGTGGCAAAAGTGTCGCCTATGCACTGATGAACCTGGAAGAGCGGGGCGCGATGTTTATCGAAGCCGGCGTCGCCGTTTATGAGGGCATGGTGATCGGCGAAAACAGCCGCGGCAATGACCTTGAGGTCAACCCCATGAAGGGCAAGCAGCTGACCAACGTCCGAGCGTCGGGCACCGATGACGCGGTGCGCCTGACGCCGATCAGGCAGATGTCGCTGGAACAGACCATCGCCTATATCCAGGACGACGAACTGGTCGAGGTGACGCCGTCCCACATCCGGCTCCGCAAACGTTCGCTGTGTCCGCACGAGCGAAAACGCCAAAACCGCCAGGCGGTCAACGCCTAAAGGGAGAGGGGGGAAATTCTTTAGCCGTGGCATGCCGCCACTTTGTTTCCAAAGATTTTACCCGATCGGACAAAACTGAACCGGGGCGGCTTGCAACCGCCCCGGTTTTGTTTTGTCTAAATTTCCGGCCTTAACGCCCTGGCGTGTTGGCGTTAGCGGGACCGCAGTTTCGGATCGAGAATATCGCGAAGCGCATCGCCGAACAGGTTGAACCCGAACACCGCGAGGCTGATGGCAACGCCGGGCCAGATCGCCATCCACGGGGCGCTTTCGGCATATTCCTCGGCGCCGCCCTGCAACATCAGGCCCCAGGCCGGCGTCGGCTCCTGCACGCCCATGCCCAGATAACTGAGCGAAGCCTCAAGCAAAATGGCGTGGCCGACAAAGGTGCTGGCCATGATTAGAAACGGCGCCATCACGTTCGGCACCATGTGGCGCAGGATAATCCGCGAATGGGTGAAGCCGAGCGCACGGGCCGCGTCCACATAAGGAATTTCGCGAATCGCCAGCGCATTTGATCGCACCACCCGCGCACATTGCGGGACAAACGGGATGGTGATGGCGATAATGACGTTTTGCGTACCCGGGCCGAGCGTAGCCACGATAGCCAGCGCCATGATGATCAGCGGAAAGGCCATGAACACGTCCATCACGCGCTGCAGGATCAGGTCGAAGCGGCCACCGTAATAGGCACTGGCAACGCCCAGGACGAGTCCAATCACGGAGCCGAAAAATGCCGCCGTCAAGCCGACGAACAATGCCGTTCGTGCGCCATAGATGATCCGGGTCAACACGTCCCTGCCGAACTGGTCGGTGCCCAAGTAAAACGGACTTCCAGGGGCTGTCAGCATATGTTCGAAGGAATTCAATTCCGGATCGAACGCTGTAATTACGTCAGCGAAGGCCGCCATGAAGATCATGGCGATGACTATGAAGGCGCCGAAAGACCCCAACGGATGCTTGCGCGCATTCGTCAAAAGAGCCTTGTGCCAGGGGGTTTTGATTTCCGGTTCTTCCAGATGAACCGGCAGGTCGCCTTCAGGGGCCATGATAGATGTTCTCCCAAAATAATTTTTAGGTTTTCCGCCGCTACAAAACGCCGGCAACCGATTGACCGGTAAAGTAAGGATTGTTGCCGGACGCATCAAGACTCTCTTTTGCCCACGAACCGGAATGAAGGGAGTCAGCCGGGAACTACCGGCTTCCAAACCGTTTCCACAGCCAATTTGCCGCCATTAACGCGCCGGCATCATCTTGCCGCCGACTGATAACCTGAACCCCGATGGGCATTCCGTTTTCACCCGTTAACAACGGCACCGAAACCGCAGGCACCCCCATCAGTGTCCACATGCCATTGAAAATGGCGCGGCCTGTGATTTCCAGGCTGGCCGGGGCCTCGCCCGGAGCCGCCGGTGTCAAAATGGCGTCATAACGATCAAACAAATGATCCAGAGCCTGGGTCTGGGCGTCGGCCAAGGCAAGGCTTTCGATGTAACGCGCCGCCGAAATCGAGCGGCCGCTGTTGGCCCGGTTCCGCGTTTCTTCGCGCAACTTCTCAGGGGTTTTTTCCGCCGCCTCTCCCAGGGATGCCGTCAAATTGGCGTTCATGACCGTGACATGACAATCGACGATATCGGCAAAGACACCTTCCAGTTCGACCTCCCTGACCGAATCCCCAAGACCTTCGATAAATCCCTCGAACGCTGCGGCCATGTCGGGTTCCGCCTGATCCCAGGCCGGCCCGCGGACGAAGGCGAAACGGGGCGGCGCTTCCCTTTCCCCGGCCGTCGCCCGAACCAGATCTTTTCCCGGTTCGGCCAACATGTCCCGGTCGCCGGGATCATGAACCATCAGCGCATCGCCGATCAGCGCCAAATCCTCCACGCTGCGCCCGTAGACACCGATATGGTCCAGCCGCCGTGCCAGCAGGCTCACGCCGCGTCTGGAAATCGAACCAAAGGTGGGCTTGAAGCCGAATACGCCGCAAAAAGATGCCGGACGGATCATCGACCCACCGGTCTGCGAACCAACCGCCAAGGGCACCATATGATCCGCCACCGCCGCCGCAGACCCTGACGAAGATCCCCCAGGCGTCCGCTTCGGATCGTGCGGGTTGGTGGTTTTCCCGGGCGCGGACAGCGCCATTTCCGTGGTCACCGTTTTGCCCATGATGACCGCGCCGGCCTGACGCAACAAAGCTGCCACGGCCGAATCCTCAAGCGGGCGGCGGCCCGCATGCAGGGCCGAGCCGCATTCCGTGGGCATATCGGCGGTATCGATGATGTCCTTGATACCGACGGGGATACCATGCAACGGCCCGAGCGGTGCCCCGGATTGTTTCCTTTCATCCAACGCACGGGCCTGATTTAACGCCAGTTCTTCTTGCAGAAAGGCCCAGGCGCCAACCGTGGCCTCACGCTCAGCAATGCGCGCCAGACAGGCCCTCGTCAGGTCCTCGACCGAGAAATCCCCTGCTAACAACCGGTCCCTAGCTTCAACGGCGCCAAGAGCAGTCAAAGATTTTTCAGAAACAGAAATAGGCTGGCTCCCCTAATCGAGTTATTGTATACAATTGTACACTATAAAAACAATCAAGCCTCTACAAGAAAGCGAAACTCGACTGGAGCACGAATGCCTAAAAAGAACCCGAAAACACCAGCCATAAAGAAGGACTTGGATACCTCGCTCGGGGAATCCGTGCAAGTCTGGCTCAGGGAAGCTATTCGTGAAGGGATGTTTCAACCCGGCAGCCGGATTCGCGAAGCCGAAGTAGCCGCACAACTCAACGTCAGCCGCACCCCGGTCCGGGAAGCGTTCGGCCGGCTTCAGGCGGACGGCATTTTGATCCTGACGCCCTGGCGCGGAGCCCAGGTGGCGGAGCTGGACCGCAACCAGGTGGTTGAACTGTATGCCATGCGCCAGGCCCTGGAAGGCACCGCTGCCGCGCTGGCAGCCCAACATGCCAGCAAGGCCGAAATCGACCTTCTGTTTGATTTGCTGGAACGCGACAACACCGAGAAAGGTGATGCCCGCCACCACGCCGACCTCAACCGGCAATTCCATCAAACCCTGTACGGCGCAGCCCACAACCGGTATCTGGTCAAGGCACTGAATGCGCTTGCCGATTCCCTTTCCTTGTTGAAATCCACCACATACGAGGTCAAAGGCCGGTCCGCCACCGCCAGGGCGCAGCATGTTAGTATCGCCAATGCGATCCGGAATCATGACTCCGTCGCTGCCGAACAGTCGGCCCGCGCGCACATCGAATCCGCCGAACAAGCGCGCATCAAGCTTCTGTTTGGCGACCATTAAGACTATAAAAAATCCTCTTCCCAGACGGACGGAGAACGGTATAAACCGTCATGCGCGTTTCCGATTTCGATTTTGACCTTCCACAACAACTGATTGCCCAACACCCGGTTTCGCCTAGGGATTCGGCGCGCCTGCTGGCGGTCGGCCCGCCGATCGGGGATCTCGGCATTTCAGATCTGCCGGGCCTTATCCGCCCCGGCGACGTGCTGGTGGTCAACGACACCCGGGTCATTCCGGTGCGGCTCAGCGGCAATAAGGACAGCGGCACGAAAATTCAGGTGACCCTGCTAAAACCCCTTCCCGCCGGCGGTTGGCAGGCCCTTGCCCGGCCCGCCCGCAAATTGAGCCATGGCGATCGAATTACCTTTGCGCCGGGCCTTATCGGCGAAGGCGTATCCAAGGGAGGCGGCGGCGAGATCGGACTGGATTTCGGGTTATCAGAGACAGAAACGATGACGGCCCTGGAAGAAAACGGGACCATGCCCCTGCCGCCGTATATCCAGCGGGGAGAACCAGGGGGGGCGGCGGACAGGGAAACCTATCAGACCATGTTTGCAGAAACGCCCGGCGCCGTGGCCGCGCCGACGGCGGGGCTTCACTTTACGCCTGCCCTGAAAAAGGCGGTGGAAAAGGCCGGCGCCCGGATCGTACAGGTGACCCTGCATGTCGGTGCCGGAACGTTTCTGCCGGTCAAGGCCGAAGACACCCGGGATCATAAAATGCACGCAGAATGGGGGGAAATCACGTCACCCGCGGCAGAAGCCATCAATGGCGCAAAAGCCCAATCGTCCCGCATCATCGCCATCGGCACGACGGCGCTCCGGCTCCTGGAAAGCGCCGCGAGCGAAACCGGAACGGTGGCCCCCTTTTCCGGTGAGACGGATATCTTCATAACGCCGGGCTATCGGTTTAAGATTGTCGATGCCTTGCTCACCAATTTTCATCTGCCGTGCTCGACCTTGTTCATGCTGGTGTCCGCGTTTTCCGGGCTGGACACCATGAAGGCGGCCTACGCCCACGCCATTACCGCCGGATACCGGTTTTACTCATACGGTGACGCCTGTTGGCTCGAGCGGGCGGGAACCCCATGACCGGCCTGACCTATGAGGTCCTGAACAAGGACAACCTGGCGCGCACCGGACGCCTGACCACGGCGCACGGCGTGATCGACACCCCCGTTTTCATGCCCGTCGGCACGGCGGCCACGGTCAAGGCGATGACGCCCGAGGCCGTGGCCGGAACCGGCGCGCAATGCATCCTGTCCAACACCTATCATTTAATGCTGCGGCCTGGACCGGAACGGATAAAAAAACTGGGCGGCCTGCATACCTTTATGAACTGGCCGGGTCCGATCCTCACCGATTCGGGCGGCTATCAGGTTTGGTCTCTGGCGGACCTTCGCAACATGGATGAAAACGGGGTGGAATTCCGTTCCCATCTGGACGGCTCCGTGCATCTTTTGAGTCCGGAACGCGCCATCGAAATCCAGCACCTGCTGGGCTCTGACATCACCATGGTGTTGGACGAATGCACATCCCTGGATGCCGACATGGACGAAGTCGCCCGCTCCATGCAGCTATCGCTGCGCTGGGCCGAACGTTGCAAGGCGGCGTTTGCCGAACGCGACGGCTATGGGCTGTTCGGCATCGTTCAGGGTGGGCTGCATGACGATCTCCGCGCCCAATCGGCGGAGGGGCTCAAAGATATTGGTTTCGACGGCTATGCCGTCGGCGGGCTTTCCGTCGGCGAGGGACAGGACGCCATGTTCCGGGTGCTGGACGGCGTCGTCGAACATCTTCCCGAAGACCGGCCCCGGTATCTGATGGGCGTCGGCAAACCGGCCGATCTTGTCGGCGGCGTACTGCGCGGTATCGATATGTTCGACTGCGTACTGCCGACACGCTCCGGGCGCACCAACCAGGCATTCACCCGCCGGGGCGCGCTGAATCTCCGCAACGCGCAACACAGGGAAGACCCCACTCCCCTGGATCCGGAATGCGCCTGCCCGGCGTGTTCCAATTACAGCCGCGCCTATATCCACCATCTGGTGAAGGCGAAGGAGATCCTGGGGGCCGTGCTGCTGACGTGGCATAACCTGCAGTACTACCAGGACCTGATGGCCGGGATGCGCCAGGCCATCAACGATGGTGGCCTTGAAGCCTTCGCCAGCGATTTTCATTCGAAACAAAAAGAAGAGCCGGCGGAACAAATGGAATAATTTTCCAGTTTTTTGGAATTGACAGCGAAGTAATTCAATATTACTTGAATTACCTCCATATTTTCGCTTTTAATTTCCAGAAAACGAGTAATTTTATGACATCCTGGGAGAACCGTTTAACCGAAGCCTTCCGAGCGACCGGCTGGAGCAAGGCCGAACTGGCCCGCCGTTCCGGCATTTCCTATGACAGCCTCAATAAGTACCTGGCCGGAAAGGTCGAGCGCCCCCGCGGCGACAGCCTGCCCCGGCTGGCCAACGTGCTGGCCGTCGATCTGGACTGGCTACGGGATGGGATCGGCCCAAACACACCCTCCACCGCCCCGGGGACGAACCTGGGGACGGAAAACCTGACGCAACTGGGGGGCAACGCCGAAACCCCGGCGAGCCCGGCGGACGCTGTTTTGGAAACCGTCCCCAACCCGAATGCCGGCGCCGACTACCTGATACGCTTCACCTGCCCGGAATTCACGTCGCTCTGCCCGGTCACCGGCCAGCCCGACTTCGCTCACCTCGCCATCGACTACGTTCCGAAAAAATTCATTGTGGAGAGTAAGTCGCTGAAGCTTTTCCTGACGTCCTACCGTAACCATGGCGGGTTTCACGAAGCCTGCACGGTGGAAATTGCTAATCGTCTGGTGGATGCTGCGAAACCCAAATGGCTACGCATCGGCGGATACTGGTATCCGCGCGGCGGCATTCCCATCGATGTGTTCTACCAGACCGGCCAACCACCGAAGGGCCTGTGGATTCCCGACCAGGGAGTCCCACCCTACCGGGGCCGCGGCTGAGCTGCGGCCAATACCGTCAGCCCGGGATTCCCATCGGAACCTCGCCCAAGGGGTCGAGGCTCTTTGAGTGGAACCTGTAGAAACCCTGAGATTCGATCGAGCGCTTGGCGAAATCCTCGTCGAACGCTGCCCTTTCCTTGCCCATTTCACCGAACACGCCGACTTTTTCCAACTCATCGCCCGGTGTCGGAGAAACATTCGGATCGTTAAGGGCATCCAGATGGCTTTCATCCGTGACCACAAAAAAGTCCTTGTCGGTCTTGCACTGGAATACATGGAATTCCACGGCTACCTCCAATCCTTATTGTGCGCGGGGTCCAGAACCCTGCCCTCCGGCCAGCGGCAAAGAGAGCCAATTCCCGCAACCATGACCCCGAATTTGGATACTAAAGAAACAGATGAAAAATCGCATTGATCCGGGTCAAGAACACCCCGGCCGGATAGGGGGAAATCATCCGGCGTAAACGGTCGGATCGTCGATGCCTGCCTCGGCAAAGCCTTTTCGGCGCAACTGGCAGGCATCGCAATGCCCACAGTGAACAAAACCGTCGTTGCCCTGTCCCGGTGCCAAAACCGGATCGTAGCAGCTCATGGTCCGGGAATAGTCGACGCCCAGCCCGGTGCCCTTTCGGATAATCTCGGCCTTGGTCATATCCTGCAGCGGCGCGTGCAGGGTGATGCCCTCGCCCTCCCCACCGGCGGCCTCAACCCCGGTTTTCGTCGCCAGATTGGCAAGAGTCTGGAAGGCTTTAATGTATTCCGGCCGGCAATCGGGATAGCCCGAATAATCCAGCGCGTTGACGCCAATGAAAATTTCGGTGGCGGCCAGGGTTTCCGCCCGCGCCAGGGCCAGGGACAGGAACACCGTATTGCGGGCCGGAACATAGGTGACGGGGATGCCGTCCGCGATATCGGCCTCGCTCCGGTCCTTGGGCACAGCCACGTCACCGGTCAGGGCCGAGCCGCCGAACTGGGCTAGATCGATATCGAAGAAATCATGGCCTGCGGCAGCATAGATGCCGGCAATGGTCCGGGCCGCTTCGATTTCCGCCTGATGGCGTTGCCCGTAACGGAACGTCAGGGCGTGGGCCTGAAACCCTTCGTTCGCCGCAATGGCGAGACAGGTCGCGGAATCGAGCCCGCCACTCAGCAAAACCACCGCCTTGCGTTTGCCTGAATCCCCGGAAGCCATTAGATCCCGTGCCCAGCCACGCTAAAGCCGTAATTCTTCGCGACGATCCGGGGAGAGGAGACAACTGTGTATTGAAACCGCATTCCATGGCACCTTTCGGGGGCGGCCTCCTGTTTTGGGGCCGCGAGAAGGGTGCATATCATAGCCGGGAGCCTCTGGCGAGACCATGTCAGACGAAGCCAATCGTGATCTCAAGACCATTATCCGCGAACACGCCAACGCGCTCGGGTTCGACGCCGTCGGCTTTGCGTCCGCCGCCGCGGACCCCGCCGATACCCGCGCGCTTGACCGGTTCCTGAACCAGGGCCGACAGGGCGACATGGCGTGGCTGGACAACGCCGATGGGCGGCGCGGCAACCCCAAAGCGCTGATGCCGGACGCCCAGACCATCATCATGCTGGGCGCCAACTACGGCCCCCCCGGCGGGGTAACACCTGTTTCCGAAGACCGGGGTGCCATCAGCGTTTATGCCCGTGGCCGCGATTACCACGACGTTCTGAAGAAAAAAATGAAACAACTGGCCCGCTGGCTTTCCGAGACGCATGACTGCGGCGTCAAGGTCTTCGTCGATACCGCGCCGGTCATGGAAAAACCGCTGGCAGGGCGCGCCGGGATCGGCTGGCAGGGGAAACACACCAACCTGGTCAGCCGGGACTTCGGCTCCTGGCTGTTTCTTGCCGAAATTTTCACCACGCTGGATTTGCCCCCCGACCGGCCTGAGCCCGATCATTGCGGTCATTGCGACCGGTGCATTCGGGCCTGCCCGACCGACGCCCTGCCCGAGCCTTACCAAATCGACCCCCGCCGCTGCGTGTCCTATTTGACCATCGAACACAAAGGCCCCATCGCGCCTGAACTGATGGCCCACATGGGCAACCGCGTTTACGGCTGTGACGACTGCCTCGCTGCGTGTCCCTGGACCAAGTTTCAGCAGCCGGCCACGCTGGAAGCGTTTCAAGGCCGTGCCGAACTGGCCATGCCGAAATTGGCCGATCTGGCGGCGCTGGACGACGCGGGGTTCAGGAAATTTTTTTCGGGCTCTCCCATCAAGCGCACCGGACGTGAGCGCTTCGTGCGCAACGTCCTCATCGCCATCGGAAATTCCGGCGACAAAGACCTTCTGGACACGGCGGCGGCCTTAACCGATGATTCTTCGCCTCTGGTCGCCGAAGCCGCAGCCTGGGCCGCCGAACAGCTAGGCTCGAAACAGGGATGATTACGCCTATAATGGCCCAGGGATATCTCGCCAATACGGAAAAACGCATGAGAAATTTGAACATCTTCATTTCCGCCCGGATGCTGGTTGCCGGACTTGTTCTTGTCGGGACGGTCCTGGCCGGAACTGCCTGCGATGCCGACCAAGGCAGCAAGCCTGCCGCAGCCGCCAAAACCAAAGCCGCTTCCGGCGCCGAGGCCCCGCCGCCGGCATACAAGCCCGGCCAGGTCTTCCGGGACTGTCCGGAATGCCCGGAACTGGTCGTCTTGCCGCCCGGCATCTTCATCATGGGATTGAACGCCACCAGCAAGAAGAGCAAGCCGCCGCACCGGGTAAATATTACCAAGCCCATCGCCATGGGACGGTTTGAGGTTAAGTTTTCCGAATGGCAGGCCTGTGTTGATGCCGAAGCCTGCAACAACCAGCCAGACGACCATAAATGGGGCCGCAAGGGCCGCCCGGTCATCAACGTCACCTATTTTGACGCCAAGCGTTATCTTGCTTGGCTCAGCAAAAAAACCGGCAACCGCTACCGCTTACCGTCGGAAGCGGAATGGGAATACGCAAACCGGGGCGGAACCACTACGACATGGTGGTGGGGCAGCAAGGTTGGTAAAAACCATGCCAACTGCAAGGATTGCAAAAGCCCGTGGAGCGATGGCGGCGACGCCGTGCACGGAACCGCGCCGGTGGGATCTTTCCCGCCCAACCCTTTCGGCCTGCATGATACGGCGGCCAATGTTTTTGAATGGGTGGAAGACTGCTGGAACAAATCCCACAAGAATGCACCGAGAGACGGCTCGGCCCGGACCGAAGGCAATTGCCACTACCGGGTCATCCGCGGCGGATCATTCTATTATTTTTCCAAGGTCGCCCGTTCGGCCTACCGGGCCAAAAACCCGCCCAACGTGAAAAGTTACTGGCTGGGGTTTCGGGTTCTAAGGGAACTGGACTGAACGATTAGCGACGGGTCAGCTTGTCGACTTGGCGCTGCATCTCTTCAAGCTGGGCGCGCAGGTCATCCAACTGGCTGTCGTCTTTATCCTTTGCCGAGCCGGTGGCTTTATCCTGCCCCTTCGCAGCCGTCTTAGGCGGGCTTTTTTCCTCGTCCCCGCCCGCACCTGAGGCTCCGCCTGGGAAAAACGGCATGAACATTTTCATCGCTTCCTCGAACATCTCGACGTTCTTTTTGCCCATTTCTCCGAACTGGGTCATGGGGTCGAGGCCGCCCAAGACATCTTGCATATTATCGCGCATCTGTTCCTGATTGCGCGCGAACGCCTTCATGGAATAGTCCAGGTAATTGGGCACCACTTTTTCCAGGCTGTCGCCATAGAAGCTGATCAGGTGTCGCAGGAACCCGATGGGCAGCAGGTTTTGTCCCTTGCCTTCTTCTTCGACGATGATGTGGGTCAGAACCTGCCGCGTGATGTCCTCGCCGGACTTGGCGTCATAGACGACGAAGTCCGTGCCCTCCTTAACCATTTGCGCCAGATAATCGAGGGTGACGTAGCTGCTGGTCGCCGTGTTGTAGAGACGGCGGTTGGCGTACTTTTTGATTGTTATGGGGGGCGCGTCGCCCCCGGCTTCGTCACTCATTTTGTAGATGCTCTTGAATTTAAAGGGAAACAAGAGCCTATCCCGGAAAATGCTGCACTGCAATGAAATGTTCCACACCCGCACAACGGAGGCTATAATGACCGGACCATTCAAAGCGGAACGGAGACGAAAAGGATCATCACCGGCATGGCAAAGCCCCCGGATTTACAGTATCTGGCAAAGCAGTATCTGGACCTTTGGCAGGGCCAGCTGGGCGGCGTGTCCAAGGATCCGAAAACCGGCGAGATCATGGCCCAGACCATGGAATTGATGAACGCCGGCGCGCAGGCGTTCGCGACCATGGTGCAGACCGCCCAAGACGGCAGCAACGATCAAGGCAATAGTGATGGCAATGCCCCACCCAGCAACTCTTCAGGCGTCTCCGCCGCCCAGCCCGCTGGCGCTGCATCTGGCGCTGCAAACGCTGACCTGGATGAGTTCGCTCGCCGCCTTGAGCGGATTGAAGAACGGCTCGATACCCTGGAGTCCAAGGCTCGAAAACGCCGGAAAGGCCCTGCAAAAAAATCTTGAGTCCGCCGATCTTGCAGACTTTTTCACAGCCGTGGACGGCGAAGCCCGCTCCCGACTTGCAGCCTTCAGCCGTGGCGTCAACCGTTACCAAACCGCCGCCCGAGAGGCGCGCCCGCCGGAACCGCCCGTATTCTGGCAGGACGGGACGACGCGGGTGCTCGACTATGGGACGCGTGCCAATTCGGGAAACGAAGGCGCCTGGCCAATCCTGGTCGTGCCGTCCCTGATAAACCGCGGCTACATTCTCGACCTGAGTGAAAAGAAAAGCCTGATGCGCCATCTCGCCGGACAGGGCTTCCGCCCCTTCCTGGTCGATTGGGGCGCACCGGGGCCGGAGGAGTGCGACTTCAACCTGACCGCCTATATCTGCTGGCGGCTGGAGCCTGCGGTGGATGAAATTTTTGACGCCACCCGGCAGCCCCCGGTGTTGTTGGGATACTGCATGGGCGGCTTGTTGACTTTGGCCCTGGCCGCACGGCGTCCGGACCGCACGGCGGCTTTGGCATTACTGGCGACGCCATGGGATTTCCACGCCGGACAGGAAGCCACCATTCGTATGTTGCGCTCTTCCTATCCTGTTTTGGAAGCGGCCATCGACCATTGGGGGGAATTACCGGTGGATATCCTGCAGGCCATGTTCACCAGCCTGGAGCCCTTCCTGACGACCAACAAATTCCGCCGCTTCGCCGCGATGAAAGACGGTTCCGGGCAGGCGAAAAACTTCGTCGCCCTGGAAGACTGGCTCAATGACGGGGTGGCGCTGACCGCGCCGGTGGCGCGGGAGTGCCTGTTCGACTGGTACATGGACAATGCCACGGCAAAAGGCGTCTGGCGCGTCGATGGCGAGGCCGTCCGGCCAGGCGACATTCAGGCCCCTGCGCTGGTCGTGATACCGGAAAAAGATCATATCGTCCCGCCCCAATCCGCCTCTCCCCTTGCCGATGCCCTGCCCAACGCCGTTGCCAAAACCGTTGGCGCCGGGCATATCGGCATGGTCGCGGGCAGCCGCGCCCGCACCACTCTTTACGAGCCGTTGAGCCTGTGGCTCAATCAAACCTTGACGGAAATCAAATAAATACCGAGGAAAATGAATTATCCTTTTGTCTCTCAGACTTAAATACCATCCCGCTCCCAACACCCGCCCCACGGAGGAAAATTTAAAATCATGTCAAATGTTGTTATCGCCGCCGCCGCCCGTACGCCCGTAGGCGCGTTTCTGGGCGGACTCAGTTCCCTTCCAGCCCATGGACTGGGCGAAGTCGCCATTACCGAAGCGCTTAACCGGGCCGGCGTCGACCCGGGGGACGTGGACGAGGTGATCATGGGACAAATTCTCGCCACCGGCGCGGGACAAAATCCGGCCCGTCAGGCCGCCGTCGCCGCCGGCATTCCGGTGGAAAAGACCGCCTACGGCATCAACCAGCTTTGTGGCTCCGGCCTGCGCACCGTCGCCCTGGGATATCAGGCGATCAAACTGGGCGACAGTTCCGTCGTCGTCGCCGGCGGACAGGAAAGCATGAGCCAATCGCCCCATTGCGTGCATCTGCGCAACGGCACCAAAATGGGCACCGCCGAAATGATCGATACCATGATCAAGGACGGGCTGTGGGATGCTTTCAACGGCTACCACATGGGCAATACGGCGGAAAATGTCGCCGAAAAATGGCAGCTGACCCGCGAAGAACAGGACGCCTTCGCCGCCCATTCCCAGGCCAAGGCCGAAGACGCCCAAAAGGCCGGCAAGTTCAAAGACGAGATCGTTCCCGTCACCATCAAGAGCCGCAAGGGTGAAACGGTGGTCGATGCCGACGAATACCCGAAACACGGCACCACGCTCGAAAGTCTTGCCCAATTACGCCCGGCCTTCGCCAAGGAGGGCACGGTGACCGCTGGTAATGCATCGGGCATCAACGACGGGGCGGCGGCTGTCGTACTGATGACCGCCGACGACGCGGCCAAGCGCGGCATCACCCCGCTCGCCCGCATTGCATCGTGGGCCACGGCGGGGGTCGACCCGGCGATCATGGGCACCGGACCGATCCCGGCAAGCCGCATGGCGCTGGAAAAAGCCGGCTGGTCCGTCGATGACCTGGATTTGATTGAAGCCAACGAAGCCTTCGCCGCCCAGGCCTGCGCCGTCAACAAGGACCTGGGCTGGGATGTAGACAAGGTCAACGTCAACGGCGGCGCCATTGCGATAGGCCATCCGATCGGCGCTTCCGGCGCCCGTGTCCTGGTAACGCTGCTTTATGAAATGCAGAAACGCGACGCCAAAAAGGGCCTGGCGACGCTTTGCATCGGCGGCGGTATGGGCATCGCCATGTGCCTGGAAAGGGACGCCTAAACGCCACCGGCCCATAAAACCTTAAGGGAGGAAACAATGACCCGCATCGCACTCGTTACCGGAGGCACCCGGGGCATAGGTCATGCCATTTCTATCGCCCTGAAAGATATGGGTGTCACGGTGGCGGCAAATTACGGCGGCAATGACGAAGCCGCAAAAGCCTTCACAGAAGAAACGGGGATTCCGGCCTTCAAGTTCGACGTTGGAGATTTTGAAGCCTGCAAGGCCGGTATCGAACAGGTCGAGGCCGAGGTCGGCTCCATCGACATCCTGGTCAACAACGCCGGCATCACCCGGGACAAGCCCCTGCACAAGATGGACTCCGACCAATGGCAGGCGGTCATTGACACCAATCTCACCAGCGCCTTCAACATGACCCGCAACATCATCGACGGCATGCGCGAACGCGGCTTCGGGCGCATTATCAACATCAGCTCCATCAATGGGCAAAAGGGCCAGTTCGGACAGAGCAATTATTCCGCAGCCAAGGCCGGGCTGATCGGTTTCACCAAGGCCGTCGCCCTGGAAACCGCATCCAAGGGAATAACGTGCAACGCCATCGCGCCCGGGTATGTCGCGACAGAAATGGTGAAAGCCGTTCCCGAAGATGTTCTGAACAGTAAAATCCTGCCCTACATCCCCGCCGGGCGATTGGGGGAACCGGAGGAAATCGGCCGCTGCGTTGCGTTTTTAGCGTCTGATGAGGCCGGCTACATCACCGGCTCAACCCTGACCGCCAACGGCGGCCAGTATATGGTTTGAGCTTTTCTAGGCTTCCGCCGGGGCCGTTTTTTCCATGGACGGGCGGTCCGAAACCGTAGTGAACCAGTCCGCCAGGCCGGGGCGGTCGTCCCGCCAGCCGAGGTCGGGGAACCGGAAGTCCAGCCAACCGAGGGAGCACGCAACGGCGATCTGGCCGATGCCGAACCCGGTGCCCAGGTTTTCCAGGTTATTTTCCAGCGCATCCATGGCGCGCAGCACAACGGCGGTTTGACGCCCGATCCACTTGTCGTAGCGAAATTCTTCGGGCCTGCGGGTTTCCAGAAGCCAGGCGATACCGGCATCTGTCATACCGTCGCCCAGCGCCTGCAACCGAAGCGCCTTCCAGCGCTCAGCCCCGGATGCGGGAAACAGCTTGTCGCCGTCATGCAGGCTGTCCAGATATTCGCAGATCACAGGTGAATCATAGAGCACCTGGCCGTCCTCCAGGATCAGCGTCGGGACTTTTCCCAAGGGGTTTACATTGCCGATGTCGGTCTTCTCATCCCAGACATTGGTAAGAACTTTTTCGACGTTGTCATCCAGACCAGTTTCGACGAGGGTGACGGAAACCTTGCGGACATAGGGCGAGGCCGGAGAGAAGCGAAGTTTCATGGAAGCTCCTAATAAAAATAAACGGACGATGACGGACACTATCATTACGCAAAGCTGCCCACCATCCGCTTTCTGTATTATGTTGGACTCATCATGTGGACAGATGTCGTTGACCTGAGAGACTTTTATTCGACCTCCCTGGGCCAGGTTGCCCGGCGGATGATTCGGCGGCGCTTGCGGGAATTATGGCCCGACGTGACCGGGCAAAACGTTCTCGGGCTGGGATATGCCACGCCCTACCTGAACGGCTATCGCGGCGAGGCCGGGCGGATACTGGCGGCAATGCCGGCGGCCCAGGGCGTCCTGCACTGGCCCCGGGACGAACCCGGCCTGACAACCCTTGTCGATGAGTTGGAACTGCCCTTCCCCGACCTCAGCATAGATCGGGTTTTGTTGGTTCATGCTTTGGAATGCGCCGACCAGGTGCGCCCCCTGCTGCGCGAAGTCTGGCGTGTGCTGTCGGGCAGCGGCCGGCTTGTGGTGGTAGCCCCCAACCGGCGCGGGCTCTGGGCGCAATTCGAGCGCACACCATTTGGCCACGGGCAGCCTTATTCCACGGGGCAGTTGTCCAGGGTGCTCCGCGACAACCTGTTTACACCGATCGAAACCCACCCCGCCCTGTTCGTACCCCCGGTCTATTCACGCATGGTGTTGTCCTCGGCCCCGGCATGGGAGCAACTGGGCCAACGCGCCTTCAAGACCTTTTCAGGCGTCATCATGACGGAAGCCGTAAAACAGATTTATGCCGCAGGCGCGACGCCCGCTGGAAAAGCCCGTCGGCGCTATCTGCCCATGCCGGAACGTACACCGCGCGTTTAGGAACCTATTTTTTTTCGGAGCAGAAATACCGCCTGTTCGCCGAACAGGTTGGCCGAAAACAGTTCCGTCGAGACCTGACGAATGCGGCCGGTGGTGTCGAGAATTTTTTGCGATTCGATCTCGATTTCAAGCTCCCGGCACAACGCCACAAAATCGCGGATCGTGCACAGGTGAATATTCGGCGTGTCGTACCATTCATGGGGCAGCGTCCTGCTGACCGGCATCCGGCCGAGCAGCCCCAGTGCCAGCCGCGCCCGCCAATGGGCGAAGTTCGGAAAGGACACGATGGCGTGCTTTGAAATGCGCAACAGGTGTGACAGCACCACCTTGGGCTGGACCATAGCCTGGAGAGTCTGGCTCAACACCGCGTAATCGAACACGTCATCGGGATAGTCCTTGAGGTCGGTGTCCGCGTCGCCTTGGATCACCGACAACCCGGCACTGATCGAGGCATTCACCCCTTCGGCGCTGAGTTCAATACCGCGCCCGTCGACATGACGGAAATGCACCAGATAATCCAGCAGCGTGCCGTCGCCGCAGCCGATATCCAGCACCCGCGAGTGGGGCTCGATCATGTCGGCGATCAACTGCAGGTCAACGCGGATGGATTTACGGTCAGGGACCATCAGTCTTCTCCATCCGATTGGAGACGGGACTCGTTCCAATGCTCGGCCCCGCCGGCGAGGAAACCGTGCAGCACCCGGTGAAATTCCGGCTCGTCCAGCAAGAAGGCGTCGTGGCCCTTGTCGGACTGGACTTCGGCAAAGCTGACGTTTGCCGCCGCCGCGTTCAAGGCGTGCACGATGCGGCGGTTCTCCTCCGTCGGGTATAGCCAGTCACCGGTAAAGGAAATCACGCAGAACCGGACCGGCGTGCCTTTGAAGGCATTGGCCAGGGTTCCGCCGTGTTTCGCCGCCATGTCGAAATAATCCATGGCGCGCGTGATATAGAGATACGAATTGGCGTCAAACCGGTCGACGAAGGTAATGCCCTGGTGGCGCAGGTAGCTTTCGACCTGGAAATCCGCATCGAACCCATACCCCACTGCGTCCCGGTCCTGCAGGCGCCGGCCAAACTTGCGATGCAGCGCCTGATCGGACAGGTAGGTGATGTGGGCCGCCATGCGCGCCACGGCCAGCCCTTTGGTCGGGTTTCGGCCCTCCTTCAGGTAATTGCCTTCGCACCAGTCGGGGTCCGCCATGATGGCTTGGCGCCCGACTTCGTGAAACGCAATATTCTGCGCCGTATGAAGCGCTGCCGCAGCAATGCAGATGGCCGAAAACACCCGATCCGGAAACATGGAGGCCCATTCCAGCACCTGCATGCCGCCCATGGAACCGCCGATCACGGCAAACAGCTTGTCTATCCCTAAATGATCCACCAGGAGCGCCTGACAACGGACCATGTCGGCAATGGTGATAACCGGGAAGTCCAGGCCCCAGGGCTGACCCGTGTCCGGGTTATTTTCCTTCGGCCCATAGGTCCCCAGGCACCCGCCCAGGATGTTTGAGCAGATGACGAAATGGGTGTTGGTATTGATGGTTTTGCCGGGGCCGACCATCAAATCCCACCAGCCGGGCTTGCCGGTCAGGGGGTGTTGATCGGCCACGAACTGGTCGCCTGTCAGCGCATGACAGATCATGACGGCGTTGGATTTGTCCGCGTTCAGTTCGCCATAGGTCTGGTAGGCGACGGGAAAATCCGAAATTTCCATACCGCAATCAAGGGCCAGCGGTTTCTCGATCCCTAAGCGCACGTGATGTCCGGGCAACGGGGCCGTTGCCGCGTCCGCATGTTCATCGGAGAATTCGTTTCCCGTAGCCATGACTGATTTCGCTTTGTTCCCGTTCACGTTGAGGCCTTCCCCAGGCAACCCCAGGGCCTCGAAAACGGCTTCATAGCTAGGAGTCAGGTCCCGAAGTGTCAATGTTTTCTTTGATTTTACCGGACCATACGATTATCACTAAGCCCGCGTTTCCCGGCTCGGGCGGGGAAACAAAATTAACCGCAAACCGGGGGTTGCCCCTGTTTTGGAACTTGCCGGGCACGTGCCATGACAACCGATGAAAATTTGCTTCTGTCGTTGCGCAAGGAAATTGACGCCATCGACGATTCCCTCCATGACCTGATCATGGCCCGCACCCGCGTGGTTGAACGGGTCCGCAAGGCCAAAAAGGACGACAAGATCAAGATTCGCCCGGCCCGGGAAGCGGAAATCCTGTACCGGCTGATGGCCCGTCACGAAGGCCACTTCCCGAAACAGGAACTGGCGCGCATCTGGCGCGAGATGATCGTCGCCACGCTGCGCTTCGAAGGGCCGTTTTCCGTTTCTGTTTTCTCGGATGGCGATGAAGCCGGATACTGGGATCTCGCCCGCGACCAATACGGTTCCTTCACACCCATGACCCGGCATGTCTCGAGCAGAGGCGTGGTCGAAGCGGTGCGCACCTTGGACGCCACGGTGGGCATTCTTCCCATGCCCCGTCCCGACGACACCGAATTCTGGTGGCGGCTGATGGTCTCCCAGGCCCCGGAAACACCGCGTGTAATTGCGCGCCTGCCCTTTATTCCCGGCGACAATTCAAACCGGACCAAGGGATTGGACGCGCTTGTCATCTGCGCCGTGCCGCAGGAAAAAAGCGGGCGCGACCACTCCTACCTCAGCATCGAGGCGGAAGAAGACATCGGTTTCGGCGCCATTGAAAAGGCGGCTTCCCAAGCCGGCCTGCCGATCGTGTTCCAGCAGTTGTTTCACGACCCAAACCGTCCTGCCGCCTGGATTTATCTGATTGAAGTTTCCACCTTCGTCGATGGTCAAGGACGCCAGATACGCCGCCTGCTGGATGGATTGGGCGAACGGGCGAAAAGGGTCCTGCACCTTGGCGGCTATGCAACGCCGCTGGCCGCCAGCGAAATGGAAACGGGAGCCTCTGAATGAGCGGCCCCACACCCAAGCCCGGTATCATGAATATCGCCCCCTATGTTGGCGGCGAATCCAGCCTGGACGGCCAGGACCGGATCATCAAACTGTCCAGCAACGAAGGCGCTTTCGGCCCGAGCCCGCTGGCCCAGGCCGCTTATACCGATGCGGCTTCGGACCTGCACCGCTATCCCGATGGCGGGTGTGTGGCATTGCGCGCGGCTATTGCCGAGCTGAACGGGCTTGAGGCGGACCGCATCGTGTGCGGCGCGGGATCGGATGAAATTATCAGCCTGTTGTGCCAGGCCTATGCCGGGGCGGGAGACGAGGTCCTTTACAGCCAGCACGGTTTTCTGATGTATGCCATTTCCGCCAAGGCGGCGGGCGCAACCCCTGTGTTCGCGCCGGAAACGAACTTGACCAGCAACGTCGACGCCCTGCTGGGTGCCGTCAGCGACAACACACGCCTGTTGTTCCTGGCCAACCCCAACAACCCGACGGGAACGTACCTTTCGGGGGACGAGCTTTGGCGGCTGCGCCGGGAACTCCGCGACGACATCATTCTGGTGATTGACGCGGCCTATGCGGAATACGCCAGCCGCGACGATTACACGCCGGGCGTCGATCTGGTCGATGGCGGCGGAAACGTGGTGATGACGCGCACCTTTTCCAAGATTTACGGACTTGGCGGGGTGCGGCTGGGATGGGCCTATTGTCCGGCCGGGATCGCCGATGTCCTGAACCGGATACGCGGCCCCTTCAACGTCGGCTCGCCCGCCCTGGCCGCCGGTCTGGCCGCTTTAGGCGATAGTGAATTTATCGAGCGTGCGCGCACCCACAACGACACCTGGCTGGAATGGACCCGTTCGCAGTTTCTTTCCCTGGGACTCGAGGTGCCGCCCAGCGCCGGAAACTTCGTGCTGGTCCGCTTTCCGGAACAACCGGGGCGGAATGCGGATATTGCCGAGGCCTGCGATACGTTTCTTAAAAGCCGCGGCATCATCGTCCGGCGCATGGATGCCTATGGACTGGACGACTGCCTTCGCGTCACCATCGGGCTGAAAGACGAAATGCAGGCCGCCTTTGACGCCTTCAAGGAATTTCTGGAGCAAATTTAAATTATGACGTCCACTGACTCCAAACCGCTGTTCGAACGCATGGCCCTGATCGGCGCCGGCTTGATCGGCTCGTCGCTGGCCCGTGTCGTCCGGCGCGACGGCCTGGCCGGTCACATCGCGGTCGCCGCCCGCAGCCAGGCGACGCTGGACACCATGACCGACCTCGGCCTCGCCGACAGCGCCACCCTGGATGCCGCCGAAGCCGTCCGGGATGCCGATCTGATCGTTCTCTGTACGCCGCTGGGAACCTATGAAGCCATCGCCAAAACCATCGCATCGGCGCTCAAACCCGGCGCCATCGTCAGCGACGTAGGGTCCTGCAAGGAAAGCATGTTCACCGATGTCGCACCGCACCTGCCGGACGGCGTCCACATGGTGCCCGGCCACCCGGTTGCGGGAACCGAACATTCCGGGCCGGAGGCCGGCTTTGCCGAACTGTTCGATGGCCGTTGGTGCATCCTGACGCCGGTACCGGACACTGACCAGGACGCCGTCGACAAGGTTGCCGACCTTTGGCGGCAGTGCGGAATGGACGTAGAAATCATGGACGCCGCCCACCATGACCAGGTGCTGGCGCTCACGTCGCATCTGCCGCACCTCATCGCTTACACCATCGTCGGCACCGCGACGGACCTGGAAGACGACCTTAAGAAAGAGGTCTTCAAGTATTCCGCCAGCGGTTTTCGGGACTTCACCCGCATTGCAGCCTCCGACCCGGTGATGTGGCGGGATATCTTAATAAAAAACAGTTCTGCCGTGCTCGACGTTCTGGGCCGCTTTACCGAAGACCTGACATCCCTGCAACGCGCCATCCGGCGCGGCGAGGCGGGTACCCTGGAAGACCACTTCACCCGCACCCGCGCCATCCGGCGTGGTGTCATCGACGCCAAGCAGGACTAGCGCCTCCGCGGGCTTTTCTCCTAAAGCTTCAAACGCGCCTTTCCCGACGCACGTTTCCATTTGGTCTTCTGGTCCGTATCGAAGACCAGGTCCATGTCGGCCGGCGCGCTCAGCCAATCGCCGCGACGGATTTCGTTTTCCAATTGGCCCGGCCCCCAGCCGGAATAGCCATAAGCGAACAAACTGTTGCGCGGCCCCCGGCCTTCGGCGATAGCCTGCATGATGATCTTTTCCGTGGTCACGGCGAAATCCTTGTTGACCGCGTTCGTGCCCGGCCCTTCGTAATCCGCCGTGTGCAGCACAAACCCCGCCCCCGGCATTACCGGCCCACCGAAATACAGATTGATCGTTCCCTCGACGCCGGACACGTCGACATCGAATCCTTTCAGAAATTCCTTCAATGGGCCGGATCCGTAGCTCTTGTTGATAATCAGGCCGAACGCGCCGGACTGGTCGTGGTTGACCATATAGATCACCGATTCCATGAACCGGGGGTCCTGGATTTCGGGCGAAGCCACCAGAAGCTGGCCTTTCAGGTAAAGGGAATCAACGGGATTTTGAGATGACGGCTCGCCGGCGCGGACGGTTGCCGCAGCAAGTCCCAAAAAAATCATCAGGCCCGCAGCAAGACGCAAGATCAAACTGGAGTTTCGCCGTGTCATAACGGCTCGATCATAGCCTAAATTTCGGCTATTCGCATTGCGCAGACCTTATCGGCCCGCTGGCCATTGCACCGTCGGAATTCGCCCCACGGCCAGGGGGCCGATATAAAACCGCCCATCCTGAACGCTGAGCGGCACCTTGAGGCGTTCCCCGCCTTGGCCGGCCGCCAGCATGGACAGGACTGTTTTTACCGTCTCAGCCGCCTGCGCCCGGATCACTCCGGCGGCCCGGAGCGCGTCCACCGCTTCCCGAAACCCCCGCACACGCAGACTGAAAGCGGCTTCGAGCTGCAAGTCCCGGTCCAGCGCCATCGTGCCATCGCCGTCTATGTCCAATGGCCCGTGGTGGACCTCGAGCCGGCGAATTTCCACCGTGCCCCCATTGTCGCGCCACACAGTCACATCGCCTGAATTCATGGTCCGAGGCAGGCCGCCCGGCGCCTCGATTCGAAGGTCCAGCGATTCCGTCAGCCCGCCAAGCCCCGCCACCGGTTGTGGATGGTAGGACAAATTTTTTGCCGTAATCCGCATCTCCGGAGGCCGAGACGCCGCTTCGCCTTGTATTAGGACCAAGTCCAGCGCGCCTGCCGTAAGGTCCAGGGTTCGCGTTTCGTCCCCTCTTTCCACGGTGAACTGGTGACGGCCCGGCGCTTTGAGATGGCCTTGCGATATTTCCCATGGACGGGTGGAGAGGGTCATCTTAGGCCCGCGCCAGGTCCAGGTTCCCCTTGCTTCCTGCTTTGATAGCGCCGGATCCGTGACCACCGCTCGGATGCGAAAGGGAAAGCCCCCGACCGCGATCTCGCCGAAAGCGACATGCACGCCCTTGTCCCGTTGCGCCACTGCCCAGCGCTCAATCCCGGCCTGGAGTCCGTTTGCCATCGCGGTCCAGTACACGCCGTAGGCCCCGGCCACGAGAAGCAAGGCGGCACCAACCCACCCGGCGATGAGGGACGGTTTCCTGAACCCGGTTTTTTGCATAGTCTCCATGGCGACAGTTATATTCCGCCCGCCCCAAACCGTGAAGGACATTGGCCGGGTCCCGGTTTTATGGTTTTATTTTTCCGCTCCATCCCGCAACGCCTGACAGGATTTATTTGTGCAGTTCCCCGACGATGATATATGGATCTTCGGCTACGGTTCGCTGATGTGGCGGCCGGAATTTCCGCACACGGATTTCCAGCCGGCCCTGCTCAGGGGCTATCACAGGGCGCTTTGCGTCTATTCCGTCAAGTACCGGGGCACCCGCCAGTGTCCCGGCCTGGTGCTGGGCCTCGATCGGGGCGGCTCGTGCCGGGGCCGCGCCATGCGGGTCGAACGCGCCAAGGCCCGGGACGTTCTGGAATATCTGCATGAGCGGGAAATGACGCACCGGGTCTACCGCCCGAAATGGCTGCCCGTGCAAATTCCCACCGGCACGGTCCAGGCCTACGCCTTCACCGTCGACCGTGACCACGAGCAATACACCGGCAAGCTCAGCGACGAAGCGGCCATCAAGCTGGTCCGCCAGGGCCGGGGCCAGGGCGGCCCGTGTCTCGACTACCTGCAAAGCACCATCCAGCACCTGGATGAACTGGGAATTCCCGATGGCCCGCTGCACCGGCTGGCGCGGCTGGCGGAAGAGGCCTAAGGCCTTAGCTTACCCGCACTTGGAATAGCCGCACGACCGGCAGTTGTCGCAGCCTTCTTCGCGCACAAGGCTGGCCTGGCCGCATTTCGGGCACTGGCGGAACGGCAGGGCGTTCATGGCGCCGCCGTCTCCGGAGCCGGAGCCATCACCCGATACGGACCCCGTCGAATCCGACCCGCTACCCCCCGAGACGCTGCCCGAAACACCACTCATCACCGCGACGTTAAGCTTCTTGGCTTCATCCACTTCCGCCAATTCGCCGGGACTCGAAAGAAACCCCGTCGCGATCATGTGCTGTTCGATGACGCCGCCGATAGCCGCCAGCAGGGACGGCACGTAGCGTCCGCCCATCCATTGTCCGCCGCGCGGGTCGAACACGGCTTTCAACTCCTCGACCACGAACGACACGTCGCCGCCGCGCCGGAACACGGCCGAGATCATCCGCGTCAGCGCCACCGTCCAGGCGTAGTGTTCGGTGTTCTTGGAATTAATGAAAATCTCAAACGGCCGGGTGCGTCCCTGGTCGTCGATAATGTCGTTCATCGTGATGTAGATGGCATGGTCGCTTTCCGGCCAGCGCACCTTGTAGGTCTGGCCTTCCAGGTTTTCCGGCCGGTCCAGCGGCTGAAACAGGCGCGTCACCGGGCCTGCGTCGCCCAAATCCTTCGGCGTTTCCGTGACCACCGGGTTTTCCAGCGGCAGTTCCGGCTCGTCCGTGTTGGCGTCCTTTTTGACCTCGAGCACGGCGCCGGTAATGTCGTTCGGCCGGTACGTGGTGCAGCCCTTGCAGCCCAGTTCGAACGCCTGGGCGTAGATGTCCTTGAAGGCGTCGAAGGTGATGGCTTCGGGGCAGTTGATAGTCTTCGAGATGGAGCTGTCGATGTACTTCTGCACCGCCGCCTGCATCACCAGATGGTCGTTGGGCGACAGATGCTGGGCATTGACGAAGGCGTCGGTCAGCGTCGCATCGTCGCCGAACATGCGCCGGTACAAACGATAGGCAAAATCGGTGACGTTTTCCTCGCGCCGGGCCCCGTCGGGCATCAAAACGTGGCGGGCGTATTTGAAGCTGAACACCGGCTCCAGGCCCGACGACACGTTGTCAGCCAACAGCGAAATCGTCCCCGTCGGCGCGATCGAAGTTAAAAGGGCGTTGCGAATGCCATGTTCGGCGATGGCGTCGCGAACGTCGGCGTCCAGCCCGGCGACGGTTTCGCCGGCCAGGAATTGCTCCGCATCGAACAGCGGGAAAGACCCCTTTTCCCGCGCCAACTCGACGGACGCCAGATAGGCCGCGCGCTGCAAGGTGCGCATCCAGTTTTCCGTCAACTGCACGGCGCGGCTGCCGCCGTAGCGCGCGCCGGTCATGATCAGCGCGTCGGCCAGCCCGGTCACGCCGAGCCCGATTCGCCGCTTGGCCTCGGCCTCGTTTTTTTGCTCGGGAAGGGGAAAATTGGAAACTTCGATGGTGTTGTCCATCATCCGGACCGCGACGGCGACCAAGTCTTCCAACGCGTCGGTGTCGAGGCTGGCGGTTTCAGTGAACGGATCGACCACCAGCTTGGCCAGATTGACCGAACCCAACAGGCACGCGCCGTAAGGCGGCAGCGGCTGTTCGCCGCACGGGTTCGTGGCGTGGATGGTTTCGCAGTAATGCAGGTTGTTGCGCGCGTTGATACGGTCGACGAAAATCACGCCGGGCTCCGCATAGGCATAGGTCGCGCGCATGATGCCATCCCAGAGATCCCGGGCAGGCAGGCTTTTGTAGGTCACGCCGTCGAATTTCAGTTCCCACGCCGCGTCTTCCTGGACCGCCTGCATGAACGCATCGGTGACCAGCACCGACAGGTTGAACATGCGAAGCCGCCCAGGTTCGCGCTTGGCCTCGATAAAGGCCTCGATATCCGGATGGTCGCAGCGGAGCACCCCCATCATGGCGCCCCGGCGCGAGCCGGCGCTCATGATGGTGCGGCACATGGCGTCCCACACGTCCATGAAGCTCAACGGCCCCGACGCATCGGCGCCGACCTTGTGTACGGGCGCGCCCTTGGGCCGGAGCGAGGAAAAATCGTAGCCGATGCCGCCGCCCTGCTGCATGGTCAGGGCCGCTTCCTTCAGGTGCTGGAAAATGCCGCTCATGTCGTCGGGGATGTCGCCCATGACGAAACAGTTGAACAGCGTCACCCGGCGGTCCGCCCCGGCGCCAGCGAGAATGCGGCCCGCCGGCATGAACTTGAAATCGTCCATGGCCTCGAAATAGCGCTGTTCCCATTTCACACCCTGTTCGGCATCGCGCTCGCGGTCCGGCGCGCTTAAGGCATGTGCGACGCGGCTCCAGGTGTCGGACATGGTCTTGTCCACGGGCTGGCCGTCGGCGCCCTTGAGGCGGTATTTCATGTCCCAGATCTGCTGCGAGATATTGGCGGGCTTAGACATCGATAAATTCCGAAATTCCTGGAGGTTTCACGGGAAAACTGAAACCTGATTTTGCGCTTGGCCGGGCCGTGGGTAAAGAGAAAGTTCCCGTTATGTTTCCACCGACTTGTCCAGAATAGTCGGCTTTACGGAACGGGATAAAGCAGGGGCAAAAGCACCTTATCCCCATTATTCACAGCAAAAACCTTGGTTTTATCCCCATAATTAACCATAAAAAACGAATGTTTCCGCGTAATGGAAAATTCCGTAGGAAATGTCAGGATTCGTCAGCTTATGTCTACATTTGTACGCATTTCAGGCTCAAAACGGGCCAAAACGCCTTTTCCGGCCCTGATTTCCCCAAAAAATCCCTTAAAATTCCAGAAACGGCTGTCTTTAACCCGCCTCCAGAGGCTCACAGGAGCAATCAAATCTCGGAACAAACTAAGAACATACGCTTGTCTGGCGGAAATGTCAACCCGATGGGCGGCCTGGACCAACCGTTTGCAGCCGAGTTTTTGATGTCTGCTTCGGCCTTTAAGAGACTGCCGATGTTTGCCTTACTCAACCTCGGCGACCTTGTCAGCGGCACCCACCGGCTTCAGTCGGAAATTACCCGGCGGCACGCCATTTTTTCTTGAGGGGGCCCAAGTCGAAGAGCGAGAATTTTTCTTTGCTGACTATTTTCATGATCGATTTTTCGGTTTCTTCCAGAATGGTTTTGTTGCCATCCTCAATGGCGGCGATAAGTGTGGCGCTTGCTTCTTCGGCCACCTGACGCACCATTGCGACGGCTTCGTCCGCCGCCGTCCGAAGCTCGGCGGTAGCTTTTTCCGCTGCAAGATTCACCCTTTCCGCAGCCTGGGCCAAAACCTTGATGACGTGAGAGGCCGCTTCCCGGGCTTGGTTGGGGGATTGATCCTTCTGGATACCGGTTGTTGACCCCGGGAATCTGGTAAGGACGTCTTGCCTTGCCTTAGCGACGCTATCGGTTGCTTTTTTGCCCGCGTCGGTCAGATCCAGAATTGCCTCTTCGGCAACCCGCCTTACATGAGCCGCTGCGGTTTCAGCCCGATCGGCAACCTTGCTAATGGCGATTTCCGCACATTGATTTAACTTGGCGGAGGCATTTTCCGCCTCCTTCAATATCTTGTTGGCAGCCATTGCCGCTTTTTTCGCATTCTCTCCCGGCGGGATGTGGCTAATAAGATCGGCGGCGGCCGTTGCCGCATCGCTGTTGATCTCGGAGACGGCGATAGCCGTCTTCGCCATTAACTTCGTACTTTCCACCTCAGCCTCGGAATAGACACGGGCTGCCATTCGCTCGACGTCCCCGGCAATTTTCCCAGCCACCGCCTGAACGTCTTGGGCGAGCCTTTCCATGGCCTCCAATGAGCCCGAGGCCTGGTCGCGCTCGATGATTTCATGCAGTTCTTTCAAGGGCCTGACGTGTTTAAGATATTCGCTCGTCATTATTTATGCTTTCATAAATGTGCTTGTGTCGTAAAAAATGTCATTGGCCTATTCAGGATCAACACGTTTTCTTTGGTCAGCCCGTTTAATGGCTGAACAGTTGTAGTGGTGCAATGATGAAGGCAAAGAAATAGCCGCAACTTCAATTGACCCACTTGGTAGCTCCTATAGCCATTGCGATATTCGCTTTAGGCCGGAACTTTGCTTCCCCCTGTTTCCAAGGGTTCGCCCTTTCATGAGCCAACGATGCGGCCCTTAAAGATTAGCATTACGATATATTTTTTGGTTGCGGAGTCAATCAATTCCACAAATTTTTTGTGAGTAACTCATGGTTTTGTTTTGATATTTGCTTCTGGCTCAAAGCGGACATTCATTTGATGATCTAAATCGGCTGCCCCGCTTGCAGTTCCGGATGCAACGGGCATATCCATTGATGTCTTGCGGTTTCGAGATGGCGTTCATTTTTTTCTCCTTAATAAATAAAAGTTCTGCCTGTGGCATTCGGGGGTCATGAGCCGGGTCACGGTTTGAGCACGTCCGGGTTTATGACGTTGATGGGCGCGCCGGCCTGATAGGCCAGAATCTGGTCGAAAATATCGTTAAACTGGGTTTCGTATTCCTCGCGGGTGGCATAGCCGATATGCGGCGTGCAGATGACGTTATCCATCGACAACAACGCATGACCGGTGTCGAGCACGGGCTCGGCCTCGAAAACGTCAACGGCGGCAGATCCCGGCCGGCCGGCGCGAAGCGCATCAACCAGCGCGCCGTCTTCAATCAGGGGCGCGCGGCTGGTGTTCACCAGCAATGCCGTCGGTTTCATGCGGGAGAGATCGGCGGCGGTAACGATGTGCCGGGTGGCGTCATACAAACGCAGATGCAGCGAGATCACATCGCATTCGGCGAAGAAGGCCTCCCTGCTTTCCGCGACAATGAACCCGTCGGCTGCGGCGCGGGCGCGGGAGGCCTCGCTGGCCCAAATCACAATCTTCATACCGAAGGCGGTGCCGTAATCGGCAACGGCCCTGCCGATCCTGCCGTACCCGTAGATGCCGAGCGTCTTTCCGCGCAGCGTATCGCCGACACCAATCTGCCAGCGGCCTTCACGGAGCGCCGCCATCTGCTGCGGAATCTGGCGCATGGCCGAAAGGATGAGCCCCCATGTCAGTTCGGCGGCGGCGTAGCATGGTGTACCCGGGTGCTGGAACGATGAAAGGATGACGCCGCCTTGCGTACAGGCCTCAACGTCGATGTGGGGATAGACGCTTCGCTGGCTGATCAGTTTGAGGTTGGCCAGGCGCTGGAGCAGGGGGGCGCGGATTTTCGTGCGCTCGCGAATGAGCACCAAAACCTCCGCATCACGCAAGCGTTCGCAAAGAACATCGTCGTCCTGAATGTGGTCGTTCCAGATCGTCACCTCGTGGCCATCCAGCTTTTTAAAACACGCAAGCGTGCGAATGGTGTCGAAATAATCGTCCAAGATCGTGATTTTCATTTTGCTCCTGCCTGACTGTAAAAACGGCCTGCCAATGGATCATATTACGGATACGGTCCGGACCGGTCAGCATTCCGTTAACGGCGGAAGTCAATTCCGGCCGGCTGATGCCGATATTCTTGAGAAGATGATTGTCGAGGGTTTGCAAATGGCGGGTGTCGTCTATCGATCCCTCAAGGCGCCCCCCCGGTTGACGGCTCCCTTTAATCTGGCCTGCCGGTCGGTCGATCATTCGGCCGCTGCGCGAAATTTCGTGAAGATGGTGCGCGCTCTCGCCGCAACGCTGGGGGAAGATGGCCTGTTGTCCGAAGACGCTACGGCGATATCCTCTTTTCTCTCAAATGCGGACATAACCAGGGGCGACGCCTAACCCGGCATCAAAAATTCCAACAGTCGGCGTACTACCTCGTCCGGCGCTTCTTCCGGTAGGAAGTGTCCGCAATCGACCGGCCCGCCCGAGACGTCGCCGGCCCATTGCCGCCAGACATCCAGCGGATCGGCCGGCCCGCCGGTTCCCCCGCTTTTTGGCCCGCCGAACCCGCGCTCGGCCCCCCACAGGAACAGCACCGGGCACTCCAATTTTTGTCCCTGGGCGCGGTCGGCCTCGTCCAGGTCGTCGTCAATGGTGGCGCCGGCGCGGTAATCTTCGCACGATGCATGGATGACCTCGGGCTTGCGGAAGCATCGACGGTATTCCGCCATGGCGTCGGCGTCAAATTCAAATCCGTCGGCCGCCCAGCTTTGCAGCAGCCATTCCAGAAAATAGTCCGGATCATGGCCGATCAGGGTCTCCGGCCGGGGCGCGGGCTGGGCCAGAAACATCCAGTGAAAGGCGCCGATGGCCCGGTCCTTGTCGTTCTTGCGCCACATGTCGGCGGTCGGCACCACGTCCAGCGAACAAAAGCGTGTCACCCGCGGCGCATGGTCGAGCGCCAGCCGGTATCCGACCCGCGCACCCCGATCGTGACCGCAGACGGCGAAGGTCTTGAAGCCGAGTTGCGTCATCACCTCGGCCATGTCCGCCGCCATGGCGCGCTTCGAATAGGGCGTGTGGGTTTCGTCCGTCGGCGGCGTGGCGCTGTCGCCGTAGCCCCGCAAATCGGGCACGACGCAGGTAAAATGCTCCGCCAGCACCGGCGCGACCCGGTGCCAGGTGACATGGGTTTGCGGATAGCCGTGCAGCAACAGCAACGCCGGACCGTCGCCCTTGAGGCGGAGATGGATCTGCGCGCCTTGTGTTTCCACGCTACGTGTTTTGAAACCGTCGAACATGTCAGGGGCCATCGTTTAAGTGCGGAAACCGGGTTTTAGCCTCGCCAATCAGCGCGTCGGCAGCCACATCCATGCGGTTCTCCAACTCGGCCATGAATTCGCGGCGTTTCAGACCCTTCGGCATGGCGTCCAGAAATTCAACGGTAATCACGCCGGATTGTTTCATGAAACTGCGACGCCCCCAGAACAGGCCGGAATTCAACGCCACCGGAACCACCGGAGCCTCCGTGCGGGCATAGATGGCAGCGACGCCGGGCTGGTAATCTCCGTGGGCGCCGGGCGGCTTGCGGGTGCCTTCCGGAAAAATCACCACCTGGCGGCCATCCGCCATGCGCGCTTCGACATCGCGCACCAGTTGTTTCAACGCCGCGCCGCCGCCGTCCCGATCGACGGAAATGGCGCCGCATTTGAGCGCGCACCAGCCCCACACGGGCAGGCGCGTCAGTTCCTTCTTGAGAACATAGTTGGGGTCATTCACCAGCAGATAAAAGACGAAGGTGTCCCATGCGGACTGATGCTTGGAGACGATGACACAGGGGCCTTGCGGCGGCGTGCCGCGGACCTCGAACGTGAGCCCCAGCATGCCTTTGATCACCATCGCGGCCCCCTTCGTCCACACCCGCGTGGTCACCTGCGACCAGCGCCGGGGAAACGGCAGCAGGAACCCTAAAAGTAACAGCAGCACCATGTTGTAGGAAAAGAAAACCACATTGAAAAGCAGCGAACTGAGTGCCGTCATCGTGCGCCCCCGGTGGTTCCGGCTTGGGTTCCGATTGGGGCGCGCAGCCCGGACATCTCGGCCAGCCGGCCCAGCCCATGGCGGACCCAGGCAAACAAGAGTTTGTTGTATTCGCTGATCACCAGACTGGCGGTGCCGGGCCAGGCCCACCAGCGGGCCTGCTTCACGTTATCGGGAAACACCGGATGCGAGACGATGGTGGCGCCGGGCATCGCGAAGCGGAACTCCAGCAGGCTGCGGGGCATGTGATAGGCCGCCGTCACCAGCCGGAGCGAGCGGAATTGACGCGACGCCATCCAGTCCCTGGTTTCCGTCGCATTGCCGGCGGTGTTGGTGGCGACGCCGATGCTGATGCGGCTTTCCAGTTCCTCAGGTTTGCGTTTGACGATTTTCAGCAGCTTCTGCACATCCACACCCCGATAGACCCCGGAAACGAAAAGCGTGTCCGACAAACCCTGGGACAAAAGATCCAGGCCCTTTCCGAGCCGGCGGCTGCCGCCGGTCAGAACGACGATGGCGTCAGTCTGGGTCTGTGTATCAGCAACGCGGGCCGGTATCCAGCCGGCGAACTGAAACAGTCCGAAAACCCAAACCACGCCCGCCGCCGCCGCGGCCACCAACAGCTTGACCGCCAGTCCGGAACGCTCAGGTCGGTGTGGCCGTCGCATTTACAACATCCTGGACAGGGTCTTCATGACCGTCATGCGCGCCGTCACCATGGCGATAAACGCCACCAGCAGCGGCAACACGCCGAGCGCGACCCAGTGGACGGGGCCGAGCGTGATGTCGGGCAGCAGGCCGGCCTCCATCTTGCGCGACATGACCCCAATCCCCCACAACGCCGGCACCGCCAGGGCAAGGCCTATGACGCCGCCCTTGAGGCCGAGCGTCAGCGCGCGGCTGGCGAACTGGCTGGCGACGTAGGAATCCTGCGCGCCGATGAAGTGCAGAACCTCGATGGCGTTGCGGTGGATGGCGAGTCCTGTGCGGGTGGTAAACACCACCGTTCCCACCGTCGCCAGACCGATCAACACCAGGACCGCGCTGGCCAGTCCCTCGACCGACCGGATCAGGCTCACCAGCCGGTCCAGCCAGACGCTATGATCATCGATGGTGACGCCGGAAACCCTGGCTTCCATACGCTGGGACAGTTTATCCACATCCAGTTTGGCGCCCGGTTTCAATTCCACATCGATAAGACGCGGCAGCGGAAGGTCTTCGGAGCCCGCCGCCGCTCCAAGCCACGGCTCCAGCAGAGTCATCAGCTTGGCGTCGCTTAACGTCTCAAAACGGTAGACCTCCGGCGTTTCACCCAGGATCAAGAGCACCTTCTGGAGGCGTTCGTCATCCTTGTCCCGCGTGCCCGCCGGTACGATCTGCACCGTCAGGGTGCCGCTGACGCCCTTGTCCCAGCGCTGCGCGGTGGCGTCCAGCACCAGCATTCCCGCCATCGCCAGGACCGCCAGGAAGACCATGAACGCGATCAGCCAGGGCAGGAACCGGCTCAAGGCGTCCTTGTCGAGGGGAAGGTCGGAACGGCGCGTAAACATCAGATCAAGGTTTCATAATTGGTCGTGGAGCCGTCCGCTGCGTCACTTTCGCCGCTCTCTTCGCCCGCCGGAGCGCTCCCGCTATCGCCGAACATCCTGTCCGGGTGGGGCCGGGCGGACTCGCCGCCGACGATTTCCAGCCAGCCTTCGTCCAGGTGCATGCGGGGATAGCCCATGCGTTCGACCATCTGGCTGTTGTGGGTAGCGATGATGACCGTGGTGCCAAGCTTGTTCAGTTCCTCGAACAAATGCATCAGACGCATGCCCATGCGGTCGTCAATATTGCCGGTCGGTTCATCGGCCAGCAGAACTTGCGGACGCGCGATCACGGCGCGCGCGATGGACACCCGCTGTTGCTGGCCGCCGGACAATGTCGGCGGGCGGGCGTTCAAATGATCCTTCAGGCCGACCCAGCTTAAAAGTTCGACCACGTGTTTCTGAATTTCGCTTTCGCGCACGCCGGCGACACGCAACGGCAAGGCCACGTTGTCGAAGGCGGATAAATGATTGAGCAGGCGAAATTCCTGGAACACCACGCCGACACGGCGGCGGATGGACGGCAGATCGCGCCGGGACGTCGTCGCGATGTCCCGTCCGAAAAGCGAGATCAGCCCGCGCGATGGCTTCAAGGCCATGTAGATCAGCTTCAACAGGGACGACTTACCCGCACCGCTGGCCCCGACCAGAAAATGAAAAGACCCCGGCGCCAGTGAAAACGTCACGTCCTGGAGAACTTCCGGCCCCAATCCGTAACGCAGGCCGACGTTCTCGAATTTGACGATGGGTTCGTTGTCGTCGATGTTCACCCTGCCTCGCCCCTTGCTTCCCGAACCTCTCCGGAACGCCCCAGACCCTGAATGGCGAACCATGCCACGGCGAATGCCGTCCCGTCCAGCGCCGTCCCATCTTTTAGACCGATAGACGGCCAACAGCCTATAGCATAATGGACAGCTTGGCGCGGGTTGCGTTAAATGCGGCAAATGCCTATAAACGACAAGACCTTACAGCATGCTGCGACGATGATCATAACCTGTCAAAACTGCCACACGAACTACAATGTCGACGCCAGCATAATTGGCGCCGGTAAAGTTGTTCAGTGTCAAAACTGTTCCAATTCCTGGCATCAGAATCCGGTTCCGGCGGCGCCCCCGGTCCAACCAATGGCACAACCGGTTTACGCAGCACCTCCGCCGCCGCCGGTGGCCCAGCCCGCACCGCCTCCACCACCAGTATATCCTGAGCCTGTACCTGAGCCGGAGCCTGTAGCCGAGCCCGTAGAGGAACTCCCGCCCGAACCGGAAGCCATGCCCGAGCCCATGCCGGAGCCCTTGGAGGACCTTGAGGCCGAACCGGAAATGGAGATGGAGTCCGAAGAAGAGCCCATGGCCGAAGGCGCTCCGGTTGAAGAAGCCGAAGCAGACGCGGAATTAGGCGGAGAGGGCGAAGGCTCCGGCGCCGAGGAAGACGCGCTCTCGCCCGAGCAACTGAATGAAATGTTCGGCGAAGATACCGAATCGGACGCCTTCGGCTCACTCGACGGGTCGGACGATGACGGTGGCATTGACGATCTCGACAGCATCCCCGACCCCGACCCCATTCCGGAAGTCTTTTCGTCCGGCGGCGACTCGCTCGACGATGATATGGAGAGCGGCGGCGGCAAAGGAAAAATCATCGGCATCGTCGCCGCGGTTCTTATTCTCGGGCTCGGCGCGGGACTGTTTTTCGGCCGCCCCTATATCATCGACCTGGTGCCCCAGGCCGCCGGGATCTACAGCATGCTCGACTTCGGCGGCGGCGACATCGGCGAAGGGCTTGGCATCGACAACATCAAATCCCAGCGCGAAGTCGAAAGCGGCGTCGACGTCCTGATCGTGCGTGGCGAAATCACCAATACCACTGAAGATGAACACATGGTGCCCATGATCCGGGTGGTGCTCTATGACGCCAACGGCGAAGAGGTCCAGAGCACCGTCGCAGCGCCGCTGAAAAACCGCCTGCCGGGCGGGGCCAAGGTCGGTTTCAGCGCCAAACTTCCGGAGCCCTCGGACCTGGCCCGCAGGCTCGAAGTCACCTTTACCGACGCCAAAAAGAAATAATCACCCCGCAGACCAGAACCGTAAGGCGCGGCAGGTTCTGCCGCAAACGGCTCGTTTGAGGAATAATCTTCCCCGCATTCCATCCCCGTGACCGCCTCTGCCATAGCGCTTAAACGCCCCTGAATTCCCCGCCTCCAGGGACGCCGCGGAGGGACGCCTTTAAGGCTGGCGTGAATCTTGCTTCTTTCAACACCGACAGGAGTCGGGACCACCGGTCGCAAAGAACCGGAGGCCCGGCCATCAGGCGAAGAAGGAAACTTAAACGATGATGAAAAATTATCGCGGCCCCGCGCCGCTGCCGCCGCCGAACCGGTGTTCCTGGTTCGGCGCGCGGCTCCACGTGGCCGGTACCCATTGCCGTCTGGCGGACCTGACGGTCCGGCTGCTGACGGTGTTGGGGCCGGAGCGTCAAACCGGCGGGACCTCGCCACCACGGGTGGATAATGCGCACAAGAAAGGCATGTGTGTAAAAACCGCCTGAACGAGTCCCAAACGGGGCCGTTCAGAACCGCTTAAGCAACCGGTCGATGTAGTTCCGCTCAGGAACCGGGCGATGGCGTTCGCCTGCGCGGCGGCGCAGTTCGTCTAAAAGATCCCGCGCGCGGCGGCGCTCGGATTGGTTCGGAACCTTGATGCCGTTTTCGTTGACGGACGTCCCCATGGCGCCCCCCGGACGGCGGCCGAAGGGATCGGACCCGGGGCCGGACCTCTGGCCCCGTTGTCCCGGCTGGAGGGCGAACATGCCGCCCAAGCGCCGGGCCATGCTTTCCCCCATTTTACCCACCCCCTGGCGCAACAGGTCGAGCGCCCGTGTTTGGGCCTGCACCGCCTTGCGTCCCTTGCCCCCCCTCAGCGCCTTGATGGCGCCCTTCATGGCCTGTTCGGCCTGACCGAAGGTTTTCGGGATCCCGCCCATGAGGTCGTCCATATCCAGCATCAACCGGCCAAGGTCCTGGCGCAGTTGTTGCTGTTCGCCGACACCTGGGGTCTTTTCCCCTTTCCGGCCTTGCGGCCCCTTCCCGGTCTTGGGCCGGTTCCGGGACGGTTCTTGACGGTAGCGCTTGTAGGTTTTCTCCAGTTCCTGTTGTTGACGGCGGGTCAGGTTGCGCAGATTGTCCATCAGGCGTCTGGCCTTGGCGATTTCCTTGTTGGGTTGGCCTTGTTGAATTCCGTTTTTGATGTTGTCCAGCATGCGTTGCAGGTTTGACAGCATCTGCCGGGCCGCGTCCATCGAGCCCAGCTTCGCCAGTTCCCGCGCCTCGTCGATCATATTCTGGAGATCGGCACTGTCCATGGTGGGGGAATTGGGATCGAGGGGAACTTGCGTCAAACCCTGCTGCTGCAGATGTTCAGAGAGCGATTGCATGTATTTATCGAGGGCCTGGCGCAATTCGTTCATCAAGCGCTCGATTTCGGCCATGTCCTTGCCGTTTTTCAACGCCTGCTGCAGGCGTTCCTGGAGCTTGCGGACATCGCGCTCGGCGACCGCGAATTCTCCGTCTTCGATTCTAAGCGCGGTCTCCCACAACAGGGTCTGGACCGCGCCGATGCCTGCGTCGGTTCCGTCATGGATCAGGCGGCTGGCGGCGACACTGAGCGCCAGGAATACCACGGTGTCATCGAAGAAATGCTGAGGCCGACTGGCCAGGTTGTCGAGGATGCCTACGACACTGTTGATGACCTCCGGGTCCGCCTTGTTCAGCATTTTGCGCGCACCGGCAATAGCGCGGGCGACGGGATGATTGAAGACCCGTTCCGGCAGAACCACCCGGACCGCGTCGCTTGTGCCGGCCTGGCCGCGCGCATCCAGGGCCTGAAGCCTGACCTCCACCACCAGTCCGGCCCACGGGTGGGCGCTGAAATCCTTAAGCGTTTGCCCTTGAATCTTTTTCGAGCCCAACCCCGGCAAAGCCAGTTCGGCGCGGATGGCGGTTCCGTCGTCCCCCATTGACCGCGCGCCCGGCACGGCGAGGCCATCGGGATGGCGGATCACCACCTGCAACCCGGCCAGGCCGTAATCGTCCAGGGCTTCGTAATCCAGGCGCAACTGGGCGCGCCCGGCACGCGCAGGCGCGCGCAGGAACTCCACCCTTGGCGGGCCGTCGGCGACAACCGTCACCGGCCAGCGGGCAATCGGACGGCGATCGAGCCGGACCTCGAGGCTTTCGACGGTGGCGTCGGCGTCGCCAAGAACCGCCTGCAGTCGATAGCTGGTTCCGGGCGCATCCCCATTCCCGGATGCGCTCTCGGATGCCCCGATTTCGGCGAACTGGATGGTGCGTGTGCCGAGCACCAGAACCGGCGCCCCGCCCGCGGCCGTGGCCTGGGCCAAAACCGAGGAACCGACCGGAACCCGGATCGCTTCTTGGCCCTTCGACGAAACGGCAACGGCCCCGGGTTCAATAGCCGGAGAAACGGACCCTTCAAGGAAGATCGGCGCCATCCCCGTATAGGCCGGTGGCGTGATCCAGATATTAAGTTCGAACGGTCCGCTCAAACCGGCGTTCATCTTCGGCACCAGGGCGCGTTCCAGGCGTCCGATGGCGTCGCTTCCAGCCGTGCCCAGGCCGATCACCAGAACCAGCAGGGCCACCGCCCGAAACCCGTAAGGATCAAGCTTCGACAGCCCCGGAGACGGCCATGCGAGACGAAGACTTCCGACCGCTTCGGCCATGCGCACCAGATGCGCCTGCCACAGTTTTTTTGCCACCGGCGTCTCGACTCCATCGGCAAGGCGGTCATTCAGGGCCGTCAGTGGGCGGTGTTCAAGATGGCTGTCCCGTTCCAGGCGGTGGCGGGCGTCCCCTTCATTCGCCGCCTGAAACCCGGCGAGCGCGCCCCGGACCATAAACCCCAGGGCCGCCGCGAAACCAATCAGAATCAAGGAATGCAGCCAGAACGGCAGCTTCGGCAACCAATCCATCAGGGCGACAGCCAGGAACACCGCCGCCAGTCCCACCGCCGGCCATACCCGCGACCATAACCTTTCCCAGGTCAACGCCGCCCGCGCCAGTTTCAGGAACAGGCGGTAACGGTTTTGCCACGCCCCTTCTCCCGTGTTCGGAGGGGGCGCCAAAAGTCCCGGGGGGGACGGGTTGTTCATACACTTGCCTCGCGGCGTGCTCCGCCGCCATCGGTGAGCCAGTCGGGAACGCTTTCGCGCGCCAGCATATCATCAACCGAGATGCGGTCCCTAATCACAAAAAAAGCATCGTCCTTGACCATAACCTCGGGCACCAGCGGTCGCGTGTTGTAGGCGGACGCCATCACCGCGCCATAGGCCCCGGCGGTTCGGATGGCCAGAAGATCGCCGGCCCCGGTCGCGGGCAATGCCCTCGGTTCGCCAAACGTATCGCCGGTTTCGCAAATCGGCCCGACGACTTCCCAGGCGACGTCCATAACCTGTCCCTCGCCATCGTCCTCGGGCTCGCTGACGGGCACGATATCGTGGTGCGCCTCATAGAGGGTCGGGCGCAACAGATCGTTCATCGCCGCATCGACGATGACGAAGGAACGCGTCGCCCCTTCCTTGACACGGATGACCCGCGTCACCAGAACGCCTGCATTCCCGGCGATCAGCCGTCCCGGTTCGAAGAAGACACGGCAGCCCAGGTCCCCGACTATGGCCTGCACCATGGCGCCATACTCCTGCGGCGACGGCGCTTGTTCCCCGACATAGGGAATGCCCAAGCCCCCGCCCAGGTCCAGGTGTTCGATGGCGTGCCCGTCGGCGCGAAGGGTGGCCACCAGTTCGGCAACCAGACCATAGGCCTTGCGAAACGGTTCCAGGTCGAGAATTTGCGATCCGATGTGGACGGCAATCCCGGCGACCCGGATGCCCGGCAGGCTCGCCGCCCGGGCATAGGTTGCCGGCACGTCGGCCCAGTCGATACCGAACTTGTTTTCGCTTTTGCCCGTGGTGATTTTTTCATGCGTCAGGGCGTCGACGTCCGGATTGACGCGAATAGAGACATTCGCCTCAAGCCCCAGCGAGGCGGCCACCTCTGACAGCATTTCCAGCTCCGGGGCCGATTCCACGTTGATATGCATCACGCCCGCCTTCAGGGCCACCGCCAGTTCGTCGGCGGTCTTGCCGACGCCGGAAAAAACAATTTTCGACGCCGGCACGCCGGCCACCAGGGCGCGCTTCATTTCGCCCGCCGAAACAACGTCGGCGCCCGCGCCGAGGCGCGCCAGGGTGGTGATCACGGCAATGTTGGAGTTGGCCTTCACCGCATAGCAGACCGTGGCGTCCAGCCCGCCGACGGCGTCGGCGAAGACCCTGTAATGATTTTCCAGGGTCTCCGACGAATAGCAGTAAAAAGGCGTACCGACGGCGTCGGCGATGTCGCGGAGCGCCACCCCTTCGGCGTGCAGTTCGCCGTTTTGGTATTGGAAGTGATCCATGGGTCACAAACCTTGATTGCGTTATTTATAGTTAGGCCGGTTCGGGTATTCCAAGGGGAAGCCGAGCGGTGAGCGCGCACCACCCGTTCCCGTATCTTCGCGGGCGTCGCCTTTTTGAGGAGACGCCGTTCCGATCTTCGTCGCCGGACCGGGGGTCGGATACTGGTGCGGAAATTCCGTACCCGGCGGGTGCGCGGGCGAGGATTTGACGCCGCACGCGCTCACCGACAGGCCCGCCGCCAGAACCACAGCGGAACCGAACACGGTTTTTACGGCCCGGTTAAAATTTTTCCTTACCACGGTCATCCCGTCAAAAACCTCTTCTTCGCTTCAGCCACGGCGTCCCGTACCTTTTCGGGGGACGTGCCGCCGAAACTGTTACGGCTGTTCAGTGCATCTTCCACCTTCAAAACATCATACACCGCTTCGGTGATCCCCGGTGCAACCGATTGCATAGCATCCAGGCTTAACTGGTGCAGGCCCATGCTGGCCGCGTCGGCCATCTTGACCAGCGTGCCGGTGACGTGATGGGCGTCGCGGAACGGCATATTCAGTTCCTTGACCAGCCAGTCGGCCAGGTCCGTCGCCGTGGCATGTCCGGCGCCGGCGTCGGCGCGCATCCGTTCCGTATCGAAGGTCATGCCCTCGACCATACCGGTCATGGCGGCCAGGCACAGGCTCAACGTATCCGCAGCTGCGAACACCGGCACCTTGTCTTCCTGCATGTCCTTGCCATACGCCAGCGGCAACCCCTTCATCACCACCAAAAGGGTGTTCAGCGCGCCGATCAGGCTGCCCGCCTTGGCCCGGATCAGTTCCGCCGCGTCGGGGTTGCGTTTCTGCGGCATGATGGACGAACCGGTGGAATAGGCATCGGGCATATGGGCATAGGCGAACTGCACCGAACACCAGAGAACAATTTCTTCGGCGAAACGCGACAAATGCACACCCAGTATGGACGCCACGGACAGGTATTCGAGGACGAAATCCCGGTCCGATACCGCATCCAGGGAATTCGCCATCGGCTGATCGAAGCCGAGCGCATCCGCCGTCATATGCCGGTCGATTGGGAACGAAGTGCCGGCCAGGGCGGCTGCGCCCAACGGGCTTTCGTTCAGCCGCTTGCGGCAATCGGCCGCCCGGCCCCGGTCCCGGCCGAGCATTTCCACATAGGCCAGCAGATGATGGCCGAGCGTCACCGGCTGCGCCGATTGCAGGTGCGTGAAACCGGGCATCATGGTCGCCGCGTGTTCTTCCGCCCGGCCGATCAGCGCCGCTTGCAGGGTTTCCAGGTCACCGTCCAGCCGGTCCAGCGCATCGCGCACCCAGAGCCGGAGGTCGGTCGCCACCTGATCGTTCCGGGATCTGGCCGTGTGCAGCCGTCCGGCGGCATCGCCGATCAATTCCGTAAGCCTGGATTCCACGTTCATGTGGATGTCTTCCAGCGCCTTTTTGAATTCAAACTGGCCACCTTCGATCTCGCCCAGAATGCTATCCAGTCCCTTTGCGATGGCATCGCCGTCGTCTTCGGATATGATGCCGGTCTTGGTCAACATGGCCGCATGCGCCTTCGATCCGGCGATGTCCTGGGCGAACAGGCGCCGGTCGAAATCAATGGAGGCATTGATTTCCTGCATGATATCCGCAGGTCCCACGTCAAACCGCCCGCCCCAGATACCGCTGGGGTCCGGCGCGGCTGAAATGGAGCCGGAGTTGGAACCGGGCTTTTTTGTCGTTTTTGCCATCGTCTTAAACCTAATCGAGTCGCCGGAAGGAACCAAACCTTGAAGGACCTGTCGAAAAGCCCTTGCCAATTCCGGTCGACGTCCCTTTCCGCGCACATGAGACTTGCCGCAACCGTCGTGCTTGGGGTTCTGCTGGCGGGCAGTGTTTCCTTATCACGTCCTTTGGCCGCAACGGAACCCGGAAAATGCGCAGGCGCGGATACGGTGTTCAAGAATTATAAGCCCTCAACCCCGCCCCGGCCGGTCTCGGACAAGACTTTCGTGGACGGCGAGGGAAAGGAATTGACGCTGGCCAAGTACAAAAACCGGGGAATCGTGTTTAATTTCTGGGCCACGTGGTGCGCGCCGTGCGTCAAGGAAATGCCGCAACTGGACCGGCTGAAAAAAATACTCGAGGCCGATGCAATTGACGTATTGACCATCTCCGAAGACCGCGCCGGCGCGCCGCTGGTGAAGAAGTTTTATGAGATCAACGGCCTTCGCAATTTGGTTATCCTGATCGACAAAAAGGGCAAAGTTTTGCGCGATTCAAAAATCATCGGCCTGCCGACGACGCTGTTGATCGATGCCCGTGGCCTTGAAATAGGCCGAGTTCAGGGGATTACGGAATGGGATGCAAAAGAAACGGTGGCGTTCCTGCGCCGCTGTCTGAAGCCATGAAAATCCTGCGCTTCCTTATTCTCGGCCTGGGACTGTCGGCGGCGGCCTGCGCCACCGCCCCCATCGCCTGGGATAAACCCGGCGCCAGCCGTGAGGAATGGGAACGCGATCAGTGGGATTGCCGCGCCAAGGCCCGCCGCGAAGCCGAAAAACACCTGCGCCAGCAAGGACCCAGCTTCCGCTCGTCGGGGTTAAACGGCACCACGCTCGACCGCGACATGTCCCGCCATGATGCCCGGCGCGACGAACAGAGGATGTTCGAGCAGTGCCTGAAATTGCGGGGCTATGTGCCAAAGACGTGGAAGAAATAGGCAACCGCTAAGAAATGACGGACGAACCAAACTCAAACGCCACTCCATCCAGACCCGAATCCCGGCAGGCAATGGTCCGCGTGAGCGGCTTTTTCATCGGACTGATCCTGTTTGCCGGAACGCTGGCTTTGCCGACGCCCGAGGGAATGTCCCCTGAGGCCTGGCGGGTCGCCGGCGTGGCGTTGCTGATGGCGGCCTGGTGGGTGACGGAAGCCCTGCCCGTACCGGCAACGGCTCTGGTTCCGCTGGTGGCGTTTCCGTTGACCGGAGTCCTGCCGATCCACAAGGCGTCCGCTCCCTATGCCGATCCGCTGATCTTCCTGTTCCTGGGCGGGTTCCTGATCGCCATCGCCATGCAGCGTTGGAACCTGCACCGGCGCATCGCGTTGAACATCCTTTCCCGCGCCGGCACCCGCCCGGCGGCCTTGGTCGGCGGTTTTATGGCCGGGGCGGCGGGCTTGAGCATGTGGGTGTCCAACACCGCGACGACGGTGATGATGCTGCCGATCGCGCTCTCGGTGATCGGCTTGCTGAACAGTGGCCGCCTGGACGATCCGGAATCAGGGGAGGCACCGGAAAAAGAGCGAAACTTTGCCATTACCCTGTTGCTCGGGATCGCCTACGGGGCCAGCATCGGCGGGCTGGGCACCCTGATCGGGACACCACCCAACGCCTTGTTGGCCGCGTATCTGAACAAAACCTACGGGGTGTCCGTCGGCTTCGGCCAGTGGATGCTGGTCGGCGTTCCGGTCAGCCTGGTCCTGCTGCCGCTGGCATGGTGGGTGTTGACTAGGCTGGCCTATCCGGTCGGCCGTACGCCCATCAAAGGCGCCGGCGGCGTTATCCGGGATGAACTGAAAGCGCTCGGTCTCATGAGCAAAGAGGAAAAGTGCGTCGCCGTGGTGTTTACCCTGACGGCGATGGCCTGGATGACCCGCCCGCTCCTCAACGCCGCCCTGCCCGCCCCGATGCTGAGCGACCCGATGATCGCACTGATCGGGGCGCTGGTGCTGTTCATCCTTCCGTCGAATCTGTCCCAAGGAATCTTCCTGATGAACTGGGAATGGGCGAAACGGTTGCCGTGGGGCGTGTTGATTCTGTTTGGTGGCGGCTTGTCGCTGGCCCGGGCTATCGACGGCAGCGGATTGGCGGCCTGGATCTCGGACGCGCTGACCGCCGGGGCCGGGTGGCCCCTTATCGCCATTATCACTTTGATCACCGGGGTCATTATCCTGTTGACGGAAATCACCTCCAACACGGCGACGGCATCGGTATTCCTGCCGCTGGCGGCGTCGTTCGCGGTGTCGATCGGCATCGACCCGTTCCTGTTGCTGGTGCCGGTGGCGCTGGCCGCCAGTTGCGCGTTCATGATGCCGGTGGCGACGCCGCCCAATGCCATCGTCTTCGGGTCCGGTTACCTGACAATCCCTGAAATGGTCCGGGCCGGGCTGGCGCTCAACGTGGTCGCGGTGGTGGTCATCGTTGCCGCGACCTATTCACTGGTGGTCTGGGTGTTCGGGGTTGATCCCGGTGTCATTCCCGAATGGGCCGGAACGAGGTAATACCAAGGATCTCCGGCAAAAAAAATACGGCCCTCCCTGCGGCGGGAACACCGTATTTCCTGTTCGCCTTGCAGGACCGGATCAGGCCGCCATCGGCGTTTCGTCCTCGAGCTTGGACTCGGATTTAGCCTTGTCCTTGTAGAAAGCAGGCGCGTCCTTGTCGCCCGTCGGGCTCAGGGCCAACGAGCCCTTGTCCAGTTTTCCGGCAACGATCGCCGGAATCTCGTCGCGGCGGATTCCGATGTCGCGGAGCAGGTAATCGGGCATGCTGGAAAGGTCACGGGTCACCCTCTTGCGGTTTGCCCATCCTTTGAAAAACGTGAACAGGCCGTCAAAGGCCTGAAGGATGAATTCCGCCAATTTCTCCTGACGCGCATAGCGCGACAACACCGACGCGCTGAGCGGATCGGTTGTCTTGGGTCGGCTGGCGGTAAAATCTATGACCTTGTTTTTGGTATCTTTCTGATTACCCATGATGCATCTCCTTCACGCAATATATTTCTCCGGCGGCGGTTTTAACCGCCTCACACCCTTAAGATAGACTCATGCCGTTTCACAGGTAGTGCTAATGTTGCACTGCAGCATTGCAATTCACGCATGACTCCTTCAATAATAATGCCATGTTTCCCGTTAACGGCATATCGGGGCCGCCCGATGGACTGCCAAACGGCGGCCTGCTAAACAGGAGGGCGAAACCCTTGGAATTTCCGTGGCCCAACCCATGCCCCCGAATGACAGCCCGAAGAACAATGGCCAAAATGCAATGACGGTCCTGGACGAATTCCCGGCGCGGCTGGATGCGCTGCGTGCCGAATTGGGGCGCCTGGGCCTGGACGGGTTCATCGTGCCGCGTGCCGACGAACACCAGGGTGAATACGTCCCCCCCGGCTCTGAGCGCCTGGCCTGGGTGTCGGGTTTCACCGGGTCGGCGGGTCTCGCCGTGGTGCTAAAGGACAAGGCGGCGATCTTCGTTGACGGGCGCTATACCCTGCAGGCTGAAGCAGAAACACCGGCCGGTCTGTTCGAGCTTTGCTCCAGTTCCGGCGCATCGGTCGTGGACTGGATTGCGGAGAATCTCGGCGCAAAGGAAAAACTCGGGTACGATCCGTGGCTGATGACCCTGGCCCAGGTCAACCGCTATCAGGCCGCCTGCGAAAAGGCGGACGCGGAAATCAAGGCCGTTCCGGAAAACCCGCTGGACGCGGTGTGGCAGGACCAGCCCCCGCCGCCCACGGCCGCCGCCATCATCCATGAAACCGCGTTCGCAGGCGTTACCGCCGAGGCCAAACGCGCCGAGATCGCCGATACCCTGGCCGGCGGCAAAATCGACGCCGCCGTCCTGACGATGCCGGATTCCATCGCCTGGCTTTTGAACATCCGCGGCAACGACGTCCCGTTCTCGCCGCTGTGCCTGGCCTTTGCCGTCCTCAATGCGGACGCCAGCGCCGAACTGTTCATCGACGGGCGCAAGGTCACCGATGCGCTCAAGGATCATCTGGGCCCGGAGGTACGATGCCGGGAGCCGGACGATTTCGCCGCCGCCCTCGATACCCTCGGCTGGGAGAAAAAATCCGTCCGCCTGGACCCCGAAACCGCGCCTGCGTGGGTGCACCAACGCCTGGACGCCGCCGGTGCCTTGATCCGGGCCGGCGCGGACCCGTGTCAGCTTCCGAAGGCGAAAAAAAATGAGGTGCAGCTGGACGGCATGCGAAGCGCCCACCGCCGCGATGGCGCGTCCCTGACCCGCTTCCTCGCCTGGCTGGAAACAAAGGCCGGGGACGGCGAAGTGACGGAATTTTCGGCCTCCGAAACCCTGGAATCGTTGCGCCGCGACAATGAACATTTCCGGGGCCTGAGCTTTGCCACCATATCCGGCGCCGGCCCCAACGGCGCCATCGTCCATTACCGGGTGACGCCGGACACCGACCGGGTGCTGGAACCGGGCACGCTCTATCTGGTCGATTCCGGGGCCCAATACCTGGACGGCACCACCGACGTCACCCGCACGGTCGCCATCGGAACTCCGACGGACGCCATGCGCCGCCATTTCACGCTGGTGCTGAAGGGCCATATCGCGCTCGCCACCGCCCGCTTCCCCAACGGCACCACCGGCAGCCAGCTCGATGTCCTGGCGCGCCGGGCGCTATGGGCCGAAGGGCTGGATTATGAACACGGCACCGGCCACGGGGTCGGCCATTTTCTCGGCGTGCACGAAGGCCCGCAGCGCATTTCCAAACACCCCAACCGCGTCGCCCTGGAACCCGGCATGGTGGTTTCCAACGAGCCCGGTTATTACGAAACCGGCGCCTACGGCATCCGCATCGAAAACCTGGTCTGCGTCCGGTCCGGGGAAAATCCCGCAAACACGCTTTCCTTCGAGACCCTGACGCTGGCCCCCATCGACCGGGCGCTGATCGACACCACACTTATGACCCCGGATGAGACCGCCTGGCTCGACGCCTATCACGCGCGGGTGCGGGACGAGATCGCGCCGCTGGTCGATACGGACACCAAGGCCTGGCTGGAACGGGTAACGCAGCCCCTTTGATTCATTCCACCCGGTAGAGATAGACCTGGCTCCGGTACATGTCGGGCGCGGTGCGGGTGTCGATGGCCTGCCAGCCGCGAAGCGCGAAGGTGTTGGACAGCACCAGCGTGCCGGGCCTGAGTTCGGCCTCCAGCTTGGGCCGCAGTTTTTCCATCGGCGGGCCCGGCAGGTAACAGACCACCAGCGCCGCGCCGCTGAGATCGGCCTTGTTGAAATCCTGGTACCGGAAGCAGAGGTTGTCCGGCCCGCCAAGCTTTAGCCGGACGGCGGAAACGGCCCACGGCAGCAACGATATCTCGAATCCCCGGACCGGGGAATCGGGATAGCGCCCGGCCAGAACCCTGGCCAGCCCGCCCCAGCCGGAGCCCAGTTCATAGATCGGCCCGTCGATCCGTTGGGGCAGCATCGCCAGCATGGTGTCGCGCACCGAGGCGGACGTCGGCACCGGCGACGCGCCGGTAAACATCGTCGAGGCGAAGATCGATACAATGATCGCCAGCACCATGGCCCAAATTGCGATATCCACCGTCATCCGTTCGCAGAGCTTCCTGAAAGCATTGTATTTTTCCGGAATTTAAAACTATATTCCGGATGAAAATGGCTTATGCGCGTCCCGTTCCGGGACGCCGCCGCCGATGGGAATGATGGTCATGGGTCTGTTCGGAAAATCCAAGAAAAAAATGCCGCCGCCCGGCCCGCCCATGGACGTCCACTGGGTCACATCGCCGAAGGGGCAGTTCTACAATTTCCTCAATCTGGAACCCATGGATCACGACCTTTCCGGCAAGACCGGCGTGTACGTCATCTGGCTCGGCGGGCACTGGCCGGAATGGCTGTTCATCGGCCGCACCGACGATCTGGCCGATACATTGCAGGAATTACAATCGGACCGGGCCATTCTCCGCTACGAGCGCGAAGGCCACATCTATGCCACCTGGGCGGAAATCAAGCCCCAATTCCAGGCCGGGGTTGTCCAATACCTGAGCCAGGTCATCCCGCCGGCCATCCCAAACCCCAATCCGCCCGACGAAGACGAGCCGCCCATCGCCGTCTTTCCGCCGGGGATAGCCCCGCCGCCGCCAATCTGAAGCGCCTAGCCTTCCGGGGCTTCCGGTTCTTCCAAACCGCCCGGCTCGCCGGCCTTCACCCAATCGGCGTATTCGGCCTTGGTGTCTTCGTTCGGCGGATAGACGCCGGGGACGGGGCGGCCTTCCTGAATTTTCAGCTTGGCGAAGCGCTCAAAGCGCTCCTGCTCGACGCCGTCGCGGCCGACCTCGGCGGCCAGCGCCTGCGGTATGACGACGACGCCGTCACTGTCGCCCGCGATGATGTCGCCCGGAAATACCGCGACGCCGCCGCAGGCGACCGGGGTTTCCATATCGGCCGCGGCATGTCCGGCAATACTGGCCGGCGCCGCGGGGCCAGAGGCATAAAGCGGTAGGCCGACGGCCAAAGCCTCGTCACAATCGCGCACGCCGCCGTCGGATACGACGGCTTCGACGCCCCGGATTTTCAGGCGTTCCACCAACAGGTCGCCGATCACGGCGATATCGCCCCGGCCGCGCCCGTCGATGACCAGCACGCTGCCTTCCGGCGCCTGTTCGATGGCGAGCCTGGGCGGATAGTCGGCGCCGCCCAGTTTATCCGGCGTCGACAGGTCTTCGCGCAGCGGCACATAGCGCAGCGTGTAGGCCGGCCCCAGAATCCGCTCAACCGGGCGGTTGAGGGGCCTGACGCCGGTCATGGAAATATTGCGGATGCCGCGTTTCAGCAGCTGCATGGTGATGGTGGCGACGCTGATGGAGGCCAGCGCGGCGCGGGTGTTTTGGTCCATGGTTCCTCCCTTGTTGCTCCCTTGAGGGGGCAAGCGGTTTTATATTTTTCCGGCGTATTTGACGTTTATCAATGACCCGGGGCCGGGAAACGACTATATCAAATCCATGGAAACAGTCCTTCCATATCTTCTTGGTGCCGCCATGTTAGCGACGTTGGCGGTGTTGGCGACCGGCATTATCGGTTTTGCCGTGCACGGTGACTTTTACCTTCGTCACGCCAACAACCTGATGCGCATGCGCGTCATCATGCAGGGAATCGCGGTAGCGGTTTTGGCTCTCATCGTCTTCCTGACCGTTCAATAGGGTCGGGAACGCCGTCTCGTGGTCAAGCTCGATAAAATCTACACACGCGGCGGAGATGGAGGCGAAACGTCCCTGGGCGGCGGTGCCCGCGTCGCCAAGCATGACCCGAGGGTCAGCGCCTATGGCACCGTCGATGAAGCCAATGCCGTGCTCGGACTGGCCCGGCTTTCCGCCGATACCGATAGCGACGCCATGCTGGCCCGCATCCAGAACGACCTGTTCGATCTCGGCGCCGATCTGTGCCGGCCCCAAAAGGACATGAAAGAGTCCGGGGAGGGCGAAGACGATGGCGCGTTGCGGATCAGCCCGGCCCAGATCCAGCGCCTGGAGGCCGAGATCGACGCCATGAACGAACAACTGGAACCCCTGGCCTCCTTCGTCCTGCCCGGCGGGACCGAAACCGCGGCCTGGCTGCATCTCGGCCGCACCACCGTGCGCCGTTGCGAACGCCTGATGACGGAACTGGCCGCCGTCGAGGCCGTCAACCCGGCGGCCATCCAATACGTCAACCGGCTGTCCGACCACCTGTTCGTGCTGGCGCGAATCGCCAACGAACGGGGCAAGAAAGACGTTCTGTGGGAGCCCGGCGCCAACCGGTAATCGCGCCCCAAACATTGTATACAACCCTGCCTTGACCTTGCCTTTCCAAGTCCTTATTGTGCAAGTGCGAAGAAAAACCGGTCGCAAAATATGGTTGTTTTTCAATTAATTGCGCCCTTTCCATGAACGATACCCCCTAACGCCTGAGATGCTTCCGGGGGTTTGAAAATTTTGGGATTTCCATCCATGAAGGTTCTCGTCGCGGTCAAGCGAGTCATCGATTTCAACGTCAAAATCCGGGTCAAGAGCGACGGCACCGGGGTCGAAACCGGCAACGTCAAAATGTCCATGAACCCGTTCGACGAAATCGCCGTCGAAGAAGGCGTTCGGCTGCGCGAAGCGGGTACCGCCGACGAACTCATCGCCGTTTCCATGGGCGAAGCGGCGTGTCAGGAAACCATTCGCACAGCGCTGGCCATGGGCGCCGATCGCGGCATCCTGGTCGAGACCGACCCCGGCCTGGAACCGCTGGCCGCGGCAAAGCTGCTGGCCGCCATCGCCGACAAGGAATCGCCGGACCTGATCATCGTCGGCAAGCAGGCGATCGACAACGACTGCAACCAGACCGGCCAGATGCTGGCCACCCTGTTGGGCTGGCCGCAGGGCACCTTCGCCTCCAATCTGACGCTGAAGGACGGCAAGGCCGAGGTCACGCGCGAGGTCGACGGCGGACTGGAAAACGTGGCGCTGACGCTTCCCGCCGTCGTTACCACGGATTTGCGCCTGAACGAGCCCCGCTATGCGTCGCTGCCCAACATCATGAAGGCCAAGAAAAAACCCATCGACACCATGACCCCCGACGATCTGGGCGTCGACGTCACGCCGCGGCTGACGACGTTGAAGGTGGAAGACCCCACGGGCCGCCAGGCCGGCGTCATCGTCGAAACCGCCGCCGAACTGGTCGAAAAACTGAAAAACGAAGCGAAGGTGATCTGATGAGCGTCCTGGTCATAGCCGAACACGACAACGAAATTCTGAAACCGGCGACGCTGAATACGGTTACCGCAGCAACTGAGCTGGGCGACGTTACGGTGCTGGTCGCCGGTGCGGGCTGCCGGGCCGTGGCCGAAACCGCCGCCGCCGTTGCCGGTGTCGCCAAGGTTCTGCTCGCCGACGACACGGCGCTGGAACACGGGCTTGCGGAAAACCTGGCGCCCCTGGTGCAAAAACTGTCCGGCGATTACAGCCATGTTCTGGCCCCCGCGACCACACATGGCAAGAACCTGATGCCCCGCGTCGCCGCCCTGCTGGATGTCGCGCAGATTTCCGAAATCACAACCATTGTCGACGCGGACACCTTTGTTCGGCCCATTTACGCCGGCAACGCCATGGCCACCGTGAAGAGCGCCGATAGCGTCAAGGTCGTCACCGTGCGCATCACGGCGTTCGAGCCGGCGGCGCCCGAAGGCGGCAGTGCCGCCATCGAAGACGTGTCCGGCGCCGAAAGCTCCGGCCTCGCCACCTTTGTCGGCCAGGAACTGACCAAATCGGAACGCCCGGAACTGACCAGCGCCAATGTTATTATTTCCGGGGGCCGGGGCATGCAGTCGGGCGACCATTTCCACTTGCTGGAATCCATCGCCGATAAACTGGGCGCCGCCGTCGGCGCCAGCCGCGCCGCCGTCGATGCGGGGTTTGCACCCAACGACTATCAGGTCGGCCAGACCGGCAAAGTGGTCGCCCCCGATCTTTACATCGCGGTCGGCATTTCCGGCGCCATTCAACACTTGGCGGGGATGAAGGATTCCAAGGTTATCGTCGCCATCAACAAAGACGAGGACGCGCCGATCTTTCAGGTCGCCGATTACGGATTGGTCGCGGATCTGTTCGACGTGCTGCCCGAATTGGCATCCGAACTGGACAAATTAGCCTGAATAAGGCTCCCATAAGGGATTAAGGAACAAAACCATGACTTTGGACATCAAAAAAATCGGCGTTATCGGCTGCGGCCAGATGGGCAAGGGCATTGCCCAGGTCTGTGCGGGCGCCGGATTTGACGTGCATCTGATGGACGTCAACGAGAACGCCGTCAAGAAGGCCATCCCCAGCATCGAGAAGTCCCTCGGCCGATTGGTGGATAAGGAAAAAATCAGCGGCGCCGACAAGGACACGGCCATCAAAAGGATTTCCACCGGCAGCGACATGAGCGGCTTCAAGGACTGCCAATTGGTCATCGAGGCCGCCACCGAGGACGAGCAGGTCAAAAAAGTTATCCTGCAGGAATTGTGCACGGTTCTCGAAGACGACGCCCTGATCGCGTCGAACACGTCGTCCATTTCCATCACCCGGCTGGGCGCCAAGACCGACCGCCCCGGAAAATTCGTCGGCATGCATTTCATGAACCCGGTGCCGCGCATGGAACTGGTCGAACTGATCCGCGGTATCGCCACCGACGAAGACACCTACAGAATCGTCCGCGAACTGGTGGAGAAACTGGGCAAGATCCCGGTCAACGCCGAGGACTTCCCCGCCTTTATCGTCAACCGTATCCTGCTGCCGATGATCAACGAGGCCGTCTACACGTTGTATGAAGGCGTCGGCTCCGTGAAAGCCATCGACAGCGCCATGAAGCTGGGCACCCACCACCCCATGGGGCCGCTGGAACTGGCCGACTTCATCGGGCTGGATACCTGTCTCGCGGTCATGCACGTGCTGCATGACGGCCTCGCCGACACCAAGTACCGGCCCTGCCCGTTGCTGGTGAAATATGTCGAGGCCGGTTGGCTGGGCCGCAAGTCCGGCAAGGGCTTCTATGACTATTCCGGCGACGAACCGGTGCCCACCCGTTAAGGCCGACGCGGCAGGGAACGCCCCTCAGCCCCCCGCCCGTTCGATCAGGTCGAGCAGCGTCAACACGAAAAACAGCGCGCTGAACACCGCGCCCAAAGCCGGCACGGCGATGGGAACGCGGACGATTTCCGTATCTTTTTCGATGTCCTGCCCGGCCGTCCATTTCAGACGGAACAACGCGGCATTGCACAACGCGAACACACCGAAAATGAACAGCGTCGTCGTTTCCGCCAGCAGTTCCAGCCTGACGGAGAACGCCAGCACCAGGACACCCATGCCGACCAGCCCCGTCGCCACCAGTGGCGTGCGGGTTGTCCCGTTCACGCAAGCCAACCCGGCGGGCAGCCAGCCCTGTGAGGCCATACCGTAGACCACGCGCGACGCCATGATGATCTGGATCAGCGCCCCGTTGATAACGGCAAAGGAGCCGATCAGCTTCAACAGCGTTCCCGGCGCGCCGGTCAGTCGTTCGTAAATCGCGACCAGAGGGGCCGGACTGGCGGCCAGTTCCGCCACCGGCACGGCAGTGACGCCTATCACCGAAAAGCACAGGTAAACCACCGTCACCCCCCGCCGGGCGATGCCGCGGGCGGCGGGGATGGGGCGCGGTTCGCCCTCGACCTCCTCGGCGACGTTGACCATGTCTTCGAAGCCGATGAAGGCGAAGAACGCCAGGTATGATCCGGTCAGGATTCCCGTCCAGGCAAGAGCATCATCGATCGGCGGCGTCATGGCAGCGGCGATGGCGCCCGGATCGGTGACGATGCCGCGCCCGGCCCAGATCACCATGACAAGCCCCACCACCTCGAACACCGTCAGCAGCGAGGCGGCGATCACCGATTGGGCGATCCCCCAGGCTGCAAAGCCGGTCAGGATCAGGACGACGCCCGCCATGGACAGCCACCCCGGAACCGCAACAAGGGTTCCGAAATAACCGGAAAAGCCCTGGCTTAGGGTCGCCGCCGACACCACGCCGGTGCCGATGACCAGAAACCCGACCAGAATGGCGAGTGACGCCCGGCCCAGTCCCTGGCTGACGTAAACGGCTTCGCCGGCGCTTTTCGGAAACCTTGACGACAACTCGGCATAGCTCAAGGCGGTCAGCCCGGCCAGCGCGGCGGCGAGTAAAAACGAAACCGGCGCGAATTCCCCGGCGCGCCCGGCGACCTTGCCGACGAGGACGTAAATTCCCGCGCCCACCGTGGTGCCGAGCCCGTAGAGCGTCAGCAGCAAAAGGCCAAGCCGCCGGTTAAGGCCGCTTTCAGCGCCTGGTTCCGGTACTCTTTCCGCCATACGGGAATTGTAGTCCGCCGCGCCCGACAGCGGAATGACGGGCGTTAATGCAGTTCCGCGCGCAGCTTCTGGCGGTAGACGTCGAGCACGATGCGCTTGCCCTTTTCTTCCTTGTGCCAGAACTGCCAGCCGTTACACGCCGGCGCTTTCTGCACGAAGGCCCCGACCTGATGAATGGAGCCCTTAAAGTCCGCCGATACCAATGTCCCGTCGGCGCGCACCCTGGCCCGGTGGCGGCCGCGCAGGTCGGTCAGCGTGGTGCCGGGTTCGACGATGCCGCGCTCCACCAGCCAGCCGAAAGGAATGCGCGGTTCGGCCCGTTTGGCGGGCGTCGTCAGCATTTCGTCTTCCGCCAACTGGCGGACATGGGCCAGACGTTCGTGCGCCAGCGCGATGTATTCGGGATCGCGCTCGATGCCGACATACCGCCGGCCCAGTTTCTTGGCGACGGCGCCGGTGGTGCCGGAGCCGAAGAACGGGTCGAGGACGACGTCGCCGATTTCCGAAGACGCCAGGATCGCCCGGTGCAACAGGGATTCCGGTTTTTGTGTCGGATGCGCCTTCTTGCCGTCTTTTTTCAGCCGTTCCGGCCCCGTGCACAGCGGCAACAACCAGTCGGAGCGCATCTGCAGATCTTCGTTGAGGTTTTTCATCGCTTCGTAATTGAAGCGGTACCGCGATTCCTTGTCGCGCGCGCACCAGATCAGGGTTTCGTGCGCGTTGGTGAAGCGCCGGCCCCGGAAATTGGGCATCGGATTGGTCTTGCGCCAGATCACGTCGTTCAAAATCCAGTACCCCAGATCCTGCAACGTCGCGCCGACTCGGAAAATATTGTGGTACGACCCGATCACCCAAAGCGATCCGTCGGGCTTAAGCAGGCGCCTCGCCTCTTTCAGCCAGGCGGTGGTGAATTCGTCATAGGCGCGGAAGGTCTCGAACCGGTCCCAGTCGTCATCGACGCCGTCGACGCGGGACTGGTTGTTGGGGCGAAGCAATTCGCCGCTCAATTGCAGGTTATAGGGCGGATCGGCAAAAACCATATCGACCGATGCGTCCGGCAGCGAGGCCATGGTCTCCAGGCATTCGCCCTGAAGGATCAGACCGCCGTTATTGAAATCCAGCGTTTGGTCTTTTGATGTGTTACCGGCGCCTTTACTGGCGGCTCCCTTCTTGCGGGAGCCGGGTTTCCTGGTGGCGGTTTTTTCTTTGAGTTTTGTGTCCCTGCCCATGGACGTGACAATGGGCAAGCGCGGACTCCCCGTCAAGAATTAAATGGAATCAATGGCTTAAGAGGATTCCCCAAGACAAGATATGGGAGTCCGAAGATTCCAGGCCCCCTATATATTGCGCCTAGAGTCCCAAAAATTTTTTGATCGGGGCGTAACTTTTGCGGTGTTCCGCCGTCACCCCGTGCGCCGCCAGCGCGTCCTGGTGCAACTTCGTCCCGTAACCGGCGTTGCGTTCCCAGCCGTAGGCCGGATGAGCCAGGGCCAGGCCGGCCATGATCCGGTCCCGGGTCACCTTGGCGACGATGGAGGCGGCGGCAATCGACAGGCTGATGGCGTCCCCCTTCACGACGCACTCGGACGGACACGGCAGGCCTGGTTCGCGGTTGCCGTCGACAAGCGCCAGGTCCGGGACATCATCCGAGCCGGACCCGCTCGAACCCAAATCTTCCACCGCGCGAGCCATGGCCAGGAACGTCGCCTGCAGGATATTCACCTCGTCGATCTCGTCCACGCCGGCCTGGCCGACGCCGATGCGGGCATGGGGGCCGAGGCGTTGAAAAAGGTCTTCGCGCCGGGCCGGTTTCAGTTTCTTGGAATCGTCCAGATCGCGAATCAGATCGCCGGGCAGGCTGGCGCGGTCCAGAATCACGGCGCCGGCCACCACCGGCCCCGCCCACGGGCCGCGGCCGGCCTCATCGATGCCGCAAATCACGGTTTTGCCCCGTGACAGGGCGGCATCTTCGAGGCTGAAATCCGGCATTTTTTGTCCTTTTTTGGCTAATAGGCTATTTTATTTGGTGGTTTCAGACGGTTTTTGTATTTTCCTGGGAATTTTGCGCCTGTTTTTGCGAGTTTTCCACAGTTTCGTCGAATCCGGCCCTGTTTTAACACCCTTACATGCCGAAAAGACTCCTAAAACCACGCCGAACCTGTTGATTGATTGCCTTTTTTATCAGGGGGCTTCCGGCTTGGAGGTAAACATGGTATATTTACCTTGGCGGAGGTGATCCCGCCTATCTAAAACGGGAGGGAGTACGGAGCATGGCGCGTGTAATGATCAATTGTCCGGAAACGGGAGAGTCCGTTTATACCGGCATGACGTTCGACTGGCCGACGTTCGAAAACGTCAGGATCGGAGAAAAACTGATCCGCTGTTCATCCTGCGGCGATGAGCATGTCTGGAAGCGGCCCGACGCCCATCTTGAAGAAGACGGCGCAGGCGCGTAAGGACGCTTTTAACAACGGGACCCTGGAACAGTAAAAGCCGACACAAAATCATATCCTTTGGCGTCCAGGACGCCGGGAGAGTTTTGCGGCCCCGCGTAAGCGGGGTTTTTATATTGCCCGCCCCATTTCCTTTTTCAGAAAAGCCTGAGCTGATCGCCGGCCATGGGATAGAGCGTCCGTGACGGCAGGCAAAATTGCGATGCGTCCATCTGGTAATCCGCGCCCCCTCCTGATAATCCCCTGACCGGCTTCAGCCCAAGCTTGCGGCACGCCAGATCAAAGCGTTTCGACAACAGCTTTGCCCGCTCGCCGCTGCCGGTCATGCGGGTGCCGAAATCCTGCTCGTACAACACGCCGGAGCGCGCATCGCGCATCTGGCTCATGACATGGGCGGCGGCATCCGGCGCGTGGGTGTCCAGCCATTCGGCGAACAGGTCTTTGATCTCAAGCGGCAAGCGCAGCAGGATATAGCCTGCCGCAACCGCGCCTGAGTCCCGGGCCGCTTCCAAAATGGTTTCCAGTTCGGCGTCGTTGAGCACCGGGATCATCGGCGCCGCCATCACCGCCACGCGCACGCCCGCCCCCGAAAGAGCGCGGATGGTATCCAGCCGGCGGCCCGGCGTCGGCGCGCGCGGTTCCAGCTTGCGCGCCAGCCCCCGGTCCAGCGTGGTCACGGAAACGGCAACGGAGACAAGCCCGCGTTTTGCCATCGGCCCCAGGATATCCAGATCCCGGCACACCAGCGCCGATTTCGTGGTGATGGCAACCGGATGGTTAAAGGCGTCTAGCACCTTCAGCACGTCGCGCGTGATACGCATGGTTTTCTCGACCGGCTGATAGGGGTCGGTGTTGGAGCCGAGATGCAGCGTGCGGGGCCGGTAGCCCGGTTTCGAGAGTTCGCGCTCCAGCAGCGCCGCCGCGCCCGGCTTGGCGAACAGGCGGCTTTCGAAATCCAGCCCCGGCGACAGGCCCATGTAGGCATGCGTCGGGCGCGCGAAACAGTAAACGCAGCCGTGCTCGCACCCTTTATAGGGGTTGAGCGAGCGGTCGAAAGGAATGTCGGGGGAGGTGTTACGGGCGATGATGGTGCGCGGCGTCTCGATGGTGACTTCCGTGCGCAAGGGCGGCAGGCCGCCGCCATCCCGATCACCGTCGCCGTCCCAGCCGTCATCGATGTCTTCGCGGGTTTCCGGCTCGAACCGGCCGGCGCGGTTGGACACCGCGCCCCGTCCCTTCAAAGGCTTCTTCATGCCGATTGTTTCCTGAAAACCATGCATAATTTGTCATACCACAAACTCGGAACATTTCAAGAACATTAACAGGCTTTTTTCTTCCCCGGCGGCCTCTACAATGAGCCGGAGACAGACAGTCCAGGGGTCATCGCCATTTTCGCCTTCCAGCCAGAATTCTACGCCGTCGCCGTTTTCGCGGTGATCCTGACCGGCATTTCCAAAAGCGGGCTTGGCGGCGGGCTGGGTCAGCTTTCGGTGCCGCTGATGGCGATGTTCATATCGCCCGTGGCCGCCGCCGCGATCATGCTGCCGGTGCTGGTCATGATCGATATCCCCAACCTCTGGAACTACCGCCATGACTGGCACCGGGGCAACATCGCGGTGATGGTGCCGGGCGCCATCATCGGCATCGCCATCGGGGCACTGACTTACCGCCATGTGGACGAGAACACGGTGCGGCTTCTATTGGGGATTTTGACCCTGATCTTCGCCATGAGCTATTTCGTCCAGCGCACGCCCTTGGACCAAAGCACGTCGGGCGGCCGGGCGCTGGGCTTGAGTTGCGGCACGCTGGCGGGGTTTACAAGTTTCGTCGCCCACGCCGGCGGCGCGCCGGTGAAATTCTACGTCCTGCCGCAAAGACTCGGCAAACGGGTTTTCGTCGGCACCCACGTAATGTTTTTTTTCATCATCAACCAGATCAAGATCTGGCCCTATCTGTGGCTCGGTCAGTTTTCCGAGGCCAACCTGACCACCAGCCTGGTCCTGGCTCCCGCCGTGCCGCTGGGCGTTTGGCTCGGCTGGCGTCTCAACAAAATTCTGCCGCTGGAGCTGTTTTACAAGCTCTGCTACGGGCTTATGTTTGTCGCCGGGATCAAACTGGTCTGGGACGGGCTGGCGCTCGGAGCTTAGGGCTCTAAATTTTTTCCACCGCCTGTGATAAAATCCCGGCAACAGTGACCAGCCAACGGAACCCGGAACCTTGATCAGCATCGTCATTCCGACCCTGAACGCCGAAGCCGAATTGCCGGGCACGCTCGAAAGCCTGTCGATGACGGCATTCTCGTCCGAAATCATCATCGCCGATGGCGGTTCCACGGACGCCACGCCCGCCATCGCCGCCGACGCGGGCGCTAAGTTCACCGCCACGCTGGGCGGACGCGGCGCGCAGATGGCGTCCGGCGCCATGTATGCGACGGGCGACTGGTTATTGTTCCTTCACGCCGACACCCGACCGCAGCCGGGCTGGAACCATGTGGTCGGTGAGTATATGAAAAACCCGAGCAACCGTTTCCGCGCCGCCTATTTCCAGCTCATCCTCAACGACACGTCCCCCGCCGCCCGGCGGGTGGAGGGGCTGGCGGCCTGGCGGTGCCGGGTGCTCGGGCTGCCTTACGGCGATCAGGGCCTTCTGATCAGCAGCGAATTTTACGATTTCCTGGGCGGCATGCCGCCGATCCCGCTGATGGAAGACGTCGACATCGTGCGCCGTATCGGCAAAAAACGTCTGGACCAACTGCCCGCCGCGGCCGTGACCTCGGCGGCGCGCTACCGGCGGGACGGCTATTGGCTGCGGCCGGCGAAAAACCTTCTGTGCCTGGGGCTCTATTTTGCCGGCGTGCCGCCGCGCATGCTCGCCGGGCTGTACGAATGACGGGCGCACCCCCTTCATCGGTCAACCACCTTGTCGTGTTCGCCAAGGCGCCGCGTATGGGCCGGGTCAAAACCCGGCTGGCGGGCGATATCGGAACCGTCGCCGCGCACGCCTTCGCCCGGCAAACCCTGCACGCCGTCGTGCCGCCGCTGGCCAGGGACCCCCGCTGGCTTTGCTGGCTGGCGGTCAGCCCGGACACTGCCGTGCATGACCGCGGCCTCTGGCCCCGCGTCCACGGACTGGTCCGCCAGGGCGCCGGCGACCTGGGCCGGCGCATGGCCGGTGTCGCCCATAAAATGCCGACCGGCCCGGTCGTCATCATCGGCACCGATGTGCCCGCCGTCCGGCCAAGCCATATCGCCCAGGCGTTCGCGTTGCTTGGCCGCCATGACGCCGTGTTCGGCCCGGCCGCTGACGGCGGCTACTGGCTGGTCGGGCTGAACCGTCGGCCCGTGTTTCGGGATATTTTTCAAGGCGTGCGCTGGTCAACGCAACACGCCCTTTCCGACACCATCGCCAACCTGCCCACCCACTGGAGCCACGCCTTGCTGGAACCGCTCGACGACATTGACGACGGCGAGACCTACGGGCGCTGGCGGGGGAAAAGGGCCTGAGCCCGGTCTTCTAGCGTTCCTTCAGGCGGGGCAGCATCTCGACGAAATTGCAGGGCCTGAAGCGGATGTCCAGCTGGTACACCAGGATATCGTCCCAGGCATCCTTGCACGCGCCCGGCGAACCCGGCACGGCGAAGATATAGGTGCCGTTGACCACGCCCGCACACGCCCGGGACTGAATGGTCGAGGTCTTGATCTTCTCGTAGCTCAGCATGCGGAACAGCTCGCCGAAACCGGGGATATCTTTTTCCGCGACTTCGGCCAGGGCCTCCGGCGTCACGTCGCGCCCCGTCAGGCCGGTGCCGCCGGTGGCGAGGACGATTTCGATGTCCGGGTTATCCGCCCATTCGCGGAACTTGGCCGCGATGGCGGCGGTTTCGTCCTTGACGATGGCGCGGTCCGCCAGCACGTGGCCGGCGGCTTCGAGGCGGTCCACCAAAACGGCGCCCGACTTGTCGTCGTCCATGGTGCGGGAATCGGAAACGGTCAAAACGGCAATGTTGACCGGAACAAAGGTATCTTTAGTGGCGTGACCCATTGCTTTCGGCGACCTCGGCTGGTTCCTGACCCAACGGGGTATACACCGGCCACCGGCCCTCGGCAATGGCGGCCAGGGACGGCGCCGGCTGGCTTAAGCGGTTGCGGTAGATCCACAGGTTGCTCAGCACCTTCTCGATGAAGATACGGGTTTCGCGCGACGGGATGCTTTCGATGAAAAACAGCGGATCGTTCATGTATTCGGTCTTGCGCCGCCATTTGTTCAAATTCCCCGGCCCCCCGTTCCAGGCCGCGGCCATCAGGAACAGGTCCCCCTTGATCTTTTCATCGGCGAGCAGGATTTCGATGTACTTCTGTCCCAAAGCCAGATTGACCTCGGGCTTGAACAGCGTGCGCCGTTTGCCGTTGTGGCGGTGAAAACGGCGGTCCTGGGCGACGAAGCTGGCCGTGCGCGGCATCAGTTGCATCAGGCCGCGCGCCCCGGCCCAGCTTTTGGCCTTGGGGTTGAAGCGGGATTCCTGGCGGATCATGGCGTAGATCAACGCCTTATCGATGCGCAAGCCGTCCTTGGGCAGCCAAGCGGGAAGCGGATAGGCCGCGCCGTCATAACCGCCGCCGTTGGGAAACAGCCGCTTGTCGAGCCTGACCGCCAGCGACGGCATGCTGCCCCGGCTGGCCAGCGCCAGAATACCTTTGGTCAGGGTCTCATCGGCGAAGACGCTGAGGGTCTTGAGTTCCCGTTCGGCGCGGCGGTTTTCACCGATCTGCAGCAACGCCATGGCGCGCCGCCCGCGCGGCATGGACGACAGCGTGGAAATGGTTTCTTCGCCCAGCGGCGGGACCGCCCAGCGGAATTTCATCGGACGGGCCAGCATGTAATTGGCCAGCAGGCCGTAGAAGGTGCGCGAAGACTGGGCGGCCTGTTTCAGGTAGGGATTGACCCGTTCCGGGCGGCGGTCGACCAGATGCGCGCGGGCGGCCCAGAACGCGCCCGCCGATCTTAACCACGAAGACGCCTTGGCGTTATTGGCGATGGCTTCAAAATGCCTTGCCGCGACGTCGATTTTTTTCAGCCGCCAAGCCGCCAGCCCCGCCGTCCAGTGCGCTTCGGGCAAAAGGTCTCCGCTGCGCGCCGCCGCTTCGCCCGACCACGTCAGCGCCCAGTCGTCGCGCCCGGCAAGGAAATATCCCTGGCCCAGACGCGCCTTGGCCTGATCGAATTCGGCGGCGGAAAACAGGCGTTTGACCTCTTTCGTCGCGATCAGTTTCTTCACCGACAGGGTAAAGCCCCGGCGCAGGCGGCTGCGGATGATGCGCTTGAGATCGCGCACCCGGCGCTGTTCACTGCGTTTCAGCCGTTTTCCGGGCACAGAGATGCCCGTTTCCGCCACAACCCCGGCCTGGGCCGCCGGAAGACGAGCCGGCGGTTTCGGGGCGCGCCAGTTTTTCGGTTGGCGGTTACGCGCCAGTTTATAAAGCCTGTGCGCATCGGGATGGTCGGCGTATTTCGCCATCCAAGCTTTCAATTCCTTGTAGCGGGACCGGTACTTGGTCGGATGCAGAAAACGCTGCGCCATGACATGCCCCATCAGGGCCTTGTCTTCGAGACGGGCGACCAGGCGGTCGGCCTGTTTCCAGTCCCCCGATTCCTGAACATCGAAAATACGGCGGTAGAGGCCCGCGTCTTCAGCGGAGAGGATTTCCGGAAAGGCCAGTTCGGCATCGTCCAGACCGGCGGTCATGTTCAGGGACGCGTTGTCATCGGCCCTGTCATCAGCATGGCCCGGCCCGGCGGCCACAAGGCCTAGCCCCAGAACCACCGCGGCCAAAGGCGTCACCGCAAAGGAAAACCGTCCGATCATGTTAGGAATTTGCCCATACCAACCCGTTTAAACCCTGTTCCCTGTATAAATCATCCCGAATCGGCGGGCAACCCGTGAAAATGGGTAATTTTTCAGGCTTTCACCAATATTTAGGGGTGTTTTACTTAAACAACGGCCATATTTTGCGTTTCCGGGCCGTCCGGTTCCCTCCGCAGCCGGGCCGGGTTCAGAGCGCTTCGAGCTTGCGCTTGATCGCCATCCAGTCTTTCCAGGTGTCGCGCTTCTGGGCCGGCGACCGCAACAGGTAAGCCGGGTGAAACAGCGCCGTCGCTTCGATCGGGCACGACAGCCCCGGCGTCGAATAGGGGAACCATTTTCCTCGCAGCCGTCCCACGCCGGCGGTCTGCGCCAGCAAAAGCTTCGCCGCCGGACCGCCAAGGGCGATCAGGATTTTCGGGTCCACCAGTTCGATCAGGCGTTCCACGAACGGCATGCACACCGCCGTTTCCTGCGGCGTCGGCGTGCGGTTGCCGGGCGGACGCCAGAACACGGTATTGGAAATCAGCACACTGGTCCGGTCGAGACCGACGGACGCCATCATCTTATCAAGAAGCTTTCCGCTGGGACCGACGAAGGGCAGGCCCTGGCGATCCTCCTCGGCGCCCGGGCCTTCGCCGATCAGCATCACCCGGGCCTCCGGGTTGCCGTCGATGAAGACAAGGTTGGTCGCGGTTTTCTTCAGCGCGCAGCCTTCGAAACTTTCCAGCGCCCGGCGCAAATCCTCAACCGTTTCGGCCCCCTGCGCCAGATGCACCGCCGTCGTGACGTCGCCGTTGGCGCGGCCTTCCCCGGCCCCGGGAACAGAGCTGGAAATGGACGTTTTCGGCAGCGAGTCCGGCAAGGAAGCGGGTGCGGGGGCAAGGGCCGGTGCGGCATCGGATAATCCGCCGGCAACGGCCTGTTTCGGTTGTTGCGGGAGCGCCTGGACGGCCTTCGCCGCAACCAAACCGAACCGGTCGACGGGCGCATCGGTGATGGTTTCATCAACGCCGGCATCGATATGCCAGCGCAGCAGTTCTTTTGCAGTCATGGATGTCATCGGCGCCATGAGCGACCATAGCACGGCATAAAATACCGGAACATCCCCCAGAACATCCCAAAGCGGAATTCAATGTGCTAAAAAGACGCTCATATAAGATCAAGCCAGAGGAACGCCCCAGAGGAACGCCATGAACCCCGACACCGATACCCTGAACCCCCAGAAGGAACATGAGGCCGAACCAGCACCGGCAACCGTGGAAGAAAGAGATTCCATGGACTTCGACGTGGTCATCGTCGGCGCGGGTCCGGCCGGGTTATCGGCGGCCATCCGCCTGCGCCAATTGGCCGCCGAGCAGGATTTTGAGTTGACCGTCTGCGTCGTCGAAAAGGGCTCGGAGGTCGGCGCGCACATCCTGTCCGGCGCCGTCCTTGATCCGGTGGCGCTGAATGAACTGATTCCCGACTGGCCGGAACGGGGCGCGCCTTTGGGGCAGCCGGGGACCGATAACCGCCACTGGGCCCTGGACAGGAAGGACCTGGTGGCCGAGTAGCAGCCCGCGCTGCCGCCGATGATGAGCAACAAAGGCTGCTACACGCTCAGCCTCGGCGCCCTCAGCCGCTGGCTGGCGGACCAGGCCGAAGGGCTGGGCGTCGAGATTTTCCCCGGCTTCGCCGCCGCCGAGGTCCTCTACAACGAAGATGGAAGCGTCAAGGGCATCGCCACCGGCGACCTAGGGCTCGATGCCGAGGGCAAACCCACCGCCAACCATGAACCGGGCGTCGAACTTCTGGCCAAATACACCTTTTTCGCCGAAGGCGTGCGGGGATCATTGAGTCAGCAACTGATGGAGCGCTTCAACCTCAGGGACGGAGTCGAGCCGCAGACCTACGGCATCGGCATCAAGGAACTGTGGGACGTGGCCCCGGAAAAACACAAGCCCGGTCAGGTCATCCACACACAAGGCTGGCCGCTGACGGACACCGGCGGCGGTGGATTCCTCTATCACCAGGACCAAGGACAGGTCGCCATCGGCTTCATCGTCGCGCTCGATTATGAGAACCCTTATCTTTCGCCATTCGAGGAAATGCAGCGCTTCAAGACCCACCCCGCCATCCGCCCGGTACTGGAAGGCGGGAAGCGCGTCGCCTATGGCGCCCGCGCCATCAATGAAGGCGGCCTGCAGGCGATCCCGAAGCTGGTGTTTCCCGGCGGCGCCCTGATCGGATGCGCCGCTGGTTTCGTCAACGTGCCCCGCATCAAAGGCAGCCACAACGCCATGAAAAGCGGCATGCTGGCGGCGGAAGCGGCATTCCAGGCCATCAAACTAGGCGGCACAGGCGGCGATGAGTTGACCGCCTACCCGGAAGCGTTCCGCGCGTCCTGGGCCTACAAGGAACTGTACCGCGCCCGCAACGCCCGCCCGGCGCTGGCCAAATTCGGCGGACTTCTAGGCACGCTCTACAGCGGGCTGGATTTGTGGCTCAATTCTCTGGGCCTCGGGTTTCTGGCGCCCTGGACCCTCGGCAACCACGAGGACCATTCGGCGCTGAAAAAGGCCGCCGAAATGACAAAAATCGACTACCCCAAGCCGGACGGGGAGATTACCTTCGACCGGTTGTCGTCGGTGTACCTGTCCAACACCAACCACACGGAAAACCAGCCCTGCCATCTGACCCTGAAGGACGCCGCCATCCCGGTTGCCGTCAACCTTGCGGACTATGACGGGCCGGAAGCCCGCTTCTGTCCGGCCGGCGTTTACGAATTCGTCGAAGACGGCGATAGTGGGGGCGCTCAACGCCTGCAGATCAACGCCCAGAACTGCGTTCACTGCAAAACCTGCGACATCAAGGACCCGACCCAAAACATTACCTGGGTCACCCCCGAAGGCGGCGGCGGCCCCAATTATCCCAACATGTAATTATCCCAATATGTAGGTGGCAACGAAGGTGCTGTCGGGTAGAATGCGCCCATGCGCGAACGACCATATCCCCCCAAAAGCGTCCCCGGCCTGATCGCCGCCGCCGGACTGTGCGCGACGCTGGCCATCCCCTACCCAGCTATTGCCGACGAGACCAAGCCTGAGATCGGCCGGACGCTGTCGGGAAATTACCTGGCCGGACGCCACGCCCAGGCGCAGCGCGACCTGTCGAGAGCGGCGGATTTTCTGGGTGCGGCGCTCGACAAAGCCCCCTCATCCCCCGATCTAATTCGGCGCACCTTTGTCCTGATGGTCGCAGAAGGCCGGGTCAAGGAAGCCGGGCCGCTGGCCAGCAAGCTCGTGCAAATGGGCAACAAGGTTCCGATGGCACCCCTGACGCTTGCCATCATCGACATCAGGAACGGCCGCTTCGTGGAAGCGGACAAGCGCCTGGGGGACCTGCCGGCCACGGGTCTGGTCGGTTTCGTGGCGCCGGTGCTGCGCGCCTGGTGCCTGGCCGGACAAAACAAAAGCCGCAAGGCCATGAAAATCCTTAAAGCGCCTGTAGACCATGACGCCAAACGGGTTTTGCATACCATGCACGCGGCGTTGATCAGCGAATTGCTGGGCAACAACGAGGACGCGGAAAAATTCTATACGAGCATTCATAACGGCCAGACGGAACTGTCGCTGCGCATGGCGCAACTTCTGGGCGCGCTGTACGAACGCACCGGGCGGAAGGACAAGGCCCAGGCGCTGTATGAGAAATATCTTGGGCAAAACCCCGGGTCCCAGCTTCTGGACGGGGCCCTGAAACGGCTTAAGTCCGGCGGCGGCCCGACGCTGAAGACCTTTTCCATCAGCGAAGGCGCGGCAGAAGTCCTGTTCGGCATTGCCAGTTCACTGCGCCAGAAAAACGGCCAGCAAACCGCCCTGATGCTGGGACGCCTGGCACTGTACCTGAAACCAGAATTCCCGGTTATGCAGATTTTACTGGGCGATGTCCTTGAAACCGCCAACCGCCTGGAACCGGCGCTGGAGCTTTACCAGTCCATCCGCAGGAATTCGGCGTTTTCCTGGCCGGCACGGCTGCGTGTGGCGGTTCTCTTGGGCCGTCTTAACCGTCACGAAGACGCCATCCGCCACCTGGACGCCATGGCCGGTGATCAGCCGGAAGACCCCGGACCGTTGATCAACATGGGCGATATTTTGCGCGGACAGGAACGCTTCGAGGAAGCCGTCGAGGCTTATGACCGGGCGTTCGAGCGCATCCGGACCCTCAAACCCCACCACTGGACCCTGTTGTACGCCCGCGGCATTGCCCTGGAGCGCTCCAAACAGTGGCCACGGGCCGAAGCCGATTTCCTGAGCGCGCTCAAGTTCAAGCCCGACCAGCCCTATGTTCTCAACTATCTGGGATATTCCTGGATTGACAAGGGCCTGTATCTGGATCGCGCCCAGGCGATGATCGGCAAGGCCGCCAATCTCAGACCCAACGACGGCTATGTCATCGACAGCCTGGGATGGGGCCATTACAAGCTCGGCAAATACAAAAAAGCGGTCCTGGAACTGGAACGCGCCGTCGAACTCAGGCCCCAGGATCCGGTCATCAACGATCATCTTGGCGACGCCTACTGGCGGGTCGGACGCCGGCGCGAGGCCCGCTTTCAGTGGAACCGGTCGCTATCGCTGGACCCGGAAGAAAAACTGATTGGCGAAATCACCCGGAAACTGAAATCCGGTCTTGAATCCGGCGGCAGTGAAAATTCCGCGAAAGCCAAGAAAAACCGTGATGACGGCTGAAACGGCTGAACGGGCGGCCCTGCGTGTAACGGCTGCGGCCAAGCTTAATCTTTACCTTCATGTGACCGGACGGCGCGACGACGGCTATCATCTGCTGGATTCCCTGGTCTGTTTCGCCGGCGTCCAGGATTGCCTCAGTTTCTATCCGGCGGACACTCTTGATCTCACCATAGAAGGGCCCTTCGGCGAGGGTTTGTCTTCCGGGGCCGACAACCTTGTCCTGCAGGCGGCAAACCGGCTCAGGGAAACGGCCGGAATCAAATCCGGCGCACGAATCGTTTTGCAGAAAAACCTTCCCGTTTCTTCAGGCATCGGCGGGGGGTCGGCGGATGCCGCGGCGGCCTTGTCCGGCCTGTCCCGGCTTTGGGGCGTGAATGGAGACGCCATTGATTTGGCCGGGCTGGGCCTGGCGCTTGGTGCGGACGTTCCGGTCTGCCTGTTCGGCCGGGCCGCCTTCATGACCGGGATCGGCGAGCGGATCGTCCTCGCGCCCCAGTTGCCGCCGGCGTGGCTGGGGCTGGTCAATCCCGGCGTTGCCGTCTCCACACCCGCTGTGTTCGAGGCCCGCCATGCGCTAAAGGGAGATACGTATTCCCCCCCCGCATCGTTCGACGCAACACCCGCCACGGTTGCCGAATTGGCGGAAATTCTGGCGGCGCGTGGCAACGACCTGACGGAGGCAGCCATCGGGCTGCAGCCCGTCGTCGGCGACGTGCTCGACGTGCTGGAACGCACCGAAACCGTGTTTTTGGCCCGCATGTCCGGCAGCGGGGCTACCTGTTTCGGGTTGTTCGAAAGTGAGAGCGAAGCGGAAAAAGCGGCGCAGATCATTTCGCGCGACCATCCCCAATGGTGGGTGCAAGCGGTGCCCCTGCTGGTCGATACGGCCTAGTCCCTATCCGGCGATACAATCTTCCAGGTGCCGGTCGAGCACCTTTGCGAACGCGGGCGTGAACCCGATGCGAATAACCCGGCGATCATCCTCATCGGGCCGTTTTTGGACCACGTTGAGGGCTTCGAGCCTGTTGATAATCCTGATCACGGTGCGCTTCGCCAGTTCCGTGCCCAGATAAATGTCAGACGCCGTCAACGGCGTGGAGGACATGCCGTTCAGGGCAATGAAATAGATCACGTCCCAGACCTTATCGTTGACGTTACGGCCCACGAGGTCGGCGGGAAGCTTTTCGGGAAGGCATTTATAAATCGCCTCCCGCTGGAATTTCCGGACCTTAATCCGCCATTTTATTAGGTCTTCTTTTGATTGTCCGTTTTCGGATTGGGAAGCTTGGTCCATTTTTTACGGGCCCCTTTTCTGATCCCTATCCCCTTTTCATATCCCATACGAGCTAATATGACAGACGGCCATTTCATGCAACCAGCAGATTTAGGTGCCAAAGCGCCATTCTACAGAAAAACAATGGGTATTATTGGCACCTAAATCTGCTTGCAGCATAGAGGGAAGGTATTTCATCTGTTACTCGAGAAATTCCTTGAACAATTTAAGATTGAGTAACCATATAAGCCTTAACCATTTTAATGCCGGATACCCGATTATGAGCGAGCGAACTTTCGGCGGGCACAGCCTGGCGGAAATAAAAAAACTCAGGAACAACCCCGCCGACGGGGCGAATTTCTATATGGCGCTGCGTGATGCGGCGCCGGACCTTTTTCAACTGGCCGAAGATTTCGAAATGCTGGAAATGTTCGTCCAAACGCTTGTTGATAAAATCGAAGCCGCCGCGAACGGAGAGGCCGCGGACACCCCGCGCGAGGACATCCTCCAAGGCCTGAAGGAAACCCTAGATGACCCCGAAATCCGGAAAATCATCGCCTCGCGCTGACGCCCGTTCCTCACACGTCCTCCTTCCCTCCCAGCCGTTACCCCGCCCTTGCAGGCTGGGCCGTTTGAGCATAAGTTTGCGCCCGGTCACATACCGGTGGGGCGTAGCCAAGTGGTCTAAGGCACCGGCTTTTGATGCCGGCATTCGTAGGTTCGAATCCTACCGCCCCAGCCAGTAAACAAGGTCCCATCGGGGCCTTTTTTATTGGTTGTCAGTTCCATTTCAAAATGGCAATTCATACTTCCTAGTGTCAATTTTCCAACTGACGATGTCACAAGGTCGGTCTACCCCTTTGAAATTGTGGCGAGGCTTTGAAAGCGCTGCGCGATTACGCAGCGGGGATGTAACAGGGTATTTTGGCTGGAAAGTGGACGTAATTCATGGTGTAGCTTTACGGGTATGGCGGCACGTAGCACCTAAACTTTTTGGCATTGATGCCCTTTCGTGGGCTTTTAACAACGAATTCATTCATTAGGGGCGTTCCATGACCCAGACCCTTTCTCACTTCATTAACGGCCAGGCAAGTGCGGAAACATCCGGGCGCACGGCGGACGTGTTCAACCCGGCGACCGGCGAGATCGACGCCAAGGTGCCGTTGGCCGACGCCGATGAGACCCGTGCGGCCATCGCGGCGGCAGGCGCTGCGTTCCCGGCGTGGGCTGCTACACCACCGGCCAAGCGTGCACAGGTGATGTTCAAGTTCCGCGATCTGATCGTGCAGCACATGGACGAGCTGGCTGAGCTGGTGTCCCGCCAACATGGCAAAACCCTGCCGGACGCCAAGGGTGAAGTCACGCGGGGGCTTGAAGTGGTCGAGTTCGCTTGCGGCATCCCGCAAATGCTGAAGGGCGAAATGAGTGAACAGGCGGCCGCCGACGTTGACACCTACTCCCTGCGCCAGCCACTGGGCGTGGTGGCCGGCATTACGCCGTTCAATTTCCCGGCCATGGTGCCGATGTGGATGTTCCCGGTGGCCCTGGCGTGCGGCAATACATTTGTTCTCAAACCTTCCGAGCGCGACCCCGGCTCGACGATCCGTCTGATCGAATTGCTGCACGAAGCGGGCCTGCCGGACGGCGTGCTGAACCTGGTCAACGGCGACAAGGAAGCGGTCGACGTTCTGCTCACCGATGAGCGCGTCAAGGGCATTAGTTTCGTCGGCTCGACGGCGGTGGGCAAATACATCTATGCCACCGGCTGCGCCAACGGCAAACGGGTGCAGGCGCTGTGCGGGGCAAAGAACCACATGGTGGTGATGCCGGATGCGGACATGGACCAGACCGTGGACGCCCTGATGGGGGCGGCCTATGGGTCGGCCGGCGAACGCTGCATGGCGATTTCGGTGGCCGTGGTTGTTGGCGAGGAGACCGGCGACGAACTGATCAAACGGGTGGCGCCCAAGGTGCGGGCCCTGAAGGTGGCTCCGTTCACCGACCCCGAGGCCGAGATGGGCCCCATCGTGACGGCGGATGCAAAGGCGCGTATCGAAGGCTACATTGATGCCGGTGCCAAAGCAGGCGCGGAGTTGGTGGTCGACGGGCGCGGCCTGACGTTGCAGGGCTACGAGAATGGTTATTTTTTGGGGGGAAGCCTGTTCGACAAGGTAACTCCGGACATGAGCATCTACACCGACGAGATATTCGGCCCCGTGCTTTGCGTGGTGCGCGCGCCGGACTACGAGCGCGCGCTCAAGCTCGTCAACGACCATGAATACGGCAACGGCACGGCCATCTTTACCCGCGATGGCGATGCCGCGCGTCATTTCGTCAGCAACGTGCAGGCGGGTATGGTCGGCGTCAATGTGCCGATTCCGGTGCCGGTGGCGTACCACAGCTTCGGCGGCTGGAAAAATTCCCTGTTCGGCGACCACCATGTTCATGGTCCCGAAGGCGTTCGTTTTTACACCAAACTGAAAACCACCACCGCGCGCTGGCCGTCCGGTATCAAGGATGGCGCACAGTTCCATTTCAAGTCCGGCGCCGAACACTAGAACGGGGTTTAGAAAATCGTTTCCGCAGAAGTCGCTGACTATAACGCAGCCCCCCTTGGTTGACGGTGGGTTTCAGGGCGAAACCGTCCTCAAACATTCAAAAAACTGAAAGTATTGACCTTAATCAAGGCCAAAAACCGATTTCAGTGGCAGAACTAGCCGGTGATCTTACATAATTATCATTCGTATTTACCGTGAATGTTGAGGGTGGGTATGTTCATGAAATCGTGTTTTTCAAAACCCCTTTTATCCTTTCTTGGCTCCCTTCTTGTCGTTGCCGGACTTGCCTGGGCGGCCATGGCCGTTGACGTTGTTTTCTCCGGTGACGCCCTGGCCCAAACCCGTGGCGCCGTTCCCGGCAACGTGCAGGGCAGCGCCAACGACTCCGATATGTGGCGCCGGTTGCGCCGGGGCGAAGGCTTCGTTATCAGCGATCCGCGCACCGGCACCGTGGTCGCCATCCAGTCCAGCGGCGAGGAATGGCGCGCCTTCCGCAACGGGCCGCTATCGACCTACGGCGGCTGGCTGCTGGCGGTTTCCGCCCTGGCGATCGGCGCGTTCTATGTGCTGATGGGCCGACTTAACATCGACGGCGGGCCCACCGGCCGATGGCTGCCCCGGTTCACCAATGCCGAACGGGTGATCCACTGGTACGTGGCCGCGACCTTTATCATGCTCGCGGTATCGGGCCTGACCATTTTATTCGGCAAACAGGTGCTGATGCCGCTGATTGGGCAAAAGGCGTTCTCCGTTGTCGCCAGCGCCTTTCTGCAAGGTCATAACCTGTTCGGACCGTTGTTCATTGTCGGCATCGTCGCCATGTTTATTATCTATCTCAAAGACAACTTCCTGAAGGCCGCCGACATCAAATGGCTGATGATGGGTGGGCTTTTCTCCAAGTCTCACCCGCCGTCCTGGAAATTTAACTTCGGCGAAAAAGCCTGGTTCTGGCTTGCCGTGATTACCGGGGCGATTCTCTCGGTCAGCGGTATTATTCTTGATTTTCCCAGTCTTTTGGGCGAACGCAGCCAATTGCAATTGGCCTTGCTGTTCCATGCCGGTGCCGCGGTGATCGTGATTGCCGCCGCCATCGCGCATATCTATCTCGGCACCATCGGCGTCGAAGGTGCGCTGGAAGGCATGACGGCGGGCCGCGTCGATGAAAACTGGGCCAAGCAACATCACGACCTGTGGGCCGAAGAGGTGATGGCCGAACAGGCCACTACCGAAGATGGCCCTGCACACCCCCCTGCCAACGCAGGCCCCCAACCCGCACCCGGTGAATGAAAGGGAGGCATGAACCATGACGTTTCTTGAACTCACGGAAGGTCCCCTTTGGTACGCGGCGGCCACCATCTTTGTCGTTGGCGTCGTCTGGCAAATCGTCGGGATTGTCTTGCTCGGCCGCAAACCCGACCGCAGCGTTCCGCGCGGGTCCGCCCTGGCCGGCGCCGTAAAAGCCAACGTTTTGCACCTTTGGCCGCACGGCGGGTTTTTCAACAAAACCGGTTTTCATCTGGTGGCCGGCTACATATTCCATATCGGCCTGTTCGTCCTGGTGCTGTTTGCCGCCCCGCACATTGTTTTCATTCAAGACCACATCACCGGTTTCGGCTGGGGGGCGTTGCCGCGCTGGGGTTTCGTGTTGGCCGCGGAGGCTGCCTTTTGCGGGTTGATCCTGTTGTGGGCCAGACGCATCGGCGACCCGGTCATCCGCCTGCTGTCCACCCAGGACGACCTTGCCGGTCTTTGGTTGACCTTCATCGTCATGTTGACGGGGTGTCTGGCGCTTGGCGAAAGCATCGAGTTTCTGCGGGCCCTGCATATGCTCACCGTCGATATCTGGCTGATCTATTTCCCCTTCAGCCGCCTCATGCACGGGTTCACTTTTGTCTTTAGCCGCGGCTACATGGGCGCCACGTTTGGGCGCCGGGGAGTGACGCCATGACCGACATCGCCAAAGCCACAGACGTCTTTATGAACAAGATCGACGCCCAGGTCGCCGCCCATCTCGACGCCTGCGTCCGTTGCGGGCAATGTTCCGAGGCGTGCCATTTCTATCAGGTGACGGGAGATCCCAAATACACCCCCGTTTATAAACTGAAACCCCTGGAAACGGTCTATCAACGATACAAAGCCCCGTTGTCCGGGATCAAGCGGATGCTGGGCTTAGCCCCACCGGAGCTGACGGCAAGCGATCTCGAGGACTGGGCCGAATTGGTCTACGACGCCTGCACCTTGTGCGGCCTTTGCACCGTCGTCTGCCCCATGGGCATCGACATCGCCTCTATGGTGCGAAAAGTGCGCGAAGGCTTTTCCGCTGCCGGACTGGTGCCCGAAGGCCTGACCGGCGCCGCCCAACGGGCCATCGAGATCGGCAGCCCGCTCGGCATCAAGCCCCAGACGCTCGAAAAAATTATTGCCGAACAAGCGGAAGAGGTCGGCATCCCCATCGAACTCAACAAAGTGGGCGTCGACTACCTTGTCATTCTGTCCGCGATGGAGGTTCTCAACTTCTATGAAGTCATCGGCGCGCTGGCGCGTCTGTTCAAGAAAGCCGGCGTGACCTGGACCATTTCCACCGACGCCTACGAAGCCACCAACGTCGGCATCCAGATGGGCAACCTGGAAATTGCCGGAACCCTGGTCGGGCGGATCGTCGATGCGGCGGAAAAGCTAAAGGTCAAATACGTCATCAGCCCGGAATGCGGCCACGCCTATTCAGCCCTGAAATGGGAAGGCCCCAACCTGTTGGGCCGGGATTACGATTTCGAGGTCATCCATATTCTTGAACTGATGGACAAGCTGCGCCGCGAGGGCCGCATCACCTTCAAGGGCAAGGACGACCGGAAACTGACCTACCACGACCCCTGCCAGATCGTCCGGCGCGGCGGCATCGTCCGCGAGCCCCGCGACCTGCTGGGGCAGGTGGCGTCCAACTTCGTCGAAATGAAAGACTGCGGCGTCTACAACATTTGTTGCGGCGGCGGCGGCGGTGTCAGCGCCAACCCGCGCGCCGAAGACCTGCGGCTCAAAGCCTTCGCCGTTAAAAAGGCCCAGGTCGATGACCTTGGCGGGGTCGATGCCCTGGTAACGTCGTGCGCCAATTGCCGCAACGTGCTGGAGGAAGGCATCGAACATTACGGCATGGACCTTCCGGTTATCGGACTGAGCGAACTGCTGGCGGACTACCTGGATGATGAGGGGGATGCAGCCAGCGCGACCTGAGCTCTGTTCCCGGGCCTCACGGCACTCCGTTTTCGACGATGAATCCTTTTCAAGGACTGGGCTGCGCGGTTTTTCGCTTTATAATTATCTATCTATCTATCTATTTATAGATTAATAGATTGCGTTTTTAAAGGATTTCGCGTACTCTTTTTTTATTCTGTCTTCATGGCGGCTTTGTCCATACCGCCACACAACGAGAGGAAGCCTTCGCGGATGCCTCAATTGACCATATCCGAAGATGTGATGGAGCGTCTCAGGGCCGCGTGCCGGGACGGCGAAGCGGACGAAGCGCAAACCCTGCGCCGCCTGTTGGGTTGCCCGCCCGAACCTGCATCCGGGTCCGTGACCGCCCTTTCGGGCCCCACGGCCACGCATGGCGATTTCATCGACGCCACCTACGGCGTCCGCTTCCCGGAGGGGTTTCGCATTTTTCGCACCTACAAGGGGCACGCTTACGCCGCCCGTGTCACTGGCGGACGCTGGGTTCTGGAAGGCGGCGGCCCGGCCGGGGCCTTTAACAGCCTCAACCGGCTAAGCCAGGCCGTGATCGACGGTAATGAAAACGCCTGGATGTTCTGGTTCTATCAAAACGCGGATGGTCAACGGCGCAGAATTTCCGAACTTCGCGACCCTGCCCTGGTGCAGCGCCGTCCCCGGCGAAACCTGCCCAGGGAAACCACCCTGGCGCCGATAGGTCAGGAGGCACCCATGGAACCACCTGAACCGGCCCCGCCCCTTGGGTCCGGCGGCAAACCGTGGGAGCCCGCATGAGCCGCCTAACCGTCTTCCGGTTTCAGCTTCAGAGACACCGAATTGATGCAGTACCGGAGTCCCGTCGGCGCCGGGCCGTCTTCGAAGACATGGCCGAGATGCGCGTCACAACGCGGGCACAGGACTTCCGTGCGGACCATGAACAGGGCGCGGTCGGATTTTTCCGCGACCGCGTCTTCGGTCACAGGCTTCCAAAAACTGGGCCAGCCGGTTCCGGAATCAAACTTGGTGGTTGACGAAAACAATTCCTGCCCGCAACACACGCAGGAATAGACGCCGACGTCCTTGCAGTTCTCGTATTCTCCGGTGAACGGACGTTCCGTACCCTTCCGGCGACAGACGTCATATTGCTCAGGCGTCAACTGATCGAGCCAGTCCTCTTCCGACTTTTTAACTTTTTCCATGCTTTCCTACCCTGCCTCGGGTTGCCCTGTTGGTGTGTGGTTGGTGTCAGGTTTGACATATTTTGACATATATTGATGCATCCTAGGACTTCAATGAAATACAAATAATCGTTACCTTGGGCGTACTTAACCGTGTATTTGACAGCGTACTGGATCGGTTCATGGCCAAAACCCCTGGGAAAAAGATCAAAAAGCGTTCAACGCCCCCTCTTCGGAAACGTCCCGTCAAAAAGACGGCGACATCCTCCAAGCCGACGTTGCGCGGCCGCATGGCGGGAATTCGCAAGAAACTGAACGGACTGAGGGAGCCCGGCAGCGCCGACCTGTTCGCAGCGACCCAGCAGCAACTGGATGCACTGGGCGATGAAATTGCCGCCGCCACCGATCGCATGATGACGGCTTGTGAAGCCATTCAGGACGCCGCCGACGGGATCGCGTCCAAAACCAAGGAACGCGGCACCAAGATGCGGCTGAAAAAAATTGCCGCGGGCACCGGCGATATTTTCGAAGCCTGCTCGTTCCAGGACCTGACCGGCCAGCGTCTCGGCAAGATCACCCGCTCCGTCGCCGTCATCGAGGAAGGTATCGGGGAAATTACCATCCTGGCCGGAGCTAATATCTCCAAAAAAAGCAGGAAATCCAATAAGTCTCCCAAACACGCTATCGACCGTGTCGACGGCGGCATCGTCCTCGAAGGCCCACAGATCGACGGCCCCGCCGTATCGCAAGCCGATATCGACAAGCTGTTCGACTAGAGCAAATCCCGAGCGGATGGAACATCCGCGACGACGCATTTGCGGATAAAAAAAGCAAATCCCGAGCGGATGGAACATCCGCGACGACGCATTTGCGGATAAAAAAACAAATCCCGAGCGGATGGAACATTCGCGACGACGTATTTGCCTCTATAAGAAGCTCTCGCCCTGCTTACTTTTTCTTCTCTTTTTCCGCCAGCTTCATATGCCCGTCGCGGGTTTGCGGCAGTTTGCGCTCCAGAATCTGGCCGGCGACGACGGTGCGCAGAATCTGCGCCGTGCCGCCGCCGATGGTGAACATGCGGGCATCGCGCACCATGCGCTCCATCGGCAGGTTGCGGGAATACCCGGCGGCGCCGAACACCTGAAGCGCGTCGTTGGTCACCTTGATCGCCACTTCCGACGCCATGATCTTGGCTTGCGCCGCAGCGGTGATGTCGGGAAAGCCCGAACCGCCTTCGGCCTCGGCGCTGGCGGCGGCCTTGTGGATCATCAGCCGGGCCGCTTCGATGCCGATGCTCATGTCCACCAGCATCCACTGCAAGCCCTGGAATTCGGCGATGGGACGGCCGAACTGTTCGCGCGACCGGGAATAATCCAGCGCCAGCTGGTAGGCCCCTTGCGCCAGACCCAGCGCCACCGTCGCGGCGCCCACGCGTTGCGCGTTATAAGCCGTCATCAGCCCGGCGAACCCGCGCCTGAGCCCTTCGGGCGGCGTCAGGACCATGGCGTCGGGAATAAACAGATCCTTGATGATGATTTCCGTTTCCGGAATGCCGCGCAGCCCCATGGCCGGTTCGCGCGCGCCGATGGTCAGGCCTTCGGGCTCAAGGCCCCCGTCCGGGTCGCGGACGCAGAGGAAACCACCGATGCCCTGGGGTTCGCCGTCCTCGAACACGCGCGCGAAAATCAGGTGCAGCTTCGACACGCCGCCGCCGGTGATCCAGTGTTTGACGCCGTTCAGAACAAAGCCGCCGTCGGTCTTGTCCGCACGCGTCGACATTTCCGACGCCGCACTGCCCGCCCCCGGTTCGGTAATGCAAATAGCGGGTTTGTCGCCGGCCAGCACCAGGGCCGCAGCCGTTTTCTTCTGCTCCTCCGTGCCGTAGGCCATGATCGCGCCGATAGCGCCCATGTTGCCCTCGACGACGATGCGTGCCGTAACGCCGCAGACCTTGGCTATTTCCTCGACCACCAGCACGGCATCCAGGTAGCTCGCGCCCTGGCCGCCGTAGGCTTCGGGGATGGTCATGCCCATGAACCCGGCATCGGTCAGCGCCTTGACATTGTCCCACGGATATTCTTCCGTTTTATCGACGTCGGCGGCGCGCGGCTGGATAACCGTCCGGGCCAGCTTGCCCGCCGAGGCCTGAATTTGTTTTTGCGTTTCTGTGGGTTCGAACATGTCCTGGTGTTTCCCTGGATGAATTTAAGTTTTCAGGAAAGTAGGAAATAGCCTATGAGCTTTACGGTCAACCAGATATCGCCGGTGCTGGGCGCGAAGATTACCGGTCTCGACCTGGGACAAGAGATCGGCGACAACCTGGTTTCCGAAATCCGCCAGACCTGGCTGGAGGCGGGCGGGCTTCTGGTGTTCCCGGAGCAAACCCTCACCACCGAACAACATATTACCTTCAGCCGCCATTTCGGGCCGTTGTTCGGCGCACCCGGCGAGACACCGTTGCAGGAAACGGTCAGCCGTTATCTGCACCCCGATCATCCGGAAATCTACCGCGTCTCAAACCAGACGGAAGACGGCATGCCCGATGGAAAACCGAGGGGCCGCGCCGGGGCGGGAACCTATTGGCATTCCGACGTCGCCTTCAAGAAACGCCCGGCGGCGGCGTCCATCCTGCATGCCGTCACCATCCCGGCCACCGGCGGCGACACCCTGTTCTGCAACATGACGGCGGCCTATGCGGCGCTGTCCGATACCATGAAGACGATTTTGGCGCCGCTTCGCGCCGTCAACGATTTTGCCCAGACCGCCGCCAACCAGTTCGCCAGACCCGTCGTCGTCGAAGACGACCTGAAAGGCGCCAACCGCGCCATCCACCCGGTCGTGCGCACCCATGCGGAAACCGGAGAGAAGAGCCTGTTTGTCAATCCGGGCACGACCACGCACCTGGAAAATTTTAACAGCGACGAAAGCGCCGCCCTGCTGGACTTGTTGTTTCGCCATGCGACAAAACCGGAATTCTGCATCCGCCATAGCTATACCCAGGGCGACGTGGTGATGTGGGATAACCGTTGCCTGATGCATTATGCCGTCAACGATTATGGCGATCAGCCCCGCTACATGGAGCGCACCACCGCCATCGGCGAGGTTCCGGAGTAACCGGGGCTAATCGCTAAGCGGCCCGCTATGAAATTTTATTGATCCCGGCGGCCTCTCCCCTTAGAACTCCTGCGGGAGAAAAAAGGGAGAACCCATGAGCGACACCTTAAAAAAGGTCCTTTACGTCGAGGATGAAGCCGACATTCAGACCGTTGCCAAGCTGGCCCTGGAATCCGTCGGCGGATTCGAAGTTATGGTCTGCAGTTCCGGGGCCGAAGCCCTGGAAAAGGCGCCAGTGTTCAATCCCGACATTTTTCTCCTGGACGTCATGATGCCCGGAATGGACGGCCCCGACACGCTGGTGGCCCTGCTGAAGATCGAGGAACTGTCCAACACCCCGGCCATCTTCCTGACCGCCAAGGCCATGCCGGCGGAAGTCGAGCGTTACAAAAGCCTGGGCGCGCTGGACGTCATTCCCAAACCCTTCGACCCGATGACGCTTGCCGACCAGGTCAAGGATATCTGGAGCCGCAGGAACGGCTGAATTGCTGGTAATACCTAAGAATTGGAGCGGGCGAAGGGAATCGAACCCTCATCTAAAGCTTGGGAAGCTTTCGTTCTACCTTTGAACTACGACCGCGGAGCCTGACCGGCTCTTGGTGGCCGGAGTCTAAAGCAAATCCCGAGCGGATGAAATCATCCGCGACGACGAATTTGCGGGTAGAGCAAATGCTCTACCGGGGTTTCAGGATTCCGGAAGAGACGCGATAAGAAGGCACACGTTTTTCATCATTTCTATTTTAAATGCGCCGCCCGAAACCATACAAGACCGCCCGTTCACGAAGGTTTGACCAGACTTGAGGCCGCAATGGCCGGATTTGTGGTTGGATTGACCTCGTCCAGCCGTTAAACCATTCGTCAACGATGTAACAAGAACCGGCCCCCATTAATCGCACAAATGACCGACATGCCCGATACCCTCTTCAAACCGTCCCCCGGCATTGATCCGCAAAAATTCCGGGATCCCGATTTTACCGCCAAGGGCGATCAGCGCGCCGTCGTCGCGCTGACCCATCTGCGCACGCTGTGGTTCAATACCGGATCGCTCTGCAACATCACGTGCCGCAACTGCTATATGGATTCCAGCCCCACCAATAACCGGCTGGCGTACCTGACTCTGGCCGACGTCGAAGAATATTTAAGCGAAATCGAAACCGAGGGCTTAAGAGTCGAGGAAATCGCCTTTACCGGCGGCGAGCCGTTCATGAACCGCGATTTGTGCGACATGATCGAAAGCGCGCTCGGGAAAGGATACCGGGTTCTGGTGCTGACCAACGCCATGAAGCCGCTGTTGAACAAACGCGACCGATTGTTGGATATCTTCCGGCGCTACGCGGAAGCCTTGACGCTTCGGGTCTCGGTCGATCATTTCACGCCCCATCGCCATGAGGCCGTGCGCGGCCAAGATACCTGGGCGCCGATGATCGAAGGCTTGAAATGGCTGGCCGGAAACGGTTTCAAGCTTACCGTCGCGGGGCGCACCTGCTGGAATGAAAGCCAAGACCAATCGCGGCGCGGGTATGCGGATTTTTTCAAGGCCGAGGGCATTTCCATTGATGCCGAAGACCCGGCGGCGCTGGTGCTGTTTCCGGAAATGGACGCGGCCGCCGATGTTCCCGAAATCACCACCCACTGCTGGGACATTCTGGGTGTCGCGCCGGAAAGCATGATGTGCGCCACGTCGCGCATGATCGTCAAACGCCGGGACGGGAGCGGTCCCGTGGTCGTTCCGTGCACGCTGCTGCCCTATGATCCGGCCTTCGAGCTGGGCCGGGGCCTGGCGCAAGCATCAAAGACGGTCAGCCTCAACCATCCCCATTGCGCCAAGTTCTGCGTTTTGGGCGGCGCGTCGTGTTCCCCGGATTGATGCCGGAAGGACGCAACCCACAATGAGCGAAAACCCGGTTCTGGATTTAGGACACCTCGACGGCCCGGTGCTCTGCTTCGGCGGCCCCTATTCCAACGCCCAGGCGACGGATGCCCTGCTGGCGGAGGCCGAACGGCTGGGGATTCCGGCAACCCGAATGATCTGCACCGGCGACGTGGTCGCCTATGGCGGTGACTCTGTCGCTTGCGTCGAGCGGATACGCGCCGCCGGCGTCCCCGTGGTCATGGGTAATTGCGAGGAATCCCTTGGTCTCGCTGCGAATGACTGCAATTGCGGGTTCGATGAGGGCAGTGATTGCGCCGCCTGGTCGGAGGCCTGGTTCGCCAACGCCGCCCTGTCCCTGGACGAAGACGCCAAGGCCTGGATGCGGGCGCTGCCCCGGCTGATCCGCTTCGAGTTGGCCGGACGCCGTTTCGCCGTCCTGCACGGCGGCCTCGACAATATCTCCGAGTACGTGTTCGCCTCGAGCCCGGCCGACGTCAAGACCGCTATCCTGGACCGCCTGGACGTGGACGCGGTTATCGGCGGACACGAAGGTCTGCCGTTCACGGACATCCTTGGCGACCGGCTCTGGCACAATGCGGGCGCCATCGGTATGCCCGCCAACGACGGAACGCCAAGGGTCTGGTTTTCCGTCCTCACGCCCGATGACAATACGGGCAGAATCGAAATCACCCTGCATGCGCTGAACTACGATCACGCCGGCGCGGCGCGGGCGATCCGCGCGGTGACCCCGGGGCTGCCTTACGCCGAAACCCTTTCCACCGGTCTTTGGCCCAACATGTCGGTGCTGCCGAAAACTGAGCAGGCCCAACAAGGCCGCCCCCTGACGCCTGAGACCATATTCTGGTCCCGGCCGGAAATGCCGTACGCCCCCGCCGCCGCAGCGGAATAGCCCCGCCGCGAAACCTATAACATATTGATATTATGAAAAATTTAGCCCTTTTGTCGTAAGGGCTGGAAAAACCGGCGGTGAAGCCTAAGTATAGTGGGCTCAACGCGGGAAAAATCTAACCGCCCCTGGCCGCCCCTGACCACCAAGACTAACAACGATCACCGGAAGAACCCATGACGTCCTCAAAGGCCTACGCCAAAACCACCGATTCCATCACCATCATCGTCGAGCCGTTTTACCTGGACGAACAGTCCGAGCCTTCCGACGGCCACTATGTCTGGGCCTATCACGTCCGGATCGAGAACAACGGTGAAAAGACGGTGCAGTTGAAAACCCGCCACTGGCGGATCACCGATTCGCTGGGTAACGTGCAGGAAGTCAAAGGCGACGGTGTCGTCGGCGAACAACCGGTCCTCGACCCCGGCGGGTCTTTTGAATACACCAGCGGCACGCCCCTGAGCACACCGTCCGGCATCATGGCCGGCACCTATCAGATGGAAACCAACGGCGGCGACCGTTTCGACGTCACCATCCCGGCCTTTTCCCTGGACAGCCCTCATCAGGCGGGCGCCGTCCACTAACGTTTACGGAACAGTCATATGAGCAAAACCGCAAATCCAAAAAATGACCTGCAGGTGGTCGAGGGCGATGCCCCCGACAAACCCAGCCGGGAAGAGGCCGAAGCGGCGGTGCGCACCCTGATTCAATGGGCCGGTGACGATCCCGCACGCGAAGGGCTGCTGGACACCCCGGCCCGCGTGGTGCGGTCCTACGAGGAATTCTTCAACGGCTATGAGGCATGTCCCAACACCATCCTGGAACGCACCTTCGAGGAAACCGACGGCTACGATGAAATCGTCCTGCTGCGCGGCATCCGCTTCGAATCCCATTGTGAACACCACATGGCGCCGATCATCGGCCGGGCACACGTCGCCTATCTGCCCAGGCGCCGGGTCGTCGGCATTTCCAAGCTGGCGCGGCTGGTGGAAATTTTCGCCAAGCGCCTGCAGATTCAAGAAAAGATGACGGCCCAGATCGCTAATACCATTGAAGACGTGCTGGAACCCCGCGGCGTCGCCGTGGTTATCGAGGCGGCGCATCATTGCATGACCACGCGCGGCATTCACAAACCCGGCGCGGTGATGACCACCAGCCGCATGCTCGGCGCGTTCCGAAACGACGCCTCCACACGCCGTGAATTCCTCGCCATGGTCGGCAGCCCGGCGTCCGACGGGACGGTGTTCGGCTGACCGGAACGGGCCTAAAGCCGTACCAGAACCCCGAAAGAATTCCACAGGCAATTTTTTTCCTCTCTTGACCCTGAAACCTTTAGCGGTTTCAGTGAACACAGCGGTCTGCTAGGGGGCACCCATGGATTTTCGACCCATATTCCTTGTCATCGGGATTTTGCTGGCGACGCTGGCCCTGGTCATGCTGGTGCCGGCTGCGGTGGACGCTTTTTCCGGTCATCCGGACTGGGAAGTCTTCGCCATTTCATCGGGCGTGACGCTGTTTGTCGGCGTCGCCATGGCGCTGACCAGCCGCGCCGGAGCCATGAAGCTGACGATTCGCCAAGCCTTCGCCATGACGACGCTGAGCTGGCTGGCGATGACCTTCTTCGCGTCGGTGCCGTTCCTCTATTCGGACCTGGAGCTTTCTTTCACGGACGCCTTCTTCGAAGCCATGTCTGGTTTGACCACCACGGGCTCCACCGTGATTACGGGATTGGAAAAAGCGCCGCCGGGCATTCTGATCTGGCGGGCGCTGCTGCAATGGCTGGGCGGCATCGGGATTATCGTCATGGCGATCGCCGTGCTGCCGATGCTGAAAGTCGGCGGTATGCAGCTGTTCCGGATGGAAAGCTCCGATCAGTCGGAAAAGGCTCTGCCCCGCGCGGCCCAGGTCGCCACCGCCATCGGCGTGATCTACCTGTCGCTGTCGGGCTTGTGCGCCGGGGCCTACTGGCTGGCTGGTATGAGTGGCTTCGACTCCATCGCCCACGCCATGACCACCATCGCCACCGGCGGGTTTTCCACCTTCGACGCCTCGATCGGGCATTTCGACAACGCCATGGTCGATATCATCGCCACCTGTGGCATGATCGTCGGCTCGTTGCCGTTTATCCTGTACTTGAAAACCCTGCAGGGCGACTTCGGGGCACTGGTGTCGGATTCCCAGGTGCAGTGGTTCCTCGCCCTGGTTACCGTGATCGTGATCATGGCTGCGGGCTGGTTGTGGCTGGAAAACGGGCTCGATCCGGTGTTGTCGTTGCGCTTCGCCACCTTCAACATTGTCTCCATCATCACCGGAACAGGCTACGCCACGTCGGACTTCAGCCTGTGGGGCAGCTTCGCCATGCCGATTTTCTTTTTCATCATGTTTATCGGCGGCTGCGCCGGATCGACCACCTGCGGCATCAAGATTTTCCGCTTCCAGGTTCTCTATGCCGCCGCCCGCACCCAGATCCACCACCTGTTACAGCCGCATGGGGTGTTCATCCCCTACTACAACCGCCGCCCGATTTCCGACGAGGTCCTGGTTTCGGTGCTCAGCTTCTTCTTTATCTGGTTCCTGTCCTTCGCCCTGCTGGCCCTGGCGCTGGGGTTGCTCGGCCTGGACTTCCTGACCGCCTTTTCGTCGGCAGCGACAGCAATCTCCAATGTCGGCCCGGCGCTGGGCCCGATCGTCGGCCCGTCGGGCACCTTCCAGCCGCTGCCCGACGCAGCCAAGTGGCTGCTGTCCGGCGGCATGCTGCTGGGCCGGCTGGAACTGTTTACGGTGATTGTATTGTTCAGCCGCTCGTTCTGGCGCGGTTAGAAGAGTTACTTAAACCAGCGAGCCAGAAACTGGCGCATGTTCTTTTCCATGACGGCGTCGAAGTCGCGGACCAGGGTTTCCGTCTGGTCGAACCAGATGCGTTCGCGTTCAAGCAGGGAAATATCTTCGCGCACAGTGGTGAAACGCGTCGCCTGCGCAGACGCTGCACCCCGGCCGATGCGGCTTGTGATTTCCAGGCGGGCCTCCAGCGTCAGGTCATAGCGTTGCGATTGCTGCTTGGTGAAGGTCGCGGTAAAGCCGGTCTTTTGCGGCAGCTTCGATTCCACGGCGCTGGCCTGAACGATCACCAGTCGGGCTGTGCCGGAGCGGCCGGCGGCGCGAAGCCGGTCTTTCGCCCATTGCCTGAGCGCCCTGGCCGGCGGCGTCGGGAACAGGTGTTCCACATCGGGCGGCTTCAGGGATGGCCGGTATTGGCTGACCACTTCGATCTTGGCGACGTCCAGCTTGATCGGGGCAAGGTGGGCAAACGTCAGCTCGGGCAGCTTTTGTGTCCGCACCGGCGTCTCGCAGGCTGTCAGACCAAGGGAAAAGCCCAAGGCAAGAACGGTGAGGAAAATTCTAAACGGCACGGCCATGGCTTATTCTACCCCAGACACCAGGCAAGAATACCTTTTTGTGCGTGCAGCCGGTTCTCCGCTTCGTCCCAGATCACCGATTGCGGGCCGTCCATGACCTCGTCGGTGACTTCCTCGCCCCGGTGCGCGGGCAAACAATGCATAAACAGGGCATCCGGTCCCGCCTTGTCCATCAACGCCTGATTAACCTGATAGGGCTCCAGCAGGCGACGGCGCTCAACAGCGTCGGCATCGCCCATGGACACCCAGGTGTCGGCGTTGACCAGATCGGCGCCGTCGACGGCAGCCGCGGCATCGGCAGTGACGGTAACATCGCCGCCTTCGCCCTTGGCCCAGTCGAGGATTTTTTCGTCCGGCGACAGCGCCTCCGGACAGGCGATGCGAAGCTGGAAGCCGAACCGCACGGCGGCGTGAATCCAGCTATTGGCGACGTTGTTGCCATCGCCCGACCAGGCCACCGTCTTGCCCGCGATGGGGCCGCGGTGTTCCTCGAAGGTCATGATATCGGCCATGATCTGGCACGGGTGCGACCAGTCGGTCAGGCCGTTGATCACCGGCACCGTGGCGTGCTGCTCCAGATCAATCAGCTTCTCCGCCTTGTCGGTGCGGATCATGATGGCGTCGGCATAGCGCGACAGCACGCGGGCCGTGTCGGCAACGGTTTCGCCCCGGCCCAACTGGGATTCGGATTCGCTCATCACCACCACCTGGCCACCCAGTTGCTGCATGCCGACCTGAAAGGACACCCGGGTCCGGGTCGAAGGTTTCTCGAAAATCATCACCAGCGTCTTGCCCGCGTACAAGGGCTTCGCGGTTCCCTTGACCTGATCGGCCTTGAGGCTGACCGCCAGATTGAGGATGTCGCGCAAGGTCTCCGTATCCAGCCGGTCGATGTCGAGGAAGTGTTTGATGGCCCCCATGATTAATTTCCCGCCAGTTCGCCGGCGGCCTTTTCGATGATCGCCACGGCTTCGTTGACGTGTTCGTCTTCGATCACCAGCGGCGGCACCAGCCGCACCACGTTGTTGCCCGCGGCCACCAGCAGCAGTCCGTTTTCGGCGCACTTGGCGACCACGGCGGCATTTTCCGGAACGCATTTCAGGCCCACCATCAGCCCGGCGCCGCTGATGCCCTGGAAGACGCTCGGGTATGTTTCACACAAGCCTTCCAGCCGCGACCACAACAGGCGGGCGACGGAATCCACGTGGCCCAGGAAGCCGTCGGCCAGAATGATATCCAGCACCGCGTTGCCGACCGCCATCGCCAGAGGATTGCCACCGAAGGTGGAGCCGTGGCTGCCGGCGGTCATGGCGGCGGCCGGGCCTTCCTTGGCCAGGCAGGCGCCGACGGGAAACCCGCCGCCCAGCCCCTTGGCCGTGGCCAGCACGTCCGGCTCGATGCCTGCCCATTCGTAAGCGAACAGCTTGCCGGTCCGGCCCATGCCGCATTGCACTTCGTCCAGCATCAGCAGAATGCCGAATTCGTCGGCGATGTCCCGCAGCCCCTTCAGGTAGCCCTTCGGCATCTGCCGGATGCCGCCTTCGCCCTGCACCGGCTCGACCAGGATGGCGGCGGTTTCCGGGCCTATCGCGGCACGCATTTCATTGAGGTTTCCGAAAGCGACGTGGTCGAAGCCTTCGACCACGGGACCGAAACCCTTCAGATGTTTTTCCTGTCCGCCGGCGGCGATGGTCGCCAGCGAGCGCCCGTGAAACGCCCCTTCGCAGGTGATTACCCGGTAGCGTTCCGGATGACCGTTTTCCGAATGGTACTTGCGCGCCACCTTGATCGACAACTCCACGGCCTCGGCCCCGGAATTGTTGAAAAAGACGCTGTCGGCGAAGCTGTTGGCCACCAGCCGTTCGGCCAGGCGCACCTGTTCGGGAATTTCATACAGGTTCGAGCAGTGCCACAACTTGTCCGCCTGGCCCTTCAGGGCTTCGATCAGATGCGGATGACAGTGGCCCAGCCCGGCGACCGCGATCCCGGCGCCGAAATCGAGAAACCGGCGTCCGTCGCCGGTATACAGATACACCCCCTCGCCTTTTTCGAAGGCGAGTTCGGGTGAGCCATAGGTTGGCATGACTGGCGTAATCATCGGGGTCACTCTCCTATCCCATTGGCGGCCCGTCCAAACAGCGCCCGACCCAAGGAAAGCGGCCAAGTATCTTGATACCGGTGAGTCCTGTCAATGGACAAACGGCGGGAGACAAACGGCGGGAGACAACCGTCATGAGACGTGCAATTACGGCGGTTCAGGCCTTGAGCTTGTAGCCGGTGGCGAACATGCCCGTGCAGATGCCCCAGAGCACCGCGTTGACGGCGGCCATGACCACCAGCCCCGCCATGAGCGAGCCGTCCGCATGATCGGTAAACCCGTAGCGAAAGCCGTCGATCATATAAAAGAACGGATTGAGGTGAGCCACGATCTGGGCGGCCTCCGGCAGGCGCTGGATGGAATAGAAGGTGCCCGACAGGAACGACAGCGGCGTGATGACGAAATTTGTGACGGCGGCGATGTGGTCGAATTTTTCCGACCATATCCCGCCGATGGTCCCCAACAGCGACAGCATCAGCGACGCCATGAATCCGTGATAAAGGATATAGCCCCAGTGATCGACGCCCATGTCGACAAAAACGGTCATTGCCAGGGCGACGACGACACCGACACAAATTCCCCGGCTGGCTCCCCCTAAGGCAATTCCGAAGGTCAGCTCATGGGCCGTGAACGGCGGCATCAGGGTGTCGATGATGTTACCCTGGACCTTGGAAATCATGATCGACGAGGACGTGTTGGCAAACGCGTTCTGGGCAATCGCCATGACGACCAGCCCCGGCGCCAGAAATTCCATGAATGGCACGTCGCCGATCATGCGCGTGGCCCCGCCCAGCGCCAATGAGAAAACCGCCAGAAACAACAGCGTCGTCACCACGGGGGCGGCCAGGGTCTGGGTATAGACCTTGAGGAACCGCCGGACCTCACGCAGATAGAGCGTCCAAAGCCCGATCCAGTTGACGGCGCCCATGGTCGATGGTTGGGGAGGCTGCGTGTTCATGGCTGGATATATACGCGCTCGTCGTGACAATATCCAATCCTGATGGCCAAGGAATTCGAAAAACCCCGCGTGAAAATTCCCCGCAAGGCGACGCCCCGCTATTTGGAGAATTCCGCCCTGCATTACCTGTCCCGCTTCGCCTCGTCTTCGGAAAACTTTCGCCGCTTGATGACCCGCAAGGTGGACCGGTCTGCGAAACACCACGACACCGACCCGGACGAGGGCCGGGCCCTGATAGACGACATGATCCAGCGGTTTCTGCGCTCGGGACTTTTGGATGATACCGCCTACGCCAAGGCCCGCGCCGCCGGCCTACACCGGCGCGGCAATGCATCGCGCATTATCCGCGCCAAGCTGAAACAGAAGGGCCTGGGCGACGACGTTATAGAACAGGCGTTGGCGGCATTGGCGGACGATGACGAGGACCCGGAACGAACCGCCGCCATCCGCTTCGCCCGCAGGCGCCGGCTGGGGCCGTTCGCAACGGAAAAACCGGAAGACCCCAAACGCGAAAAGCAGTTGGCGGCGATGGCCCGGGCCGGATTTTCCTACGACCTGGCGCGCCGGATTGTCGACGCCGACAGCGAAGACGATCTGCAATTCTAGGCGGCCTCGCGGGCATTTGATTCCGGCCGCAAGACGGGGTATGTGAAATGAACACCACAGGGGAGGACATTCCGTCATGACCACCATCTATCACAACCCGAGATGTTCCAAATCCCGCCAGACGCTGGCGCTGCTGGGCGAAAACGGGGTCGAACCCGACATCATCGAATACCTGGAAACCCCGCCGAGCGCCGCGGAATTGAAAAAAATCCTGGGCATGTTGGGGATCGGGCCGCGCGATCTGCTGCGCAAAAAAGAAGCCAAGGAAGCCGGATTGGACAATCCGGACATGGACGACGACACGCTGATTGAGGCCATGGCCGCCAATCCCATCGTTATCGAGCGGCCCATCGTCGTCAACAACGGCAAGGCGGCGCTGGGCCGTCCACCGGAAAGCGTCCTCGATATCCTTTAAAAGCGGGTTAGGCCTGCTTAAGGCCGGAACAGACGCAACAAGGCTTTGGCATACGCAAGGGTTGAAGTTCCCTTGCCATCTATTCACTATGGCCTGGTATTCTTCATTTCGCGCCGGTTTCCTTGAACCAAAGTGGGACCGGCTCCTGGGGAAAGCCATGGCTGCCGATCAAACGACCAAAACGCCCCGGCGCACCATCAACGCCAAACTGACGCCCGCCCGCGAAGGCGGGACGGCGGCCCGCCCGGACACCGCCCCGGAGACTCCGAAACCGACGCCGGAACAGGTCGCCGCCTGGCAGGGCCTGCAGCCCGACCAGCGCATGGCGCTGCGCGAGCGCGAGGCCGTGCGTATGTTTGGCGATGCCCTGGGTCATCACAACAAGGGCGAACTGGAAGAAGCCGCGCGTCTGTACGGACAGGCCCTGACCCTCAACCCCAACCTGCCTGACATCTATAACAATCTGGGCGTGGCGTTGCGCGCACTCGGCAAACTGGAAGCCTCCGCCGCGTGCTATTACCGCACTTTGGGTCTCAACCCGGACAACGCCGGGGCCTATACCAACCTGGGCAACGTGCTGCGCCAGATGGGCCGCCTGGACGCCGCCGCCGCCAGCCATCGCCGCGCCGTCGAGCTGGACCCCGACAGCGCCGACGCCAACTACAATCTGGCGCTTGTGCTGCGCGACATCGGTGAAACCAGCGAAGCCCTGATCTATTTTGCCAAGGTCCAGGCCATGGCCCCGGACCACACGGGCGGGCATTTCGACCGGGCGCTGACGTTGCTGCAGAACGGCGAGTTGAAGGAAGGGTTCGAGGAATACGAATGGCGCTGGAAGCTGGACGGCAACCCGCCCCGCGCATACGAACAGCCGCAATGGGACGGCGCGGCACTTGGCGGCAAGACGATCCTGCTGCACTCCGAACAGGGCTTCGGCGACATGATTCAGTTCGCGCGCTATATCCCGCTCGTCAAGGAACGCGGCGGCACCATTGTCATCGAGGCGCAGCCGGAACTGAGCCGACTGTTTTCAACCATTGAAGGCGTCGGTCAGGTCGTCAACGCCGGGGCCGACCTTCCGCGCTTCGATGTCTGGGCGCCGATGATGTCGCTGGCGAGAATTTTCGAGACCACGCTGGATACGGTCCCGGCCAGCGTCCCCTACCTGAGCCCGCCCGACGCAGCGGCCGGACAACTGCCGGCGACCCTGTCGACGCAGTTAAAGGTGGGTATCGCCTGGGCCGGCAGCGCCGGCCACCAGAACGACGCGCGCCGCTCATGTCCCTTCAGCCATTTCACCGAATTGATGGGATTGCCGGATGTCGTGCTCTACAGCCTGCAAACGGGACGGGCGGCGGGCGATATCGCGGCCAACGGGTGCCAGGCCTTCGTTACAGATATGAGCGCCAAGATGGGTGATTTCGCCGATACCGCCGCCATCGTCAGCCATCTGGACCTGATTATTTCCGTCGACACCTCGATCGCCCATCTGGCCGGCGCCATGGGCAAGCCGGTGTGGGTCGCGCTGCCGCACCCCGGTGACTGGCGCTGGATGCAGGATGGCGATACCAGCCCCTGGTATCCGGCCATGCGGCTGTTCCGCCAACCCGCGCCCGGCGATTGGGCAGGCGTGTTCGAGGGCTTGAAAGCCGCCTTGAGTGTCGAGGCCGGCGGACGTTCCGCCTGACTTCACCGAACCGCAGCGTTATCTCTTTTTTTAGCAGGTCCTTATTTAATCGGGTCCGGCATCGGAGGCGGGGGCCGGGGCGGCGCGGTTTTTATCACGTCCAGGTCCAAGCCACCGGTATCCAGGCTTAAACGCGGCTCCAGTTTGAATTCCGCCGCCGCGCCGGTTGGCGGCAACACGAAAACCGTCGCCTCAGCATTCGCCGGTTTCTCAACGGCGACGGGTTGCGGCGCGGGTTGCGGCATTGCCGGGACTGGCATGGACGGGGGTTCAGACGGGGGCAGGGATGTTGATCCGGCCGGCAGCGGCGCCAGAAGGGTTTCGGCCTGATTGGGCGCTTGTGGTCTGGTCGTTTGTGGGCTTGGTGCTTGTGGCACCTGAGAACGGTTAGGAACACCGGCAGCGGACGGCGGTCCCGTCCAACGGGTGCCGTATTCGCTGGCCATGGGATGCGGCTCGAACAGCATCCGGTCCATGTCATAGACCGTGTTGATGCTGTCCGCGCCGGAAGCCCCCGGCACCAAAACGGCGGCGGCCAGCATCCCTAAAAACAGTCTTCCGGATAATGGAACGGTCACATCAAATCCCCTGGGACTCATTATCCCCCTTCCCGCCGGACGCCGCAATCGTTGACCCCCACCCGTGACACGGGCAACATGCAAGGACAGCATGGCCGGGTTCCGTAAGTTGTCCTGAACCGGCAAGCATCCGTGAGGCCCCGTTTGAAGAAGAGCAAACAAACATTCGATGACGGCGATATCATCTTCCGTGAGGACGATGCCAGCGACATGGCCTTTGAAATCATCTCGGGCAATGTCGAAATCTCGAAAATGGCGGATGACGGCACGGTCCGTCTGGCGACCCTGGGCCAGGGCGAAATCTTCGGTGAAATGGGCGTACTCGACCAAGGCACGCGGAGCGCCACGGCCACGGCCGTCGGCCCGGTCATCGTCAACGCCATCGCCCGGAAGGATTTTCTGAGCGGACTCCAGGAACAGCCCCAGTGGGCGCTCGGCATCATGAACAAGATGGCCCAGCGTCTGCGCGATACCGACAACCGGCTGGCCCACGGCGGCGAAGGGCATTCCGGCGCCGTTAATGCACAAGGCATGTTGCAACCGCTGGCCCCGGCTGAGCCCGGCGCGCCCGGGGGCGGAACCAGGGGTTCAACAGGCTTTTGGGCCGGGTTGCTGGGGATGGCGGCCGCGCCTAAAACCGAACGCATCGAAATCCGGGTTGCGCCGTTTCCGGGGGAAGAAGGAAAAGCCCATACCCGGCTGATCCTGCACGCCCTAGAGAAACGCAAGGGCATCCGGGTGCGCGCCCTGAAACAGCCCCTGACCATTGACCCCGACACAGCCCAAGAAGACCAGGATGCCGCCCTGCAGGCCACGGCGCGAAAGGCCCTGGCGGACGCCGAAGGGGATTTGCTGATCTGGGGCGAAGTGCCGATAACGGGGCTGACCCTGCGTCTGAAGTTCATTACCTTCGCCACCTGGAACGACACCCCGCCCGGCAATTTCGGCCCCAATACGGTTTTGCCCCTGCCGGCGGAATTAGACGAACCGTTCGCCGACTTCCTGCACGCCACGGCGCTCGCCGCGACGATCCCAAAATCCGAAGGCAAGGCGGCAACCCTTAGCCGCGATCTTCCGATGGCGCTCGATCACGCGCGCGCAGCCCTGAACAATCTGCATGGCGACCTGACCAGCCGGGAAAAGGGCTGGATACGGGTCTGTTTCGCAAACGCGCTGACGACGGTGGCGCTGCAGCGGGGCGAGGTCGGACTGTTCCGCAACGCGGCGGATGCCTACCGGGAGTGTCTCGGCGTGCTGGACGAACAGGACGAGCCTTATGAATGGGCCATGATCCAGAAAAACCTGGGATCCGTCCTGCAGTCCATCGCCGAGCGCACCGGGGACGTCACCCATCTGGACGAAGCCGCCGACAGTTTCCGCGCCGCCCTTCGCATCCTGACGGTGGAGGACACGCCTATGGAATGGGCGGCGGTGCAGAATCGACTGGGCGAGGTTTTGTTCCAATTTGATTTTGAAAGCGGCGACATCGAAATGCTGAAACACGCCATGAGCGCCTTTCAGTCCGCGCTGCAGATCTACACCCGCACCAAGACGCCGATGCGCTGGGCCGATGCCATGAACAATCTGGCCCAGGTCACTCAGGTTCTGGGCGAGCAGTTGAAAAACGCCGAAGCCCTGGAAAAAGCCGCCCTGGCCTGCCACGCGGTACTGGAAGTCCGTACCAAATCCAAAACCCCGGTGCTGTGGGCGGCAACCCAGAACAATTTAGGATCGGCCCTGTTTCTGCTTGGTAAGTTGACGAAGGCCGTCGATCCCCTGCAAGGCGCGGCCGAGGCCTTCGGTCTTGCGAACAGCCTTTATCAATCCCGGGGCATGACGAAAATGGCCGCCGTAACGAATAAGAACCTGGGTCACGTCAATCAGCTTCTGGAGCAATTGCAGCCCAAGGGCGTTCCCACCATGCAATGGGAAAAATAAAAACAGCCGTTAAAAAGTTTTGTTTGAAGACCGGTTGCGGGGCTTGAACCGAGGCCCTATATTTCCGCCGTCGATTGTCCTCTGCCCGCCCTATTGTTGCCAATTTTTTTCGTAGGGTAGGCGACGGATATTTCGACACCTTTATATATAACCGGGAAAAACCCGGAAGTATGGGCTTTGAGACTCTGGGACATGACGGAAAAGATTTCTCTTAAAAACCTGAGCAAGCGGTTCGACGCCATCCTGGCCGTGGACGACATCACCCTGTCGCTGAACAACGGCGAGGTGCTGGGGTTTCTTGGTCCCAACGGGGCCGGAAAATCGACCACCATGCGGATGCTGACGGGCTTCATCGAACCGACATCGGGCACGGCGGAGGTTTGTGGCCTGGACGTCACCCGCCATCCGGTGGAAACCAAGCGGCGCATCGGCTACCTGCCCGAAGGCGCACCCACCTACGGTGACATGACGCCGGACTCCTACCTGAGCTTCATTGCCGAAATTCGCGGTTTCGACGGCGCTGAAAAGCGCCTGCGCGTCGATGCCGTCGCCGACAAGGTGGATATCCGCGGTGTCCTGCGCCAGCCCATCGACACCCTGTCCAAAGGCTTCAAGCGCCGCGTCGGACTGGCCCAGGCGATGATCCATGATCCTGAAATCCTGATCATGGACGAACCCACCGACGGGCTGGACCCGAACCAGAAACACCAGGTCCGGGCCCTGATCCACGAAATGGCCCAGGACAAGGCGATCATCATTTCCACCCATATCCTGGAGGAGGTCGAAGCCGTCTGTTCGCGGGCCGTCATTATCGCCCACGGCCGTCTTCTCGCCGACGGAACACCCGCCGATTTGCTGGCCCAGGCGCCCAACCACAATGCCGTAGTCGTCACCGTGGACGCGAACGCCGCCGGTGCTTTGCGGCAGAACCTTGAAAAGGTTCCCGGTGTAGCCTCTGTCGAAGACGCCCCGGCGCCCGGCCTGGCGGAAGGAAAGCTGCGCCTGCGCGCCAAGCCCGAAGTCCACACCGGCACCGGGACCGACATCGGCGACGCCATCGGCGCCATGCTGCGCGACAAAAGCATCCCCGTGCATGAACTTTTTGTCGAACGCGGCGCGCTGGACGATGTCTTCCGCCAGATCACCGCACCGGAGGGGGCATCCGATGCGTAACATCGCCATCATCGCCAAGCGCGAGCTTCGAAGCTATTTCGCAACGCCGCTGGCCTATATCTTCATCGTCATCTTCCTGGCGCTGACCGGGGCCTTCGCTTTCTTTATCGGGGGTTTCTTTACGCGCGAGCAGGCGACGCTGATGTCATTCTTCATGTATCACCCGTGGCTCTACCTGATGTTGATCCCCGCCATCGCCATGCGGTTGTGGGCGGAAGAGCGCAAGACCGGAACCATCGAAATTTTGATGACCCTGCCGGTCTCCACGGTGGAAGCCGTGCTCGGTAAATATCTGGCGGCCTGGGCCTTTTCGGGCATTGCGCTGGCCCTGACGTTTCCCATCTGGATTACCGTCAATTTTCTCGGCAATCCGGACAACGGCGTCATCATCGCCAGTTATCTCGGCAGCTTTTTCATGGCCGGAGCCTTCCTCGCCATCGGGTCGTGCATTTCGGCCATGACCAAGAATCAGGTCATCGCCTTCATCGTCGCCGCCACGGTGTGTTTCCTGTTCACCATGAGCGGACTGGATCTGGTGCTGAACTTCTTCCGCGGCTGGGCGCCCGAGGTGGTCGTGCGGACCATCGCCTCGATGAGCTTCCTGACCCATTTTTCCGCCGTCATGAAAGGCGTCATCGACCTTCGTGACCTGATTTTCTTTTCGTCGCTGATCGCGTTCTGGCTGTTCGCCAGCATTATCGTCATTGACCTGAAGAAGGCATCCTGAGCCATGCGGCGGTTTACAAACACCGATCGATCGAAATTGGCCATGGCCGGGCTGGTGCTCGGCGTGGTGCTGTTTTTCGCCGTCAACATTTTCTCCAACGCGGCCTTTCAGGCGGCGCGCCTGGACCTGACCGAGGATAAGCTGTTCACCCTTTCCAAGGGGACCCGGAATGTGCTCGGCAACATCGAAGAGCCGATTACACTAAAGCTCTTTTACAGCAAGCCCCTAGGCGAACGCAGTCCGCAGCACGCGACCTATTTCGAACGCATCCGCGAACTGCTGGCCCGCTACCAGGATATTTCCGGCGGCAAGGTGCGTCTCGACATCATCAACCCGGAACCCTTTTCCAATACCGAAGACGACGCCGTCGCCGCCGGGATGCAGGGCATCCCGCTCAACAACGCGGGCGATCTCGGCTACTTCGGGCTGGCCGGCTCCAACAGCACGGACGATGTCGCCGCCATTCCGTTCTTCACGCCGGAGCGCGAAACCTTCCTCGAATACGACCTGACCAAGGTGGTCTATACCCTGGCCGACCCGGACCGAAAGATCGTCGGCGTGATCTCGTCCCTGCCGATCACCGGCGGCGCCATGCGCCCGCCGTTCAACAATGCGCCGCGCTGGGCCATTCTCGATCAGATATCGGAATTTTTCGACCTCCGCCCCCTGCCCAAGCAACTGCGCCAAATTCCAAAAGACATCGATATCCTGTTGCTGGTTCATCCCAAGGGGTTCGATGACTTCACCATGTACGCCATCGACCAGTTCGCGCTTGCGGGCGGACGGGTGCTGGCCTTCGTCGACGCCAACGCGGAAGTCGATGTTCCGCCCGACGGACGCATGGTCTCCATGCCGCGCTCCGACTTCAACACGGTGCTCGGTGGTTGGGGCCTGAAATTGGCTGACGGCAAGGTGGCCGGCGACCTGGGCGCGGCCAGGCGGGTCAACGTGCGGGCCGGCGGCAAATTGTCCGTCGTTGATTACGTGGTCTGGCTTGGCCTCGATAAAAAGAATTTCGATGCCGCCGACGCCGTCACCGGCGACCTTAGCGCCATCAACATGGCCGGCGCCGGGATCCTGGAAAAAACCGGGACCGAAGGCGTGACCATCCAGCCGCTGATTTCCACGGGTGAAAAATCCATGGCCATCGACGCCGACAAGGTGATCCGCCAGCCCGACGCGGTCGGCCTGTTCCGGGACTTCAAGCCGACTGGCAAACCGCTGATGTTGGCGGCCCGGGTCCAGGGAACGATCAAGACCGCTTTCCCCGGCGGCGCGCCGAAGGAACCGTCCGGGCCCGACAAGGGCGCCAAGGCCAAGGGCGTGCCGGAAAGCCATCTGGCGCAGTCCGCCAAACCGGCCAACCTGATCGTCGTCGCCGACGTGGACATGCTGCACGAACGCTTCTGGGCGGACGTCCGCCAGCTCCTCGGGCAGCGTTTGTTCGTGCCGCACGCCAACAACGCCGACTTCGTCGTCAACGCGCTCGATAATCTGGGCGGCAGCGACGCCCTGATCGGGCTGCGCGGGCGCGCCCCGTCGGCCCGGCCCTTTACCATGGTGCAGGACATCCGCCAGACGGCGGAACGGAAATTCCGCACCAAGGAACGCGCGCTTCAGGAAAAGCTGGAAGACGCGCGCAACCAGCTCAGCAAGCTGCAACGGCGCGGCGGGGCCGAAGGCGCTGTCGTCATCAGCACCGACGACAAGGCCGCCATCGACAAGATCAAAGGACAAATGATCGCCATCCGGGGCGAGCTTCGGGACGTGCAACGGGCCTTGCGGAAGGATTTGGACCGGCTGGAGACGTTCCTGAAATTCATCAACATCGGACTGATTCCGCTGCTGCTGGCCGCAGGCGCCATTTTTGCCACCCTGATCGGACGCTTCCGGCGCACCGCCGTAATTCAAACGGACTGAAAACAGGAAACACCCCGTGTCACCAAAATCGTTCACCACCCTCAGCCTTCTGACCGCCGCCGCCGTGATTGCGGCGCTGGTGATGATCGTCAGCGGCCGAAACGACGGCCCGGTGGCGGGTGCGGGAGATGCCGCCATACCGGGCTTGCTGCAAAAGGCAAACGACGTCGCCGCCATGAGCATCGAACACGCCGGCGGCACGATCACCCTGAGCAACGGGGAAGACGGCTGGACGGTCAAGGAACAGCACGGCTATGCGGCGCGCACGATCAAGGTCAAACGCTCCATCCTCGGCCTCGCGCAATTGATCCTGAAGGAGCCGAAGACCCGGCTGAAGAAAAAATTCGCCAAACTGGAACTCCGCGATACGTCCGCCCAAGGCGCGCAGTCAAAACGGGTGCGGCTCTATGACAAGGCCGGCCAATTGATCGGCGACATCATCGTCGGCAAAGGCCGCCCCGGCCTGGCCGGCACAACCGGCGGCGGTCTCTATATCCGCAATCCCGGAGAAGACCAGACCTGGCTGGCGGCGGGGCAGGCCCAGGGCAGCGTCGACCTGTCGAAAAAGGTCATCGACTGGCTGGAACGCAAAATCGTCCATGTCGATAGCCAGCGGGTGAAGCGCGCCGTCCTCAAGCATCCCGATGGGGAAACGCTCGAAGTCGTCAAGGCGACGAAAGAAGAGTCCCTGTTCGCCCTGAATGATATTCCCGCAGACAAAAAATTGATCTCCGCCATGGAGCCGACCACCATCGGCAAGGCGCTGAGCAATCTGGTGCTCGACGACGTCAAAAAGGAAGCGGACACCAAACCTTTTGACGCGGCGAAAACCATCACCGCCGAATTTTTCACCTTCGACGGGCTGACGGTGCGGGTGCGCCTTACGGAACGGGACGGCGGATCCTGGATTAAACTGGACGCCAGCGGCGACCATGCCGACGCCAAAGCCATTTCCAAACGCACCAGGGGCTGGGTCTACAGGATCGCCGATTACACGGCATCCACCTTCACCCGGCGCATGAACGACTTGGTCGAGGCCAAAGCCGCTCCAAAGAAATAGCCGGAAAAAAACCGCCTGACCCCTTGGATCGGCGGTTTAGAGCAATGGCGCACCCGGGAAGACTCGAACTCCCAACCTCCTGATTCGTAGTCAGACGCTCTATCCAATTGAGCTACGGGTGCTTTACCTTTGCGAATCGAATGGCGGAAAACGGCGTTTTCGGCCTCCCGAAGGCTGGCGACACTACTCCACCAAAGCGGTGAAGGCAAGAACAGGAAAAACTTCTATTTCCTTCGAAATTCGCGTATGAAAATAGTAACTTGTGGTGCGATTCCTCATTGAGTAAGATCGCCCATAATAAATCGGGGGATTTAGGGGTCTTTCCTTATGCTCCAAAGTAGTTATTGTTGTTGAGGGGATGATTCCATTCAGAATCAAAGACAAAGGCGTGTGATGGCGTATCGTGGAGTCCGGATTTTTTTAGCGGGAGCACTTCTTACCGTTTCCGCCTGTTCGTTTACCGAAAACACCTTATGGCCGTCGTTGACGGGCGAAAGCCCGACCGCTGACGAAAAGCAGGCTGCCGCACCGGCCGCGACAGCGCCCCAGCGCGCGCGCGCAGACACGCCGGCCCGACAGCAGGCATCCCCCAGCGGCCAGCCCGTGATCGTCGCCAAAAACCCGCCGCCGCTTGGAACGTCCACCTTCAAGCCCAACGGCGTGACCCCCGGACAGGCGACCGGCACCTTCGTCGGCCAAAAAGTCGTCGACATGCGCGGCGAACTGAAACGCCTTCAGAAATCCATTTCCACCCATAACAGTCAATTGCAGGCGCTACGCGGCAAGATCGTCGCCAATTCCCAGCGCTACCACGGCACCATCGCCGCGGTGAATGCCCGCCTGCAGGTCGGCACCACGCCCGGCAACCCGATCCTGGTGCAGCAGTTCAACAGCGCCCAGGCCGACCTGGACCGTATCGCCGCCGACATCACGGACATGAATGCGCTGGCCAACCGGGTCAGCAACAATTCGACCATGTCGTCTTACCTGTCTGAATCGGCCAGAGCGTCCTTTGCCGTTTCCGGCGCCGTTGACGAAGACCATCGCCAACTGGCCATCCTGGAAGACGAAGTCAACCGCACCGATGTTTTGATTTCCCGCCTCCTGAAAGAGGTGTCCAACGACGTCCGCCGCCAGACCAATTACGTCGCCACCGAGCGCGCCAACCTGAACCTGGTGTCGACCGCGATCCGCTCCGGCGAGATCTTCGGCGGCAGCCTTGCCAACAAGGCCCTGGCGTCCGCCACGGCGGGCCGGAACATCAACATCGCCGCGCGTCCGTCGGACACGTCGGGCAAGCGTCCGCTGGTTGTCATTCGTTTCGACCGCAACAAGGTTCCCTATCAGCAGGCGCTCTATCACGCCGTCAGCCGCGTTTTGGAACGCCGCCCGGCTGCCGTGTTCGATCTCGTCGCCGTGGCGCCGTCGTCCGGTGGCGCCGCCCGGGTGGCGCTCAATTCCAACAAATCGCGCCGCCATGCGGAAGAAGTTCTGCGCGCGCTGATCGAAATGGGCCTGCCGCCGGCACGCGTCGCCGTTTCGGCCAAGACCCTGACCAGCGCCAAATCCAACGAGGTGCACGTCTACCTGCGATAACCGCATCCCGGATTTTCAAAAATTACAAACCGGCGTCTCCTGATGGGACGCCGGTTTTGTTTTGCTTCCATATATAAGCAGGTCTCATCCGGACCTCCCTCTCTTGAACCGTCCAACGCGGCGCTCCATACTTTTCCCATGTTTCGTTTTGTCACCCTTCTCGGTTTGCTTTTTTATGCTGGCCTCGCCGTTACGCCCGCCGCCGCAAAAGACCCGCTCGGCCTGATCCGCCTGCCGCCCGGCTACAAAATCGAGCCCTACGCTCAGGTGCCCGGCGCCCGGTCCATGGCCGTGGTGGCGTCCCTGGGCGCCGTCTTCGTCGGCACGCGTAGCGATGCGGTCTACGCCATACTCGACAATGACGGCGACGGCCACGCCGAAAGTGTTGAAACGGTGCTCCGCGGCCTCAAGGTCGCCAACGGTATCGATTGGCGGAACGGCTGGCTCTATGTCGCCGAACAGCACCGGGTGGTTCGGTTCCCGGCCCCCGACCTGAAAACCCTGAAATCATCCCGCCCCGAAATCCTGTTCGCGGGCCTGCCCGACGACCGTTGGCACGGCTGGCGCTACGCCCGCTTCGGGCCTGACGGCAAATTCTATATCGCCGTCGGCGCGCCTTGTAACATCTGCCGAACAAGCGGCCTGGAAGGCACCATCGTGCGCATAGACAAGAACGGCGGTACGCCGGAAATCTATGCCGGCGGCGTGCGCAATTCAGTCGGTTTCGATTTCCAGCCCAAGACGGGGGAACTGTATTTTACCGACAACGGCGCCGATAACATGGGCGACGACAGCCCGCCCGACGAATTTAACCACGCGCCAAAAAAAGGAATGTGGTTCGGGTTTCCCTATTTCGGCGGCGGGCGCGACCGCACATCGGAATTCCGGGACGACCCCCTGTCCCGGACACCCGTGTTTCCGGTCATCAATTTCAACGCCCACGTGGCGTCGCTGGGCATCAGTTTCTACCGGGGAACCATGTTCCCGGCGGACACACAAGGCGACGCCTTCGTCGCCCAGCACGGCTCCTGGAACCGCTCGGTGCCCGACGGCTACCGAATTATGCGCATCCGCTTCGATGCGAAAACGGGAAAAGCCGTGAAAAAGGAAATCTTCGCGGACGGCTGGCTGCAAGGGGGGAAATCCTGGGGGCGCCCCGTGGATGTCAAGGAACTGACAGACGGATCGCTGCTGGTGTCCGACGACCGGGCCGGCGCCGTTTACCGGATCACCTACGGCAAACCCTGAGCAGGCTGCTAACCTCCGGAATTCCGGGCGAAGCGCGCATCCAGATCTTTTTCCATTTTCGCCAGATTTTCCGGCACCGGCATACCTTCGGCGCGGAACGTCGACAGAATCTGGTGCAAACGGAATTGGATTTCGTGAAGATCGCCGGGCTCGCCTTCAAGCTGGTTCATCAGGTAGGCGATTTCGGTATCCAGATCGTCCATGGTCATGGCGAGGCCTCCTTCTGGTGGGAGCTGTATTCTCGTATTTTCGCACAGCCTGAGGGATTTTGCCAGTTGCCCGCCCTGCCTTAAAGCGCCCCTTGGGCGGCGAAAACCACGGCGGCGTAGCGCCCGGCCTTGCCGATGGCGACCAGCACAACGAACAGCCGAAAATCGACACGAAGGATACCGGCGGCGAAGGTCAGCGGATCGCCGATTAACGGCACCCACGCCAGCAAAAGCGACCATACGCCGTATTTAGAAAACCATGTCCCGGCCCGCTCCAATTGATCTGCGCTGACAGGGAACCAGCGCCGGTCCTGCCAGTGCAGGCAGAACTGCCCGAGTCCCCAGTTGATGCACGCGCCCAGCACGTTGCCGACGGTGGCCGCCGTCCACAGCCCGGCCGGATCGTACGTTCCCGCCGCCATCAGCCCGACCAGAACGGCTTCGGACGAAAACGGCAGGACCGTCGCCGCCAACAGCGCGGCGACAAAAAGAGCGAGATATCCTTCCATGAAAAATTCTACATGACGTCCTAGACAGAAACGTTGTCGATCAGCCGCGTCGGACCAAGGTTGGCGGCAGCCAGCACCCGCGCCGGGCGGGCGGCATTGTCCACAGCATCCAGGGTTTCCGCGTCGCGCACGCTCAGGTAATCGAGGGACGTAAAGCCCCCCCGCAGCAATTGGTCCCGGCCCCACTCCGCCTGCTCTTGCGGCAGAGCGCCACGCCCAATATTTTCCGCGACTTGGGAAATGGTGCCAAACAGCACCGGCGCGATGGCGCGCTCGTCCGGCGTCAAGTAGGCGTTGCGCGACGACAAGGCCAACCCGTCGGCCTCGCGCACGATGGGGACGGCTTCTATGCGCACCGGAATATTCAGGTCACGGGTCAGGCGGCGGATAACCAATAGCTGCTGGTAATCCTTTTCACCGAACACGGCCACATCGGGCAGGGATTGCAGCAGCAGCTTCGTCACCACCGTGGCGACGCCGGTGAAAAAACCGGGGCGGTGCTCCCCTTCCAGAATATCCCCCAGTCCCCCGACCTGGACGCTGGTCGAGAAACCGGACGGGTAGACCTCGTCCGGAGCCGGCTGAAACAAAAGATCGACGCCTTCGTCGGCCAACTTGGCGGCGTCTTTGGCTTCGTCACGGGGATAGGTGTCCAGGTCTTCGTTTGGGCCGAACTGCTTCGGGTTGACGAACAGCGTCGCACACGTGCGCATGACCTTGGCGCGGGACTGGCGGACCAGCGACAGGTGCCCTTCGTGCAAGGCCCCCATGGTTGGCACCAGACCTACGGTTTCCCCGGCCTGACGCCAGGTCCGGATTTCGCCGCGAAGATCCTCGATGGTGTGAACGGTCCTGAGCATGGCGGGGCTAAAGGCGGGGTGGATCCTTTTTGACCTTCTTCATGCCGAAGCAGTGTTCCATACCTGGGAAACGGCGCGCCTGCACGTCGTCGGCATAGGCCTTCGCCGCGCGGGCCACGTCCTCGCCCAGTTCGGCATAGCGTTTGACGAAGGACGGCGTGAAATCGGAAAACAGGCCAAGGGCATCGTCGGTCACCAGAATCTGCCCGTCGCACTCCGGCGAAGCGCCAATGCCGATAGTCGGCACGGCCACGGTTTCGGTGATTTCCCTGGCCAACGCTTCAACCGTGCCCTCGATAACGATGGCGAACGCGCCGGCCTCCGCAACGGCCACTCCGTCGGCCATGACCTGTTTCCAGCCTTCGTCGTCGCGGCCCTGAATCTTGAAGCCGCCCCGGCTTTCGGCCTTCTGCGGCAACAGTCCGATATGGCCCAGAACCGGGATGCCCTGTCCCGTCAGGTGGCGAATGGTTTCAGCCATTTCTACGCCGCCTTCCAGCTTCACCGCCTGCGCGCCGGTTTCATCCAAAACCCGGCGCGCCGAGGTATAGGCCTGTTCGGGGCTGTCCTCATACGTTCCATGCGGCAGGTCGACGACGACGCAGGCATGTTCAGACCCCCGGATCACGGCGGCCCCGTGATTGATCATGGCGTCCAGGGTCACGCCGCGCGTGGTTTCCATGCCGTAAATGACCATGGCCAGGCTGTCGCCGACCAGCAACAGGTCCATGTGCGGGTCCAGCCACTGCGCCATGGGTTTGGAATAGGCCGTCAGGCAGGCAATGGGTTTACCGCCCTTGCGGGCCTGAATATCGGAAACGGTCGTGCGCCGGTTTTCGGCTTGGTCTTCGCTCACTGGGATCCTCCGGGAAAGTTTCGGGAGTTTATACGGGTTCCGCCGGTTTTCCCATCCCCGCCTTGCCTGAACCGGCAAAATAAACCGGCAAAAAAACACCGGAGGTCTTCGGAAGGGGGCTGGAACGCCGGAACCCGTGTTCTATACTCCCTTCTTCCCGGCGCAAGCCTGACTTGGAAATAAATTTGGAGCGATCCGTGAGCGACACCGACCCCCAACGCCTTATCGATAATTGTCTGCAAGACGCCTATTTCCCCGAACTGCCCGGCCACCAGAGCGGCAAGGTCAGAGAATCCTACGACCTGCCGGACGGGCGGCGGATCATGATCGCCACCGACCGGCAATCGGCCTTCGACCATGTACTGGCGGCGGTCCCCTACAAGGGACAGGTGCTGAACCAGACGGCCATGTTCTGGTTCGAAAAAACCAAAGACATCTGCCCCAGCCACGTCATCGAAGCGCCCGACCCCAACGTGGTCATCGCCAAGAGGCTCGACATGCTGCCGGTGGAAATGGTAGTCCGCGACTATATGACCGGGTCCACGGAAACCAGCATCTGGCCCATGTACGACCGGGGCGAACGCGTACTGTACGGGCAAACCTTCCCGGACGGCCTGGTGAAAAACCAGAAACTGCCAGAAACCATCCTGACGCCGACCACCAAGGCCGCCCAAGGCGAACATGACGCGCCGATCACGGCGGCGGAAATCGTCGAGCAGGGCCTGTTAAGCCAGGCCCAGTGGGACGAACTGGCGCGCCTGAGCCTCGCCGTGTTCGCACGCGGACGCGAGATCGCCGCCGAAAACGGCCTGATCCTCGTCGACACCAAGTACGAATTCGGCCTCGATGCGGACGGGGGGATTACCCTCGCCGACGAAATCCACACGCCGGATTCGTCGCGTTTCTGGATCAGGGACACTTATGATGCGCGCCTCGCCGCCGGCGAAGAACCCGAAAGCCTGGACAAGGAGTTTTTGCGGCTGTGGATACGGGGCCGGTGCGATCCCTACAACGACCCCATTCCGGAAATCCCCGCCGACACGCTGATGGCGTTCGCCGATAAGTACGTCAAACTGTATGAACAGGTCACCGGGCAAACGTTCGAGAAATCCGACGCCTCGACACCGATCCGCGACCGCATCCGGGCGTGTCTGGAAAAAACCGTGCCGGAATACTTCACGTCATGACCTTGCCCCGCAACGCAGCCCTTCGCCTTTTTGCCGGGGCGGCGTTGCTGGCGCTGGCCGCGTGTCAGCATGATGGCGCCGGGGGCACCGGGTTTTCCTTCTCAGGGTTGACCGCCCCAGAACCAGGCGACCCCGTCCGGGGCGAAAAACACATGGTCGCCGTCGGCCACCCGCTTGCCGCCCGGACGGCACGGGAAATTTTGCGCAAAGGCGGCACCGCCATTGACGCAACCATTGCCGCAGAGATGGTGTTGACCCTGGTCGAGCCGCAATCGTCGGGCATCGGCGGCGGCGCGTTCCTGATGCATTTCGCCGCCAAGACCGGCGCCATCGACAGCTACGACGGGCGCGAGACGGCGCCGAAATCGGCCACCCCCTACATGTTCCTGGACGGCACCGGCAAACCGCTGAAATGGGCCGATGCCTCCGTCGGCGGACTCGGCGTCGGCGTGCCGGGTCTGCTCCGGATGCTGGAACTGGCGCACAAGGAACATGGACGCCTGCCTTGGCGCGATTTGTTCCAGCCCGCCATCAAACTGGCCCGGGACGGCTTTGCCATCTCCGAACGGCTGGCCCGGCAAATCGCCTCCGCCGACCGGCTGGCCGAAGGCCCCGTCGCCGCAATTTATTTCTTTGAGAATGACGGCAGTGGGAAAAAGGCCGGGACCATCCTAAAGAACCTTGACCTGGCGGATACGCTGGAGCGCGTCGCCGATAACGGCGCGGATGCCTTTTATAAAGGCGACATCGCCAAGGCGATAACTGCCGCCGTGAGCCGCGCGCCGATCCGCCCCGCCAAAATGACCGAAGCCGACATCGAGGCCTATAAGGCTAAAAAACGCCCGCCGGTGTGCCTGCCCTATCGGGTATGGCTGATCTGCGGCATGGGACCGCCATCGTCGGGCGGGCTGACGACACTACAAATTCTAGGCATTCTGCGGGCCTTCGATTTAAACAAATTTGATATCGAATCCGACGGCGAAGCGGTTCAGGCGCTGCACCTGCTTGGCGAGGCCAGCCGCCTCGCCTACGCCGACCGCAACGTCTATATCGGCGATCCGGATTTCGTACCGGTGCCGTCCGCCGGGCTTCTCGACCCCGACTATTTGACGCTACGCTCCGGCGAGATCGATCCGAAAAAGGCGCTCGGCAAACGCCAACCCGGCATGCCCGGCCCCGGCGCAACGCTCCGCCCCGCCGTTCCCGGCGGCACCGATAGCCTCAAGGGACTGTCGACGACCCACCTCTCCATCATTGATGCGGACGGCAATGCGGTGTCCATGACAGCGTCCATCGAGCGCACTTTCGGCTCGCGCCTGATGGTGCGGGGCTTTTTGCTCAACAACGAACTGACGGATTTCAACTTCAAACCCAATGCCGGCGGTGGCCCCGTCGCCAACCGGGCGGAAGCCGGCAAGCGGCCCCGCTCATCCATGTCGCCGACGCTGGTGTTCGACGGCGGCGGCCGGGTGGTCATGGCCATCGGCTCACCGGGCGGGTCACGCATCATCGGGTACGTCGCCAAGACGCTGATCGCGGCGCTGGACTGGAAGATGAATGTGCAAAAAGCCATCGACGTCCCCAACGTGGTCAACCGCAACGGCCCGTTGGAAATCGAAAAGGGATCCCGCTTCGAAGCCCTGATCCCGGCGCTGAAGAAAATGGGCCACGAAATCCGCCCGCTGACCTACAAAAGCGGTCTCAACGGCGTCATGGTCACCGAAGACGGCCTGGAAGGCGGCTCCGATCCCAGGCGTGAAGGTGTCGCCCTCGGTGATTAAAAAGGCCCTTTATTTCTTGGCTACGACAAACACCCGGCGGAATGGATACAGTGTCTTGCCGTCGGGGCGTTTCGGATAGGCCTTTCGGGTCAGTTCCGAATAGGCGGCGAAGAAGGCTTCCGCTTCCTCTTCATCGAGCACATCCAGCAGCGGTTTCAGGGCCGAGCCCTTGAGCCATTCGGCGGCCGCGTTTTCACCTTCCAACGCCTGCATATAGATGGTTTCCCAGATATCCAGATGGGACGCCACCGGCGACAATGCATCGTAATAAAGCGATAGTTCCCCGACCGGGTCCGGGCGCATGACCGGCTCGATCTTGTTCCGCCACGGTCCCATCGCCTCCTTGATGAGCATATGCGACGGCGCCGCGTAATTTCCCGGCATCTGCACCGCCAGCACGCCGCCGGGCTTGAGGTGGGCCAAAAGGCGCGGGAACAGCACCGCATGATCGTCCAGCCAATGCAACGCCGCGTTAGAAAACAGAACATCCGCCCCCTCACCCGGCGTCCAGGTGTTGAGGTCGGCCTCAACCCAGTTCAGTCCGGGCAGGTCTTTCGCCGCTTGTTCCAGCATCCCGGCGGAGCCATCGACGCCGGTGATGCCCGCCTTCGGCCAGCGCTCGGCCAGAAGCCGGGTGCTGTTGCCGGGGCCGCAGCCGAGATCGAATACGGTTTCGGGGCCTTGTTCGTCGATACGCGCGACATCGACGCGGGCCAACAGGTCGATCGCCGGGCGTAGCCGGTGGCCGCCGAATTTCAGGTATTGGCCGGGATTCCAAGCGTGGCGCATGGGGTTATCCTTCTTCGTTTTGACTATACGGCAGGCGAATGCGGAACACCGCGCCGCCCAAGGAACCGCCAAGGGCTTCCCCGGCAATCCCGGCGTCTTGCGTTCCCCCGGCATCCATCAACACCACGTCGCCGCCGTGCGCGCGGGCGATATCGCGGACGATCACCAGCCCCAGCCCGGTGCCGCCGTCCCTGGACGATCCGGCGAAGGGCTGGAACAGCTTTTCTTTTGCCTCTGCAACAAAACCGGGGCCGTCATCAGCGACGTCGATGCAGATCCATCCGTCGTCGCGGGATTCACGGATGCGGACACGCCCGGCGCCCGCTTCCAGTGCATTCCGGCCCAGGTTGTTCAACACCCGGAACAGCATTTCCCGGTCCGCCTTGATCTCGATTTCGGCGGCTATTTCGTTTTCCCAGCGGACGGTTTTCCCGTCCTTGTCATAGGACGTGACCGTGGTCCCCGCTTCCGCGACAAGGCCGGACAGGGCGAAAATTTCCAGATCCGGTTGCAGCTTGGCGTCGCTGACGAAGTTCAGGGTCTGGCTGCACAGGTTCGTCGCCCGGTCGATGGCGTCCATCAGCCGCGGCATGGTTTCCTTGACCTCGGGGTCGTCCACGTTGGCCAGCCGGTCGGACGCCAGCACCGCCGTCGCCAGGGTATTGCGCAGATCGTGGTTGATCTTGGCGACCGCCGTACCCAGCGCCGCCAGCCGCGTTTTCTGCTGCAGGGCACCCCGGACTTCGTCCTGCATCACGGCCAATTCCCGTTGGGCGACGCCGACCTCATCGGCCCGCGTGCTGGGCTCGATGGTCCGGGTTTCATCTTCCGGCGATTCCCTAAACCGCGCCATGTTGCCGGTGATGACTCGCATGGGCCGCACCATCAGCCATTGCAGGCTTAAATACACCAGCGTCGCGGTGAACAGCGAGATGACGATGGAGAGGTTAAAAATCCGCCGCGAATAGTCCCACATGGCGGTGCGCATGGCCGCCTCGTCGATCAGGATTTCGATCGTCACGCTGGGATCCTTGGGTGACGGGCCGACGACCCGCAGCACCCGGTTTTTGCTTTGCGCCAAAGTCTCGAAAGCGTCGCGGATAAAGCCAAAAAAAGAATCGATATGCATGTCGACCATCAGGTCCACATTCGGCGGCATGTCCTTGGACAGCATCAACATGCGCCTCTCGGGGCGGTTCAGGACGATGCCGTAGGCTTCCGTATGCTTGAGCAGGGCCTGCTCCAGGGATTTGCTGATTTTTTGGTCCCGCATGCCTTCCACCGCCAGCATCGACAGGTGCGCCCTGGCCAGGTTTTCCTCCAGATAGACCTTGCGGTAGCGCGCGATGGACGGCGTCCAGATCAGAAATTCCGCCAGCATGACGAAAAACATGGTCAATACCAGCAACCGGAACGACAGGCCGTGCAGGAAATTGGGCCGTTGCAGGGAAGGGTCGGACATGGTGTCAGGCTTTTCTGTGTAAGGAGGCACCTTATCCGAACCGGCGCAGGAAACGGACAATTTTCCGGGTCTGTTCGGAAAACAGCGACGGCGTATAGAAGCTGCCCGCGGCCCGTTTGGAAACTTCGCCGAACGTCGGATAGGGCGCTATCATCTGCGCCACATCGCCGATCTTGAGATTCTTGCTCATCGCCAGCACCCAGGTCTGGATCAGCTCACCGGCGTGTGCACCGGCGATCCCGCAGCCGAGAATTTTGCCCTTAGGACTAACCACCGCCTTGAGCAAACCGCCAGTGGCGGCTTCGGCCTGGGCGCGGTCGTTTTCATGGAAGGGCCAACGCAGAACGCGGATGTCGCCATGCACCTTTCTGGCATCGGCTTCCGTCAGGCCGACCTGGGCCAGTTCCGGCGCGGTATAGGTGACCCACGGCACGTACCGGTGATCGGCCTTGGCCGGCCAGCGGAACAGTGTGTTTTTCAGCACCACGCCCGCGTGGTAGCCCGCGACGTGGGTGAATTGCAGGCCACCGGCCACGTCGCCGATGGCGAACACGCGTTTGTTGGTGGTGCGCAGGCGGGCATCGACCTCGATGCCTTTTGGCGAATAACGGATGCCGGCCTCGTCGAGGCCCATCCCGTCGACATTGGCGCGCCGCCCGGTGGCGATGAGCAGATGGGAGCCTTCGATCATCCGGACCGGCCCGTCTTCTCCGTCTTTCAGAGACACGGTGATCCCGTCAGTTGTTTTTTCGACACCGGTGATGGAAACGCCTTCGATAATGTCGATGCCGTCCGCGTCCAGTTGGCGGCGCACCACCGAGACCAGTTCGGGGTCGTCCTTGGGCATGATGGAAAACATCTCCAGCACCGTCACCCGCACCCCCAGATGCCGGTGCGCCTGCGCCATTTCGATGCCGATGGGACCGCCGCCGATGACGATCAGATGCTCGGGCAGGTCGGGGCCTTTAAAGATGGTTTCGTTGGTGTGGTAATCGACGCCATCCAAACCGGGGATCGGCGGCACGAACGCGCCCGACCCGGTGGCGATGACGAAGCGCCGGGCGGTGATGCGCCAAGATTTAGTTTCTGGGCCGTCCGCACAGTCTACTTCGACCGCTTTGGGGCCGGTAAACCGCCCGTGCCCCTGGAGTACGGTAACACCCAACCCTTCGAAGCGTTCGACGGAATCGTTGGGGGCAATCGCTTTGATGACGCCGTCAATGTGTTCAAAGACGCCCTTTGCGTCAATCGCCGGCTCCGTCCCTTCGACCCCGAAACGCCCGGCATTACGGATATTTTCCGCCGCATGGCCCGCCGCCAGCATGGCCTTCGACGGCACGCAGCCGTAATTCAGGCAATCGCCGCCCATTACGCCTTTTTCGATCAGCACCACGGACGAACCCATCTGCGACGCACCGGCGGCCACAGACAGCCCGCCCGCGCCGGCGCCGATAACGCAGATATCAACATTGAGATTATTCGTCATCGGGTTTTTTCTTCATTTTCTTGTAAACAACGGGGATCAGCGACAACACCGCCAGCGCCAGCAGGGGGCCGAAAATTTCCGGCTTGAAGACGATATTCAGGTCCGGCATGCCGCCTTGGTCGAACACCGCGCCCAGGCCGTTGCCGATGCTGCAAAACACGGTGGTGCCGGGAATAATGCCAAAAAAGGTGCCGACCACGAAGGTCCGGACCGGAACCCCCAGCAGCGCCGGAACCAAATTGACCAGCCAAAACGGAAACAGCGGCACCAGACGCAGCACCAACAGGTAGGACAGTGCGTTTTCCCGGAACCCGTCCTCCATCTTGCGGCCCGCCGCGCCTGCCTTTTCATGAAAGAAATCGGCGAGCGCGTAGCGCGCGATAAGAAAAATCCCAAGCGCCCCCAGCGTCGCCGCGAACACCACCAGAACCGTCGCCCAGAGCGTTCCCATCAAAAACCCCGCCGCCAGCGACAGCCACACCGCGCCGGGTACCGACAGGGCCACCACCAGGGCATACACGCCGACAAAGCTCAAAGCCGCCAGAAGACGGTTTTGCTGGTACCAGTCCATCGCCGTCTGGCGGTTGTTTTTCAGCATTTCGAAGCTGAGGTATGTATGCAGGTCGAAAACGAACACGCCGGCCACCGCCAATCCGACCAGAACCAGCGGCCAAAGCCGTTTCCAGAGGGCTTTGGTGGACGTCTCGCCGGTTTCAATGTTTTCGGTCGCGGTCATCGTCTGAATAAGGCTCAAATTCGTTTGCCGGTGAAGTCCGGCCATTAAACGGGTACTGTGTGCTTTCGGCAACCCGTACATGGGCTGAAAGTCATCGCGTTTGGTCAACATTCCGTGACCGTTTATAAGCGAGGAGATGCAAAACGGCTTCCGGCCCGGATCAAGGCCCGTTCATATCCCCCAAAAACGCGGAATTTTCCTTCCTCAGGAAGCTTCAAACCGGCGTTGACTTCGCTTTGGCAACACCGTATACAGCGGGCTCGTTATTACTCGGAGGCGACCGTGAAGCGCACTTTTCAACCCAGTAAAATTGTCCGCAAACGCCGGCATGGATTCCGCCAGCGTATGGCGACCGTTGGTGGCCGCAGGATTCTTGCCAGCCGCCGCGCCAAGGGGCGCAAGCGTCTTTCTGCGTGACGGCGTGGCTGCGTGACGGCATGTCCGATTACGGTTGCCCTTCCCGTCCGTGTCTTTCAATATCGAGCCCGCCGCCGTGTTGCGTTTGAAGCAACGCCAGGAATTTTTGCGCGTCGCCGCATCGGGCCATAAGTGGGCCGCGCCGGGCCTGATCCTTCAGGCCAGGCGCTATGGTGAAACCGATACGGCCAACGTAAGGAAAGACGCCCTGGGCGACGGGTTTCGCATCGGCTATACCGTCAGCCGCAAGGTTGGCGGCGCGGTCGAACGAAACCGGGCCAAACGAAGATTAAGGGCAGCGGCCCATAAGGTCATGCCCGGCCATGCGCGTTCAGGGCACGATTTCGTCCTAATCGGACGCCGGGCGACATTGAAACGAACGTTTCCGGCCCTGGTCGGGGACCTGGAAACGGCATTAAGAAAGCTTGATGCCTATGATGAAGAAAACGGCTTACAAGCCCGGGATGCGGAAGTAATGGGTACGACATAATGGGGATCAGTTCCATTTTCGGCAAATGCATCGGTGTGTGCATGCGGGCCGTCATTCGGGCCTATCAGTTGCTGATCGTACCGGTGCTGCCGGCGGGCGGCTGCCGCTTTCAGCCGACGTGCTCCCACTACGCCTTGGACGCAATTGACGGACATGGCGCGCTGACCGGAGGCTGGCTGGCCGTGAAACGGATTTTGCGCTGCCACCCGTGGGGAGACGCCGGGTTCGACCCGGTCCCCCCCGCAAAGGCTAAGGTTAGCGCAGCCACCACAAGCCATAAAACGCCGGAGCAATGCAATTGCATGGCAATGACCAAAACAACAGAAATCATCACGGGCTGAACGGATAATGGATAATCGCAACATAATCTTGGCAGTGGCCCTGTCGATCGCCATTCTGGTCGGGTTCGAGATGTATTTCTCTTCCAAGCGTCCGGTTCCGCCCAAAGATGGCCAAAGTCAGTCGCAACAGGCGCAACCGCAAAAAGGGGCGACTCAACCGTCGTCCCCCCAGGCATCCACGACGCCCTCTGCCCAACCGTCCATTCCACAGGCCACGACCGCCTCCGGCGTGCCGACAGTCCCCGGCGTGCCGACAGCCGCCCTTGCCGCCACGCGCAAGGCGATCCTGAAACAAGGCCCGCGCATCAGGATTTCCACACCCAGCCTGCACGGCTCCATCGACCTGATGGGCGGGCGCATTGACGACCTGACGCTCGCCGGACACAGGGAAACCCTGGATAAAAACAGCGACGAAATCGTTCTGCTGATACCCAAGGGCGATAAAAAAGCCTACTTCGCGGATTTCGGATGGGTTTCCGCCGATGGTCAGGCCGTTCCCGGCGCGGACACGCTCTGGAAGGCGGACGGCAAGGCCCTCAGCCATGAAACCCCCGTAACCCTGTCCTGGGACAACGGCCAGGGCCTGAAATTTACCCGCACCTATTCGGTCGATAACAAATATATGTTCACCGTCTCTCAAAAGGTGGAAAACACCGGCAAAAAGGCGGCGACGCTTTTTCCCTATGGCCTGATTTCCCGGCGCACGACACCCGAAGTAAGCGGCTTTTACATCATCCATGAAGGCCTGCTGGGCGTCGCCAACAGTACCTTGAAGGAAATCGATTACGAAGACATCAAGGAACAGGGGCAGGTCAAGGAAGCCTCCAAAGGCGGATGGCTCGGCATCACCGACAAGTATTGGATGGCCGCCCTGGTGCCCGACCAGTCGGCCCAGGTTAATGCGCGTTACACCTACCGCAAGGACTCCGGCGACGACCTGTTTCAGGTCGATTACCTGTCCGCCGCCGTCACCGTCACCCCCGGCTCGTCCAGTGGGGCCGAAAACCGTCTGTTCGCCGGCGCCAAGGAAGTGGCGACCATGGACGCCTATAACGAAACGCTCGGCATCGACCGGTTCGACCTGACCATTGATTTCGGCTGGTTCTACTTCCTGACCAAACCGATTTTCTACGCCCTTCTTTATATCAACGGCGTGGTCATGAACTTCGGCCTTTCCATTATTCTGCTGACGATCTTCATCAAGCTGGTTTTCTTCCCGCTGGCCAACAAGTCCTACACATCCATGAGCCGGATGAAGAAACTGGCGCCGCAGATGACGACGCTGCGCGAACGCTTCGCCGACGACAAGCAGCGCCTGAACCAGGAAATGATGGAGCTTTACAAGCGCGAGAAGGTCAACCCGGCGTCCGGCTGCCTGCCGATCCTGATTCAAATTCCGGTGTTTTTCGCGCTCTACAAGGTTCTGTTCGTGAACATAGAAATGCGCCATGCGCCGTTCTTCGGCTGGATCAAGGACCTGTCCGCGGCCGACCCGACCACCATCTTCAATCTGTTTGGGTTGATTCCCTGGACGCCGCCGGAGTTCCTCATGATCGGTGTCTGGCCGCTGATTATGGGCGTGTCCATGTTCCTGCAACAGAAGCTCAACCCGCAGCCCACGGACCCCATGCAGGCCAAGATTTTCCTGTTCCTGCCGATTATGTTCACTTTCCTGCTGGCGCGGTTCCCGGCTGGTCTGGTGATTTACTGGGCGGTCAACAATATCCTGTCCATGGCCCAGCAGTGGCTCATCATGAAGCGCATGGGTATTTCCGGTAAAGACGCGCTGAAATAACACCCTTAAGGAGGCCCTCATGCCTTCGACGCCACCCGAAGCCCTGAAAACCGGCGACGACCTCAACGAAGCTCAACTGGAAGTCGGACGCCTGTTGTTCGCCAAGTCCTGCGACTTCGTGATCAGCGCCGCCAACATGAGCCAGGTGCCCGAAACGGTGCTTCCGGAAATCTCCTTCGCGGGGCGCTCCAATGTCGGCAAATCCAGCCTGATCAACGCGCTCACGGGCCGCAAGACGCTGGCGCGCACGTCGAACACGCCGGGGCGCACGCGCTTGGTCAATTTCTTTGATTTGGGCGGACGGCTGATGCTCACCGACCTGCCCGGATATGGCTTCGCGCGCGCACCGAAGACGGAAATCGCCGAGTGGACGGCGCTGATCGAGGACTATCTGCGCGGCCGCGCCCAGCTTCGCCGCGTCTGCCTTTTGGTCGACGCCCGGCACGGGGCGAAGGAGACCGACCGCCAGGCCATGGCGCTGCTCGACCAGTCCGCCGTGCCCTACCAAGTCGTGTTGACGAAGTGCGACAAGGTCAAGAAAGCCCCCCTTCAGGCCTGCATCGACGGCGTTCGAAGCGAACTGGCGAAACACACGGCGGCGCACCCCGACATCATCACCACGTCTTCGCGCAAAGGTGCCGGGATTCCCGAGTTGCGCGCCCATCTGGCGGCGCTGGCAGCGGATGAATAATTAGGCTAGGTTTCACCCGTTATGAACAAAAAAACCATCAACCCGAAAAATCTGGATCACGACTGGCTCGGACAGGCCAAGGTGCTGTCCGAAGCGATGCCCTACATGCAACGCTACGCCGGCGAGACCTTCGTCATAAAATACGGCGGCCACGCCATGGGCGATGCCCGGCTGGCCGACCTGTTCGCGCGCGATATCGTGTTGCTGCGCCAGATCGGCATCAACCCGATCATCGTCCACGGCGGCGGCCCGCAAATCGGCGAAATGCTGGAGCGGCTCAAGATCAAGAGCGAGTTCATCGACGGGCTCAGGGTAACCGATCATGAAACCGTCAGTGTCGTCGAAATGGTGCTGTCAGGCTCCATCAACAAACAGATCGTGTCCGCCATTAACGCCGCCGGCGGCTTCGCCATCGGCCTGTCGGGCAAGGACGGGCACCTGATCCACTGCGACAAGGCGACGAAAACCACGCGGGATCCGGATTCCAACATCGAAAAAATTCTCGACCTTGGCCTGGTCGGCGAGCCGAAAGATATCAACCCGCATATTCTGGCGTTGTTCGAAGAGTCCGATATCACCCCGGTGATCGCCCCGATCGGCGTCGGCCCCGACGGCGAGACCCTGAACATCAACGCCGATACGGTCGCAGGCGCCATTGCCAATGCCGTCGGCGCCAAACGGTTGCTGATGCTGACGGATATCGCCGGCGTTATGGATACGGATGGCGAGTTGATCGCCGACATGTCGATCACGGAAGCCAAAGGTCTGATCGAAAACGGTACCATTTCGGGCGGCATGATTCCGAAGATCGAAACCTGCCTGCACGCCGTCGAAGGCAAAGTCGATGGTGCGGTCATCATCGACGGCCGGGTCGAACATGCGCTATTGATCGAGCTGTTTACCGAAGGCGGCGTCGGCACTCTGATTAATAAGGATTAATCTCCGCGACAATCCTTATGCTCCGTCAGCCGAGATCCTTGATAAAATCCAGCTGCCATTCCATGGACTCTTCGTCGAGGGGATAGCTTGCGCCGTCGGCGCGAAGCAACTCCGATGGCGAGATCAGGGCGAGATTTTTTTGCAGGTCCTCCGCCAGCTTTACGCTTAACCCCGCTTTCCAGGCGACGGACACCATGCCCTTGGCACTGCGGTTGGACAGCACGGAGCGCACCGCCTCGACCTTCAATCCGGACAGGGCCGCAAGGGCGGCAATGGTCATTTCCCGATCGCCGGATTTCAGCATTCCGGCAACGGCGTCTTCGTCCAGGCCGCCTTCGGCATGCATCCGTTTGACCGTTTCCAGCGCCTCGAGTGCCGTGGTTTTTTCTTCTTCCGGTATTTCGAGCGACTCTTCCTCGAGCCGCCGGTCGACCACGTCGCGGACTTCCTGCAGGATGTCTGGTTCCAGGTCTTGGCGGTTTTTCAGAGCCTCCAGCAGATTGTGGGCAACGAACCGCGCCAGCTTGGCCGCCGCCCGGCCCGGCAGAACGGGCCGGTGCACCAGCGGTTCATGCCAGGGCTCGATATCCGGCGCCCGGTCGATGATCCGGTCGAGCATTTCTTCGCGGATCTGGGCGCTGGAATTGTTGAGCAACAGCGCCACGGCTTCCTCGTCATAGGTCGCGACGATCACATCGGCCAGCGTCGCGGGGACCTCTTCGCGTTGGGCAATGGCCGACAGATTGCCCGTTGAGGGATTGTTGCCGATGATTTCCAGAAGGTCGTCTTCGGTCAGGACCGGGGAATATTGCAACACCGGCCCGGACACCACCACTTCCACGTCGGAGGCCAATTGGCGAATGACCTCTGGCGGCGCGCCGGCGATATCCTTCAAAGCTTCGGACAATATCTGACGGACCCGGATGGCTTGGTCGCGGGCCAGTATTTCCAGCGCGTCATAAGCCATTTGGCGCATTTTGTCCTGTTCGTCGGCGGTCAGCCCGGGCGCCAACTGGGCGATTTTTTCCGCCAGACCGCCGCGCACGTCCTGATCGTCGTCCTTAGCAAGCAGAAGGTCCGCCTGCACCGGCGTCGCTTTGTTGGCGGCGATTTGGCGGCGCACTTCCGGCGAGGGGTCTTCGGCCAGGAAATACAGGATTTCCGGTTCCACATCGGGACGCGCGGCCAAGTCCCGGCGAACCTCCGCAGCCTCGTCGCGGGCCATTTCCTTGGCTTCGTCATAAGACAGGAGCGGGCTGTTCTTGTCTCCTTGGTCGCCTGTGAAAATCCGTTTGAAAAGGCTTTTCACCGCAACCTATCCCGTTCCTTTGGACGACAGGTCGGAAAAGAACTCGATCTGGAACTCAAGATCCTCTTGGCTGAGCGCGTATTTGTCACCGTCCGCAGCCACCACGTCGGACGGCCCAATCCGTCCCATGCGTTGTTGAATCTGCGCCGCCATCTTTGCCGAAAGGCTGGCCTTCCAGGCTGCGGCGCAAATTCCCCTGGCGCTTTTTTCGACAAACGTCCGCTTGACCACGGCCTCGTCCAGTTCGCTCCGCACGACCATGGCGGCAAAGACGAAACTGTAATCCCCCGCATTGAGCGCCTTGCCGATGACGTTGCCGTCCAGTTTGCGAGCCTGGTAGAGCCGGCGCACCATGTCCAGCGGCGCTTCCATATTGATAAAATCCTGGCCACTCTCCGCCTCCGCCATCCCTTTCATGCCCTCGTCGCCGATTCGCTTGTGAACGACCGCCTTGACCGCATCCAGGGTGTCCGCATCAAGATCGGCCCGTTCCTGCAGGACGCTTAAAAGGTTATCGGCCAAAAAGCCGGCGAGGCGGACTTCCGCGCCATTGGGAAGCTTCGGGCGTCCGGTCAGAGGCGCATGCCACAACTCCACATCGGGCGCGCGGTCTATCAAATCGTCCAGAGTGGCTTCACGAATTTGCGCCGAATCGTTGCTCAACAGGTCGGCAATGGCGGCCACGTCGTCGGTGCCGACAATGGCGTCGGAAATGGGCTCAGTGACGCCTGCGCGTTTGGAAATGGCATTCAGGCCGCCCTGTGCGGGACCTTGTTCAATAATCTGCAGCAGATCGTCATCGCTGAGAACCGGCGAGAATTCGAGCACCGGGCCGGAAACCTCGATTTCCGTATCCATTGCCAGCGTCTTGATGACATCGGGGGGCGCGTCGGCGATATCCTTCAGGGCTTCCGACAGGATGCCCCGGACCTTGGCGATCTGGTCCTTCGCCAGAGTCTCCAGCGCCTCGTAGGTGGCACGCTGGGCCTTATCCTGTTCATCGACGCTTAAACCGGGTGCTAAACGGGCGATCTTCCCGGCCAGATCGCCACGCACGGTGACGTCGTCGTCCTTGGCCAGGATCACATCCGCCTTGCGCGGCGCGGACAGATTGTTGGCCACCGCCAGGCGCACGGCGGCGTCCGTATCCTCGGCCAGGAAATACAGGATTTCGGGCTTGATATCCTTGCGCGTCGCCAGGACCTGGCGCACCTCGGGGTCTTCGTCCCGCGCCAGTTTCTTGGCGACTTCGTAGGAAATCGTTTCGCTATTGAGGGCGTCTTTGTTCACGGTGTCGGTTTCTCTATGGTTTTGACGCCTTCGGCGGGGTCGGGTTGTTCTGGAGGGGGAGCCATGTGGAACCCACCCTTACCGGTATTTTTCACTTCATACATGGCTTCGTCGGCGCGTGCTGCCAAAGCTTCCAGCTTTTCATTAATTTCCGGATCATAAATAGCGACGCCGACCGAAATCCCCAAGGGGTGATCATCGTCGCCCGAAAATTTGCGCAAAGACTGCGACGCCTCAATCAGGCGTCCGGCGCGTTTTTCGGTGACTTCCGGTGAAATTCCGTCCAGCCACATGGCGAATTCATCGCCGCCCAGGCGCGCGATCACATCGCCGGGCCTGGACATTTCCATCAACAGGTCGCGCAACGCCATCAAAGCGTCATCGCCGGCCTGGTGACCATGGACGTCGTTGACCCGCTTGAAATTGTCCATGTCGACAAAAAACAACGCCGCCGTTTCGCGGCTGCGCTGAAGACGGGCAATTCGCCTCGGCAGGTCTTCCTCGTAAAAGGCCCGCCGGTTCAACAGGCCGGTCATGCTGTCGGTCCTGGACAGGGCCAGAATCCGTTCATGGTTGCTGATTTGCTCGTTGGCAATCCCCAGTTGGTTGGCCACGTCGCCGATCAGCAACAGGTGATCGTCCTCCCAGGGTTCGCCATCGTCCGGTTTCCAGATGGAAATGGCGCCGTTGATCCGCTGGCGGTAATTTGTCGCCGTCGCCAGGAGTTGCCATTTGCCGATCTGCATTTCAACCAGCTTGTCCCCCTCGTCGAGAACCGCCAGCTTGCTATCCAGGCCTTCCAGGCCCTCCACGTTGCCGTGTTCGGCGGCGGTGCGAAAGGAATCTTCCTGGCCCCGACGGTAAATCCGGCACCCCGTCACCCCCAGCGCCCGGGCGGTGGCGGCAGACGCCGCGTTCAGCATGTTATGGGGTTCCAACTCATCGCGGATGGTGCTGACGATGTAATTGAGGTGCTGCTCGCGCCGGCGCGCGCGGGCAAGGGCGGCTTCGTTTTCTCGTTCATCGGTCACGTTACGGCAAACGCCGCGCGACCCTTTCCAGTTTTCCTCGCCGTCTTCCTCGGCGATCAGCGGCACGCAGGACAGGACCACGCAGGCCGTGGAGCCGTCCTTTTTACGCATCCAGACCTCGACGTCCTCCAGAGACTTCTGGCTGACAAACGGCAGAGGGTTGAAATCCTCGGGCGAAATGACGAATTCCTCGGCTTTTCTGTTGATCAGGTCTTCCGCCTGATAGCCCAGCGCGCCTTTCGGAGAAACGAAGATAAAATCGCCGTTGGCCCCGGTTTCCCAGGAAAAGTCGCTGGAAACCTCGACCAGATCCTTATAGCGCTGGCGGGATTCGACCAACGCCGAACGCAGGTTGCGTTCCATGGTCATGTCGCGGGCCATCACCAGGACATCGCCGTTCTCCCCCCCGCCATTCCCGACTCCAGCGGTGAAGCCTGGAACGGCGGTAATTTCCAGAACGATTTCACCCTTGGCGCTATTCAGGGAAACCGATCCGGCGGCGACACGGCCATCGGAACGGGCCTGATTGATCATTTTGCTGATTTCAGGCGCAGCATCATGCTGGATCAGGGCTTCCAGTCCGGCACCCTTGGCATTGGAACACCGGACACGGCCCTCGGCGTTGACCAGCAAGGCCGCACCGGGGTATCCGGCCAGCAACTCCTCCTCCGGAGAAGCCGCGCCGGGTTCCGTTTCGTCGTCCATATTTTCAAGCGTGCCGGAAGGTTGGTCTGAGGCCATAAAATAAGAAATCCTCGAAATTCAAACGCCGCAACGGGTAAACCCGTATGGCAATATATATAATTGCTGGATTTTATGGGAGAAAAAGCTGTCCTGCCAGCCCTGAGGTTGGCATAAAACGATTATCACAAAGTTTATGGACATGAAACAGACACAAGCCTCCCAAGACCGGTTGAAACAGGCCGAATGCTGGGTCTTCGACCTCGATAACACGCTGTATCCGGCGTCGTGCGATCTGTTTGCACAGGTTGACCGGAAAATGACGGCTTATATCGCGGATTACCTGGACGTAGGGTTCGAGCAGGCCGGTGAAATCCGCAAGACCTATTACCACGACCACGGCACCACGATGTCGGGCATGATGACCCTGCATGACATGGACCCGGCGGAATTTCTCGATGTCGTCCACGACATTGACCTCGGCGTGGTCGACCCGGACCCGGAACTGGACCAGGCGTTGTCGCGGCTGCCGGGCCGCAAGATCATTTTCACCAACGGGCCTACGGACCACGCCCGGCGGGTTCTTGGCCGGCTTTCCATCGACCACCATTTCGAGGGCATCTTCGATATCATCGGCGCCGATTACATCCCGAAACCGAAACCGGGCCCCTACGACGTGCTGGTCGAACGCTATCAACTGGAACCCACACAAACGGTCATGGTCGAAGACCTGGTCCGTAACCTGAAACCGGCGGCAGCTCTCGGCATGACCACGGTGTGGGTGCGATCTGAGAGCGCGTTGAACACCGAAGAACCTGAAGACGATAGCGTGCATCACATCGTCGACGATTTACCCCGCTGGCTGAGTGCCCTGACCGCCGGTTGATCCGTAGGCCCGTATTGACACCCCGTCCGGCGTGCCGCATTTTCTGTCGCCATTGACACAACCAGAGCCACGATCAGAAAAGAGACCGGAGCCCCCATGACCAGCAGCCTGCAAACGACCATCGATACCGCCTGGGAAGACCGCGACAGCATCACCACGACAACCACCGGCGCGGTCGCCGACGCCGTCAACGAAGCCCTGGACCTTCTGGATTCCGGCCAGGCCCGCGTCGCCGAGAAAACCGGCGACGGCTGGCAGGTCAACCAGTGGCTGAAAAAAGCCGTGCTGCTGTCGTTTCGCCTCAACGACATGGCGACCATCGACGGCGGCCCCGGCGGCGCGCCCTGGTTCGACAAGGTTTCCTCCAAGTTCCAGGGCTGGGACGACGCCCGCTTCCGTGACGCCGGCTTCCGCGCCGTACCCAATTGCATCGTGCGTCGGTCCGCCTATATCGCGCCCGGCGTCGTGCTGATGCCCAGCTTCGTAAACCTGGGCGCCTACGTGGACAGCGGCACCATGGTCGACACCTGGGTCACCGTGGGTTCCTGCGCCCAGATTGGCAAGAACTGTCACCTGTCGGGCGGCGTCGGCATCGGCGGCGTACTGGAGCCCCTGCAGGCCGACCCGGTCATTATCGAGGATAACTGCTTCATCGGCGCCCGGTCGGAAGTGGTGGAAGGGGTGATCGTCGAGGAAGGCTCGGTGCTGTCCATGGGCGTCTATATCAGCGACTCCACCAAGATCGTCGACCGCACCACCGGTGAAATTCATATGGGCCGGGTGCCCGCCTATTCGGTCGTCGTGCCCGGCACCATGCCCGGCAAGCCCCTGCCCGACGGCACTCCCGGTCCGGGCCTGTATTGCGCCGTGATCGTCAAGCGGGTCGATGAAAAGACCCGTTCCAAGACTTCCATCAACGATTTGCTCCGGGACTGAACTGAACAAGGGATCAATCCCATGGACCCAATTGAACTGAGCCAAGACCTGATCCGGTGTCCCAGCGTGACGCCGGAAGACGCCGGTGCGCTGGATGTTTTGGCGGCCGCGCTGGAAGGCCTCGGCTTCACCTGTCACCGGCTGCCGTTTTCCACCGATGAGACGCCCGAGGTACAGAACCTGTATGCCCGCATCGGCACGGACGGCCCCAATTTCTGTTTTGCCGGACACACCGACGTGGTCCCCGTGGGCGAGGCCGGGGATTGGACCGTTGATCCCTTCGCAGCCGAAATCAAGGACGGGCGTCTTTATGGCCGGGGCGCGTCCGACATGAAGCCCGCCATCGCCGCCTTTGTTGCCGCGGCCTCCGGATTCCTTGAGACACGGGGCGAAGCCCTTCCCGGTTCCATCAGCCTGCTGATTACCGGGGACGAGGAAGGCGACGCCGTCAACGGCACGCGGAAGGTACTGGATTGGTTGCAAGACCGGGGAGAAACCCTGGACGCCTGCCTGGTCGGCGAGCCGACCAACCCCGAAACGCTCGGCGAAATGATCAAGATCGGCCGCCGCGGATCCCTGTCGGCGACGATCACCGTCCGTGGCGCCAGCGGCCATGCCGCCTATCCGCACCTGGCCGACAACCCCATTCACCGACTGATGGCGATGCTGACGGCCATCCTGGATACGCCGCTGGACAACGGCACCGAGCATTTCCCGCCCTCCGTCCCGGTCGTCACCACCTTTGACGTGGCGAACCCGGTGACCAACGTCATCCCGTCGGAAGCCACGGCCAGGCTCAATATCCGGTTTAACGACCTGCACACCGGCGCAAGCCTGGAGGCCCTGCTGCGCCAACGCTTCGATGCCATATTTGAAACGAGGGGCGGCGCTTACGACATGGTTGTCCGGGTCTCCGGCGAGGCCTTCCTGACACCACCCGGCCGTTTAAGCGATGTCGTGGCTGCGGCCGTTCAAACCGTGACCGGTCAAACGCCGGACCTCAACACCACCGGCGGCACGTCGGATGCGCGCTTCATCAAGGATCATTGCCCGGTTTGTGAATTCGGCCTGACCAACGAAACCGCCCATAAGGCCGACGAAAATGCCCGCGTCGACGATATCCGCATGCTGGCGAACGTCTACGCCGCCGTTCTGGACGGCTTTTTCAGCGACACGGATTAAACCCCGTGCCTCCCGGTCCGTTCACCACGCGCGATGTCCTAACCGCGCTCTATGGCACCTACCGCCTGGCCCGCCTCGACGCGTCCGGCCTTGCGTTTTTTGATGTCACCCCTACAGGCTTCTGGCGTTCGTTTTTCGCCGCCGTCCTGATCGCGCCGTTCTTTTTTCTTCTGCTGTATTTTCGTTTCAGCGAAGAAACCGGAGTATCGGCGTTCCGTTTTTTCGCCCTGGAAAGCATTGCCTTCATCATCGCCTGGGTCGCATTTCCACTGGTCATGGCGGGCATTGCGCGGGAAATCAAACGCGAGCCCAACTACATCCGCTTCATCGTCGCCTACAACTGGGCGGCCGTGCTGCAAAACGCCGTTTTTATGCCGATCGAGATCCTGGCACTGACAGGGGGATCGCTGGCGCCCGCAGCCGGCGTACTGGGGCTTTTGGCGATGACCGCCATTATTTTCTATGTCTGGTTTATCGCCCGCACCGCGCTGGAGGTGACGGGCGCCATGGCGGCGGGGATCATCGGCGTGGACTTTCTCATCAGCATCTTGATCCACACCGTTTCACTTAAGGTGCTGTAGTCTTTTTAAACGATCTAGGGCAGGAACCAGGCGATTCCCAAAAGCCCCAGCAACACCGGCGAGGTCAGAAGACCGGCCACGCATAGCAACAGGCCGATAAAGGCCCACGCCATTTGTCCCATGAACAGGGCGATCAGGGAACAGATCAGCGCCAGGGGCACAAAAATATAGCCCTTGGTGAATATCCCCAAAATCCCGAACACGATGGCAGCCCCGCCGATGATGGGAATGCCTTTTGGTTGTTCGGCCGCATCCGGGGGCGGCTGAGGGGACGGATCGTGCTCTTCCGGGCCGGAATTCCCCGGTTCAGATGACTCCGAAGATTCGGAATTCAGGCTAAGTGACATTTTCTTCATGATGGCTTCAACTATAAGTCCCCGGCACGCCGGAAACAACGAGCGGCGTTCATCGCGTCAATAAACCACTTCGACCATGTACAGCCCTTCCGCCGGGGCCGTCGGTCCGCCGGCGGCGCGGTCCTTCTTTTCCAAAGCCCGGCGAACGTCCTCGGCCGTCCATTTGCCTTCGCCGACCAGTTTCAGGGTGCCGACGAAATTGCGCACCTGATGGTGCAGGAAGGATCGCGCGCGGGCGCGGACTTCGATCAAATCACCGGTTTGGGTCACGCTCAGTTCGTCCAGCGTCTTCAGCGCCGAGCCGGCCTGACAATAGGAGGCGCGAAAGGTGGTGAAGTCATGCTTGCCGATCAAAACTTGAGCGGCCTCGTGCATGGCGGCGACATCCAGCGGCACCGGCACCCACCAGCTTTGCCCCCGACCCAGCGCCAGAGGCGCACGGCGGTTGGTGATACGGTACACATAGGCGCGTCCCTTCGCCGACAGGCGGGCATCGAAGGCATCATCCACGGCAACCGCCGACAGGATCGTGATGGCGGCGGGCCTGAGATGAAAATTGAGCGCGTTGATGACGGTGTTGGCATCGGTGTCGCGCTCCAGATCGAAATGCGCCACCTGGCCCAGGGCGTGGACGCCGGAATCGGTGCGCCCGGCACCGTAGAGCGCCACGCGTTCGCCCGAAAATCCGGTAATCGCCTCTTCAATAGCCTGTTGTACGCTGAAACCGTTGTCCTGGCGCTGCCAGCCGACAAAGTCCGTACCGTCGTATTCGATGATAATTTTGTATCGGGTCATGGCTGTTTTTTTAGACCGCAGACAACCGCCAAGCGAGCCTTAAGTCCGTAAATCCGTAATAAACAGAAAGATCAATTTTTAACGCCCTGTAACAAAACGATATAAATTGGCACAAATGGACATGGACAGGGCATAATCCAGAAACGTATTGTAAGCATTATGGTTCACTATGGTTGCCGGGATATGCGTTGCCGGTTTTTTCCCGTGCCGGGAATGCGTTTTTTTGTCCTTTAACAAATCTGTGGAAATGACCTTTTGAGCGACTCGGGCATCAGCGATACAGACAGGGACTCTCTGCATATCCTGCCCATGGTGATTCTGCCTCTGGAAACGCCGTCGCTGAACCGTGCCCGGCTGATCAAGAACGTGCGTCTGGAAAGCGTCATCGAACTGTTCACCGACAAGGATACCGGCTCGGGCCAGATCGGCATCGAAGACCTGCCCCAGGAATTCAACTGGAACATGTCCGACCCGCCCGCCGACATGGCTATCCTGCGAAAGGTCGGCGCGCTGCCAAGCTACGACGTCTATAGCCTGCGCATCTCGCTCCGGGATTTGGAAATCCCCGTAAACGATCACGACGCGCTACGCCTGTCGGACTCCATGAGCAAGGAACTGACGTCTTACATGACGGATTTCACCCGCCCCCTGATTCTGCAAATCTACGGCGGCGACGATATGAAGATCGAAAGTTTCGAAGACGTCGTCAAGTTGTTCCGGGATCCGGACGTCGGCAAGGCGCTGGAGAAAATCCGCATTATGGCGGACAAGCTGAACATCAAGCCCGAGGAAATTCCCCGGTTCATGGAAGATTACGGCGACATTTTCCTGTCGTTGTCCTATTACCGCCGCTGCCTGGACGCCATTGAGCCGACCATAACCGAGTTCCTGGAAGCCATGGACTCGCTGCGCGACAACTACCAGTTCAAGACCGACCAGAACCTGCGCAAGACCATGGAAGAAATGGAATCCACCATCAACGGACTGATGGCGGCGATTACCGGGCGGTTCGAGAATTTCGAGCGCGGCACCAAACACATGTGGGATGAAATTTCCGCCGAACGTTTCCGCAAGGTCGAACAGTTGATCTCCAGCTACCACACCACCATCGGCGGGGTTTTATGTTCACTCAGCGTGAAGATGGACGCCTGGGCCAGGTTATTCCCCACCCCGTCCGCCGGCGGCCCCGGCAAACGCGCCGAGTTCATCATGTCGGAAATGAAACAGGGCATGGACAAGATTCAGCACATCGAAGATTCCGCGCCCATGCTGTCGGCACTGAACTAAAGCAAATCCCGAGCGGATGGAAACATCCGCGACGACGCATTTGCGTAAAAAAAAGCAAATCCCGAGCGGATGGAAACATCCGCGACGACGCATTTGCGTAAAAAAAAGCAAATCCCGAGCGGATGGAAACATCCGCGACGACGCATTTGCATATAAAAAAACTAAAGCAATTCCGTTCCCGCCGGGATTGGGAACCCCCGGACAAAGTCCGCTGCGTCCTGTGGCGTCTTTCCGGCGCGGCAGACCCGTTCCAGGCGCAACACCCCCTGCCCGCAGGCAACGGACAGCCTGTCGTCGACGGTCGCACCCACCATGACACCATCTTTCGCGGCGGCCTCGACATCCATCGCCTGGGCGGCCAGCACCTTGATGCGCTCGCCAGCGTATTCGAACCATACCCCCGGCCACGGGTTGAGCGCGCGCACCTGGCGTTCCAAATCCACCGCCGTACGGTTCCAGTCGAGCTTTCCTTCCCCGCGAGCCAGCTTTTCTGCGTAGGTGACGCCGTCTTCAGGCTGCGGCTCCGGGCTTAACGTGGCCGTCTCAATTCCCGACAAAGCCTCGACCATAAGCCGCGCGCCCATGGCGGATAGCGCATCGTGCAGGCTTTCTGCCGTGGTCTCGCCGGTGATCGGCATTTTTTCGCGCATTAACACAGCCCCGGTGTCCAGCCCTTCGTCCATTTGCATGATGCAGATGCCGCTCTCGGAATCCCCCGCCATAATCGCCCGCTGGATCGGCGCCGCCCCCCGCCAGCGCGGCAGCAGTGATGCATGCACGTTCAGACACCCCAATCGGGGCGCGGCCAGTATAGCCGGGGGCAGGATTAGCCCATACGCGGCGACGACGCAGGCGTCCGCCTGCAACGCCTGAAAATCGGCCTGGGCGTCTTCGGTTTTCAATGTTTGCGGGGTGCGAACGGGGAGCCCCTGGCCGTCCGCGAAAGCATGCACCGGGCAGCGCCGTTCCTTTTGTCCGCGCCCGGCCGGACGCGGCGGCTGGCTATAGACGCAGGCAACGCCGTGCCCGGCCTGCAGCAGGGCGGCCAGAACAGGCACCGAAAAATCCGGGCTTCCCATGAATACGAGACGCAAAGACCGGCCCCCCAAAAAACCTTATAAACCGCGCCTAAACCGGCGCTTCGGCTTGCTTCTTCGCCTTGCTCAGCTTGCGCAGGATCATGCCGCGCTTCAAGGACGAAATATGATCGACGAACAGGACCCCGTCCAGATGATCCATTTCATGCTGGATGCAGGTCGCCAACATGCCGTCGGCTTCCAGTTCTCGGATTTCCCCGGTTTCATCCAGATAACGCACGCGAATGGACTCCGGACGCTCGACCTCGGCGTAATGTTCCGGCAGCGACAGGCAGCCTTCTTCATGCAGGCGCTCTTCGTCCGACGTCCACACCAGTTCCGGATTGGCCATGCAGAGCGGGTCGGGATCATCGTCCGTCCCGGAGACATCGACCACGATTACGCGCCGGGGGTCGCCCACCTGGATAGAGGCCAGACCGATGCCCTGGGCCGAATGCATGGTTTCCAGCATATCATCCATCAGCTTGCGAACGTCGTCATCGACGCCATCCACGGGCTTGGCCTTGACCTTCAAGCGCGGGTCCGGGGCGACAATGATTTCGAGAATGGTCATGATTTTGGGTTTTCCCATCCAAGGGACCGTCCCGTCAAGGACGGTTTGCGGCTGGCGGAGGCCGAAGCCAGAGGGTAATCTCCTTCTATGGAGTGGATTCTTGCCATTGTAGCCCTGATCGCCGTCGCCGTTGGCGCTTTTCTGTTTGGCCGGCGGGGCAGCGGCGAACCCGCGGGCAAACTGGACCAAATACTGAATTTTCAGGCCGAACTTTCCGGCCGCGTGCAGCAATCGGAATCCAGCCTCAACGAGCGGCTGGAGGCGCTTTCGAAACGAGTTGGGGAAGGCCTGACCCAGCATACGGAAAAAACCGGCGTGCACCTCAAGGGCCTGCACGAGCGCCTCGCCGTCATTGATTCCGCGCAGAAAAGTATTTCCGACCTGGGAAAAGAGATGGTCGGGCTACAGGATATCCTGTCCAACAAGCAGTTGCGGGGCAATTTCGGGGAATTCCAGATGGAGTCCCTGATCAAGGACGCTTTGCCGCCCTCGGCCTATGAATTCCAATCCACCCTTTCCAATGGAACCCGGATCGATTGCCTAATCAGGCTGCCGTCGCCGCCCGGAATCATACCCATCGATTCCAAATTCCCCCTTGAGGCTTATCGCGCCATCCAGCGGGCAGAAAACGAAACGGATAAAAAAAACGCAAATCGTGATTTCTCCAAGGACGTGAACACGCATGTCAAGCACATCGCCGAGCGATACATCATTGCGAACGAAACCGATTGGGCGATCATGTTTCTGCCTTCCGAGGCCATTTTTGCGGAACTCAATTCGCATTTCCCAAACATCGTCGAGGACGCCCAACGCCGCCGTGTCGGATTTGCCTCGCCATCGACCCTGATGGCACTGGTCAACACTGTTGGATCGATTCTCAAAGATGGCCGGATGAAGGAACAGGCCGGACTAATCCAGAAACAGGTCGAATTGATGTTAAATGACGTTCGCCTGTTGGACGAACGGGTCGGCAAGCTAAAGACCCATTTCCGCCAGGCCGGCGAAGATATCGACGGCATCTCAACCTCAAGCAGCAAAATCGCCGACAGGGGGCAAAAAATCACAGACGTGCAGTTGGATGATGGCGATACGCCGGATGACCTGTTGGTGGACCGCCCGCACCTTAAGGAAGTCGAAGGCGGTTCCTAAACCGGCCTGCGGTCTTTCAAGGCCGCGCCCAGGGTGCCGTCGTCCAGGTAATCCAGTTCGCCGCCGACCGGCACTCCGTGCGCCAGTTCAGTGATCTCGACACCCATCCCGGCCAGTTTGTCGGACAGGTAGTGCGCCGTGGTCTGGCCGTCGACGGTGGCGCTGGTGGCCAGGATCACCTCGCGGACACCGCTGGCGGCGACGCGCTCGATCAGGGCGGGAATGTTCAGGTCATCCGGCCCAACGCCGTCCAACGCCGACAAGACGCCCCCCAAAACGTGGTAACGGCCCTGGAACACCTTGGCGCGTTCCAGCGCCCACAGGTCGGCGACGTCCTCGACGACGCAGATCAGACCGGCGTCGCGTTTCACATTGCTACACAATTGGCACGGATCCGTGGAATCCAGGTTGCCGCATTGGCTGCACGTTTTGATATTTTCCAGGGCGACCCCCATCGCCTTGGTCAACGGTTGGGCCAGCGATTCGCGGCGCTTGATCAGGTGCAGCACGGCGCGGCGCGCCGAGCGTGGCCCCAGCCCAGGCAGTTTGGCCAAAAGGGCGATCAGATTTTCGATATCGGGCGAAACCATGGGCCGCCGGGAACCGTTTAAAACGGAAGCTTCATGCCCGGCGGCAGCGACAGTCCGCCGGTCAGGTCGGACATCCTGTCCTGCATTTCAGTTTCGATCTTGCCCTTGGCATCGTTGAAGGCGGCCAGGATCATATCCTCCAGGACTTCCGCGTCATCGGGCGTGACCAGGGAGGGGTCAATCTTGAGTTTGCGGGCTTCGCCCTTGCCGTTGAGCGTCACCTGCACCATGCCGCCGGCGGATGATCCGGTGATTTCCATGTCCGCCAGTTCTTCCTGCATGCCGGCCATCTTGGACTGGATTTCCTGGGCCTGTTTCAACATCTGTCCGAGGTTTTTCATCTGTCAGGTTCTCTTTCGCAAAGGGGCCACAAACACGGTGGGCCGAAAACATTGAACAGTGTATAACATCCGAAGCCATGCAGCATCAAAACCTCTTCGTCTTCGACATCGAAACCGTGCCCGACACCGATGCCGTGCCCAACCTGACCGGGTTCGATGACCCCGGCGTGGCGGAACGGCGCGAAGAGCTGGAACGCTATCACCTGGAAAAAACCGGCGGCAAGAACGCCTTCCCGCGCCAGCCCTTTCACAAGGTCGTGGCGATCAGTTTCCTGGAGGCCGAAATCGACCGTTCCGGCGACAATGAGGCGTACCTGTTGCGCGAACTGCGCTCCGGCGGCGAAGCCGGGTTCAATGAAAAACAATTGCTGCAGGGCTTTTTCGGCTATTTCGAACGCCTGAAACCGCGCCTGGTCAGTTTCAACGGACGCGGCTTCGACCTGCCGGTGCTGAAATACCGGGCCATGGTGCACGGCATTTCGGCACCCTGGCTGTACGGTGCCGGTGATAAATGGAACAGCTACACCCAGCGCTATTCCACCGACTGGCACTGCGACCTGCTGGAGGTTTTGTCCGACCATGGCGCGTCCGCCCGCGTCAGCCTGAATGAGGTCTGCTCCGTCATGGGCTTCCCGGGGAAATTCGGGGTGTCCGGCGCAGACGTGGCCGGAATGGTCGACGACGGCAAAATCGACGACATCCGCCATTACTGCGAGACCGACGTTCTCAATACCTATCTGGTCTACCTGCGCTGGATGCTGCACAAGGGCACGCTGCTTGAGGACGGCTACAATGCCGCCATCGCCGATATCGTCGCCCTGATCCAGGCCGAAAGCGAAGACAGGCCCTACCTGAAGGACTTCCTGGACGCCTGGGGCCAGGCATCGGGCAACAACTTCACCCTCTAGTCTCCCTTCCTCCCTTCTCCGTGCAAGCAACCCCGCCGGCCTAGCCGACAAACACATTAACGCCCGGATTCCGCACGGCGGCAAGTTATTGCGCGAGATTTATTTTACTAAATTTTTACCAAACAAATACAGACTTTGTATATTTATTTTAATAAACAATACTTACATATAATTTATTTGACCAATTACTTGATAATGAAGGAGAATTATTAGACAGGAGGTTGCCATGAATAAACTACAAATACTCACAACCAAGATAACGGCATTGCTTCTCGGCCTGATGATTTTGCAGGGCTGCGCGGGAGCCGCCCTGACCGCCGGCTCCATGGCCGCCGACGCCGGGCTGGATCACACCCTGAGCGGCATTTCCTACAAAACCTTCACGGCGTCCATGAACGATATGCGAACCGCCGCCTTCAACACGCTGGACCGGCTCGACATGGACATCGCCGATCAGGTCCAAGACCCGGCCGGCTGGACCATTATCGCCAATGCCCATGATCGAACCATCGAAATCGAACTGGAGGCCCTGACCCGGCGGGTGACCCGGATGCGGGTCGTCGCCCACCAGGGCGGCCTGTTCTTCAAGGACGCCTCCACGGCGACCGAGATCATCGTCCAGACGGCGCAAACCCTGGCCATGGAAATGGACAGCCGCGCCTTGCCGGTTGCCGGCCCAGCGGAAACCGCGACTTTAAGCCCAGACCTTAAATAGCCAGACCATAAAAAGGAGGTATGAAACAATGTACAGAACCGTCATTTTCGGCCTCGCCGCCGCCTTGATCGCCGGCAAGGCATCGGCCCAGTCTGACATTTCCGTCCTCGTCGGAAAGACTGTGG
>JACNJX010000055.1 GCA_014382345.1 Alphaproteobacteria bacterium
GTTACACAAAAAGGCCCGCCAAGCGTTAATCCAAACATTTTTTTTTATGTTTACTATGGATGCCCCGGAGGTATTTAGGCCTCACCCTGTGTATAACGCCCCCTCCCAAAGACCGGGCGGCTCGATCCCCCTTCCCACGGGCTGTGGGCGAGGCTGATCTTCCGGCCGTCCCGGCCCACGGGGGGGGGACGATTCGCAGCGCGCCCCCAGAACCGCCTGCGTGTTGGACGCCCGAAGCAGCCACCAGCCGTCTTGCGTATCGACGCGAACCCCGTCGATATCGTTAACGCTGATGCCATCCATTTTGCCGAGGCGGACTTTCACCTCCTCGATCACCTTGAACTTGCGCTCCTCGGCGCACTCGAAACGAAGCTCCGGCGTATTCACCATAGTGGGCAACCGGTCGAGAACGTCGGCCAGACTTTCCCCGGAACGGTTCAGGGCCGACAGCAGACGGACGGCGACATAGAGCGCATCGTCGAAACCGTAGTAGCGGTGCTTGAAAAAAATGTGGGCACTCATTTCCCCGGCAAGCGGAGAACCGGTTTCCTGCATTTTATTCTTGATGTGGGAATGGCCGGTCTTCCACATCAGGGGCTTGCCCCCCATGCGCTCGATTTCATCGAAAAACACGCTGGATGCCTTGACGTCAGCGATAATGGTGGCGCCGGGATGGTCCTCCAGAACGTCGCCTGCCAGGACCACCAGCAGTTGGTCTCCCCACATCACCCGGCCCCGCCCGTCGATTACGCCGATGCGGTCACCATCGCCATCGAAAGCGATCCCCAGATCGCAGCCTTCGGCGGCCACCGCGGCCTTCAACTGCTCCAGGTTCTTTTCCACCGTCGGGTCGGGGTGGTGGGCCGGAAAGGTGCCGTCGATGTCTTCGTTCAGCAGCACATGGTCGCCCGGCAGTCCTTTCACAAGTTTCTGCAAGGCTTCGCCGGCGGCGCCGTTTCCGGCGTCCCAGGCGACTTTCAGGGACTCGCCCTCACCGGTTTCAAAATCTTTCAGCAGGCGGGCCACGTAGTCGTCCAGAACGTGCCGGTCGGTCACCAGCCCTTCCCCGTCGGAGTATTCCCCATTAGCGGCCCTCTCCCCCAATTCCCGGATATCGTCGGCGAAGAAAGGCTTGCCGCCGATCGTCAACTTGATGCCGTTATACTCAGGTGGATTGTGGGATCCAGTAAGCATCAGCCCGGCGTCGGCCGGCAGAGTTGCCGCCGCGAAGTACAGCATCGGCGATGGTCCCCGTCCGGCCCTGGTGACGGCTACGCCGGACGCCGCCAGACCATCAACCAGCGCGGCTTCCAGTTCCGGCGACGACAATCGTCCATCATAACCGACGGCGGCGGTTTTGCCGCCCCGTTCCAGCAGCATGGTCCCGAACACCCGTCCGATGACGCGGACGTCTTCCGGGCCCAGGGTATCGGGCACGACGCCCCGGATATCGTATTCCCGGAGGATGGTGGGATGAAATTGGTATTTTTTGGACATGCCCGGCCCTCTTTTTGCGGATCCTATTTCCTGGAAGACGCGGACGACCGTCCGACACAGGTATAGTCAAACCCGGCGGCAACCATTTCATCCGGGTTGTAGATGTTGCGCAGGTCCACCATCACCGGCCCGGCCATCATGTCTTTCAGCCGATCCAGGTCGAGCGCCCGGAATTCGTTCCATTCGGTGACGATGGTCAGGGCGTCGGCGCCGGATGCCGCATCGTAGGCGTCTTCGCACCACTCGATCCTGTCCGACTTCAGGCTCTCCTTCGCTTCATCCATGCCTTCGGGATCGAAAACCCGGATTTGGGCGCCGGCCGCCAAAAGGCCTGCAATGATGCTGAGGCTGGGGGCTTCGCGCATGTCATCGGTGTTGGGCTTGAAGGTCAGGCCCAGAACGGCAACGGTCTTGCCCTCCACGGACCCGCCCGAGGCGGCAATGATTTTGTCCGCCATGCGTTCCTTGCGCTCGTCGTTGACGACGGAGACGGCCTCGACGATACGCATGGGATGACCGGCGGTCCTGGCAGTATGGGCCAGCGCCACCGTGTCCTTGGGAAAGCATGACCCGCCGTATCCGGGTCCTGCGTGCAGGAATTTCGATCCGATGCGCCCATCGAGCCCGATGCCGCGGGCGACATCGTGCACATCGGCGTCCACGACCTCGCAAAGGTCGGCAATTTCGTTGATAAAGGTGATCTTGGTGGCGAGAAACGCATTGGCGGCATACTTGATTAACTCCGCCGTCGGACGCTTGGTAAACAGGATCGGCGTTTCGATCAGGTATAAGGGCCGGTACAACTGTTTCATCACATCCTGCGCACGTTCGCTGCCGGTGCCGATGACAACCCGGTCGGGACGCATAAAGTCGTTAATGGCAGAGCCTTCGCGCAGGAATTCCGGATTCGAGACGACATCGAATTCAGCATCGGCACGTGCGTCCCGGATGATGCTTTCCACTTCCCGGCCGGTACCGACGGGAACGGTGGATTTGTTGACTACCACCGTATAGCCGTTGAGCGCGTCTGCGATATCGCGGGCGGCGGCGTACACGTAGCTCATATCCGCATGGGTGTTATCGTCGCTGGTCGGCGTGCCGACAGCGATAAACACCGCGTCCGCCGCCTTGACCGGGACTTCCATATCCGTGGTGAAGGACAGGCGTCCGGCCTTGACGTTGCTGGCAACCAGGGAGTCGAGTCCCGGCTCGAAGATCGGCATGATCCCGTTGTTCAGCTTTTCGACCTTGGCCGCGTCCTTGTCGACGCAGACCACATCATGGCCGAATTCGGAAAAGCATGTTCCCGAAACCAACCCGACGTATCCGGTGCCGATCATTGTTATGTGCATGGTGGGATGGGTCCCCTGTTAATAGGCCGCCAGGATTTCATGGATATCCCCGCCCAGATCGTCCCGCGCGGCAGCAAAGGCGACATTGGCTTCGACGAAGCCCAGCTTGGTGCCGCAATCGAACCGGCGTCCGTTAATACGCAGGCCGTGGAACGGAACGTCATCCAAGGTCGCTGCGATGGCGTCGGTTAATTGGATTTCGCCGCCGGCTCCAGTCATCTTCTTATCCAGGTGTTCAAAGACACTGGGTTGCAGGATGTATCGCCCGATGATCGCGAGGCGCGACGGCGCATCTTTGGGGGCGGGCTTTTCGACCAGCCCACGGGCGCGGACAAGACTGCCGTCATCTTCGGCAACGTCGAGAATGCCGTAGCGGCTGGTGTGAGCCTCGGGGACTTCCTCGGCGGCGACGATATGGCCACCGGTTTTTTCGTAGGCCGCCACCATTTGGGTCAAACACCCCGGCGTCGCCTGCATCAGGTCGTCCGGCAGCAGAACGGCGAAGGGCTCGTCTCCGACAAGCTTGCGCGCACACCATACGGCATGCCCCAGCCCCTGCGGATCGTCTTGGCGGGTAAATGAAATATGTGCGGGTTTCGGGAAGTTGTCGCGAATCGAGGCCAGGGCTTCGGTTTTCCCACGGGCTTCGAGAAACGATTCCAGTTCGACGGCGCGCCCGAAATGGTCTTCCAGTGCCCCCTTGCCCGGCGCGGTGACCATGATGATGTCTTCGACACCCGCTTCGAGGGCTTCTTCGACCGCGTACTGGATCAACGGCTTGTCGACCACCGGCAGCATTTCCTTGGGCAACACTTTGGTCGCCGGCAAGAACCGGGTTCCCAGGCCAGCGACCGGTAAGACGGCCTTGGTGACTGCTTTAACCATCAGGACATTCCCGAAAATTAACGTTTAAGACGGCCCTTTGAGCGAACCTTTGAACAAGCGCGGTCTTTTTGCCACACGCACACCGCCCCCGCAACCGGTGTCTAGTCCTTCCCGGCCTAATTTTTCCCCAGAAGCACATCCTTGGCCCGGTTGATTTTAGCCGCCAGATACGAAGATCCCCCGTGATCGGGGTGCAGCCCCGAAATCAGGCGACGGTGGGCGTCCTTGATCTCCTGTACGCCGGCCCCGGATTCAAGACCCAAAATATCCAAAGCCTCCCCCCGGGTCATGGAACCACTGCCACGATAGCTTCCCTGGCTTTCCGCGCCGCCAGAGTCCCCTGCTCCCGGGGCCGCGTCCTGGACATGGTCTCGCCAATCCGGGTGTTCGCGTTCCAGATAGGCTTCCAAGACCGCCGCCGAAGGCTGGTCCTCGACCCGGCAGGTCTGCAAAAGGTCCATTAGTTCCTCCAGGGACATCCCGGCCAAGGCGCGCCCGGTGTAGTCGCCGTCGATGACCTCGCCCGACATTCTGCCTGTGGAGTGGTCCAGCGCCATGCGCAGGAAACGGGTTTCAACGTCCGACGATTGCCCAGCCGCCGCCCCGCTCCAGCCGGAAGTCATCCGCGAAAAAGTCTTGAACATCCGGTGCGCGGCCCGCGCCCGCATCAACCAGGGCAATAGCGCCGGCAGGGCGAAGATGGCCCATGCCAACCGGCCGGTGAACAGAAAGAACAAGGCAACCGTCCCGATGACCCCAAGCAGCGTCCATTTCAGAACCTTCACCAGCAACTTCGGATCGGCGGTGGTGAACCAGCGCCCGGCCAATAGCAGGCCCGCCAGGATGGCAAGTCCGAGGATCAAATAGGGGAACATGGGTTTAGTCCCCCTTCACTTGATGGGAAATTTTCAGCACCTCACCGCCCCGCTTCCTGGCCATATCCTCCAATGCTGAACGGCCGCCAGCGGCATAGACCGCCACCGCGCTCAAAAGCTCCTTCAACACCTGGGCACTGTTGGAATCGAATTGGCAATAGGCTCCGTTCGTCAGTTTGGAAATTTGTTGGAAGGCGAAGGCGGCGACCGGGTCCCCTCCTTCGTGAAACATAAAGGCGGGAACGCCCATCAAACCCAGTTCTCCGGCGATTTTTCCGACATGGTCGATATCCTCCTCGAAACAATCGCCGACGAACACCAGCGCATTGATTTTTTGTTTCCTGGTTTCATTGACGGCGTGGGACAGGACTTTGCCGATTTGGGTTTCGCCGGCAAGACAGAAGACCGACGTCATCTGCCGCAATAACGCCTGTTCATCGGTGTTCCACCGGCTGACCTTGAAGTCCCCGAACCCCCGGTAAAAAGCCAGCTGGATTTCCAGGCCGCCCAACGCCGCCGTTTCCTGAAACATCTCACCCTGAATGCGCGCAGCCATGTCCCAGGTCGGCTCCCGGCTGGCAGTGGCGTCCATGGCGAACAACAACCGTCCGCGCTGCCCCGGCTTCCTGTTGACCGGCGTCAGCCGCACCTTCTCCAGGAACGCATCCACATTGGTTTGTGATGCTTTCTTACTGGGAACCTTGGCGTCATACTTTGCCATGGGATTATTTTATCCCGTCTTAGGCGCCGGAGACACCCTGGCGGGAGTCTGATTGCGATTCGGTCAGGCGAATAGCGTCAATCAGGTCGACCACTTCCTGCCGGGCGGCCCGGTGGGACGGGCTCAATGCCTGCGGCCCGGCGGCGTCTTTCAGGTCCATGATCGTCAGTCCGGCCAGAAACAGCTCCCGGAAGATCACCCGTTCCCCCAAACCCGGCACGACTCGAAGCCCGATTCGCCGGGACAAATCCTGCAGGACGTCCTCCATCTTGCGTTTGTTGTGCGCGTCCAGGCTGGAAAGACGGTTGCGCATGACGACCCAGTCGATGGACCCGCCGTCCCGCTCGGCGCGAATTTTTTTCTGGCTCCAGACCATTTCCGCATAATGGCTCGGCCCCATGACCGCCATACGCCGTCCGTCCACATGAGCCAGAACATCCAGATCGACGAAACTGTCGTTGATCGGCGTGACCAGGGTATCGGCATAGGAATGGGCCATCGCCGACAGCCGCCCGGCGCTGCCCGGCGTATCGACGACGACGATGTCGTGGTTGATCAGCCCCCCTTCCAGCAACAGGCGCAACTGCTGCATCTCGGCTTCGGTGGATTCGGTTTCCCGGCCGGTATCCTCTTCATTCCTGGTGATGGTATAGGGGTTGGGCATTTTCACATCACTGCCGGAGGCCTTGATGAATGTCTGCCGATTGGCGAGATAGCGGCTCAGCGTGCCTTGCCTGAAATCCGCATCGATGCTGGCGACCGAGTATCCCCGTTGCAAAAGACCGACGATCAGGTGCATGGCGGTGGTCGACTTGCCGCTGCCGCCTTTTTCGTTTCCAACGACGATGACGTGCGCCGCCTTGTTTTGCTTTTTACGGAACAGGCTCACGGCGTTTACATCCCCTCTCCGGATGGCTCGGCGCGCAGCCACACGGCGGTATCGTGAAAGACCGCCCCCCCTGCCGGCGGCGCCGAGTCCGCGCTGGTCAGCGCGTTGATCCCCAGTCCTTCGACGAAGGCCTTGTTGGGCCAGATGCTTTCTATCACAACGACGCCCGGCTGCTGGCCTTCGTAGGGCTTCACATGCACGACCACGTCACCCTGCCGGTTGCCGATACGCACGCGTTCGCCATCGGACAGGCCTAAAGCCTCGCAATCGGCGGGGTTGATGAAGGCGGTCGGGCGGCCTTCCTTGGTGCGCGAAGTTTCCGTTTCCGTAAACGTGGAATTTAGAAACCGCCGGGCCGGCGCCGTCACCAGCCGGAAGGGATGGTCTTTGTCCGCCGCATCGATGTTGTCCAGATGATCCGGCAGCGCAGGCATCGCCTGCCAGGCTGTTCCATGGGCCTGCCCCAACGCCCTCCAGTCCGGCGCGAACCGGAAGCGCCCGTCGGCGTGACCGAAGCCGTTCAGGAAATTCATCTCGTCACTGGACTTGGAACAATCGATCCAGCGCGCCTTCAGGGCGTCGTCCGCACCGGGCAGACCGGACGCCTTCAGGCTCTGGTCCATCAATTCCCATGCGGACATGGCAAAACCCGGATGCTCCGCGCCCAGCCGTTCGGCCAGGGCGCAATGAACCTCGTGGTTGGAGCGGCATTCGGCGGGGGCCTCGATTACCTTCTTGGTGACCTGCAGGTAGGGGTGGCCGCTGCCCTTGTACATGTCGTCGTGTTCCAGGAACATCGTCGCCGGCAGCACGATATCGGCCAGTTCCGCCGTTTCGGTCATGAACTGCTCGTGTACGCAGATAAACAGGTCTTCGCGCTTCAACCCCTGCAAAACCTTGACGCTGTCCGGCGCGACCATGGCCGGATTCTGATTCTGGATCAGCATCGCCTTCACCGGCGGACCGCCCTTTAGCGCGCCCTTGTCACCGGTCAGCACGGCGCCGATGCGCGACATGTCGAGGATGCGCACCTCCGGGTCCACCACGTCCAGGCCCTTGATGACGGTCTGGTCAATATTGTACAGGTCGGCCTGGACATAGAGCGCCCCGCCGCCGGGGTGTTGCCAGGTACCGGTCACGGCGGGCAGGCAGGTCACGGCATGCACGTTGGCGGCCCCGTTGCGGCTGCGGGAAAAACCGTAGCCGACACGGATGTAACTGCGCTCGGTCTGCCCATAAAGACGGGCGAAGGCGACAATGTCTTCTTCCGCAAGGCCGGTGATGTCCGCCGCCCAGGCAGGGGTGCGGGTTTCCAAGTGCTTTTCCAGCCGCTCCGGATCGTCCGTAAAGCGCGCCATGTAATCCCTGTCGGCGAAGCCTTCCCTGAACAGGACATGCATCACCCCGCAGGCCAGCGCGCCGTCGGTCCCGGGGCGCACGGCCAGATGAATATCTGCGGCCTTAGCCGTCCCCGTGCGGTAGGGATCAACGCAGACAACCTTCGCACCCCGTTCCTTACGCGCTTTGGTGACGTGGGTCATGACGTTGACCTGGGTCGAAACCGGATTGGTGCCCCAGATGACGATCAGGTCCGATTGCGCCATGTCCCGGGCATCGGTGCCCCATAATTTTCCGACACCTGCGTACCAGCCCATGCGGGCCAGCGTCACGCAGATGGTCTCGTCCAGCCCGGAATACCCCAGGGCATGGCGGAAACGGTGGATGCCGTCGCGCTGCACCAACCCCATGGTGCCGGCGTAATGAAAGGGCCAGACGGCCTCGGCGCCGAATTCGTCGGCCGCCGCCTTGAAGGCCGCTGCGACCTCGTCGAGGGCCTCGTCCCATGAGATGGGCTCGAAGCGGCCGGAACCTTTCGGCCCGGAGCGTTTCAAGGGATGAGACAGGCGTTCGGGATGATGGATGCGTTCGCGATAGCGCGCCACTTTGTCGCAAATGACGCCCAGCGTGTAATCGTTGTCGGCGGCGCCACGCACCTTGCCAATGGTGTAATCATCCAGCCGCTCGACCTCCAGCGCGCAGGTGCTAGGGCAATCGTGCGGACAGGCGGAGGAAACAAATTCCGAAGTCATAGGACGGGCAGTCATCCGAGCCAGTAAAAAACGGATTCCTGTATACCGCCGCCACAGATAGGCGGCAACACAAGGCTTGGCCCGGACTACTTCCTGTGAATTTCCCGGCCCGGATAAAACGCCGTGAAGACGAAGGCGAAGGTTACGTCATAGGCGACATCTTCGGTCTTGCCGTCCTTCATACGTTGAACGATCACATTGCCGACGTCGTGGCCTTCGGAAATGGTCCGCGTATCTAGGGCCGAGTTCTGGCCCGGCCGCCAACGGAGCATCAGGCCGTCCCTGGTGATTTCGCCCTTCTGGCGCAGCAAAGGCAGGCTCCAGGCTTCGCCTTCGACGACCACGACCCGGACCATGGGGTTGATGCCTTTGGGCATCTCACCCTGGTAGAGAAACGGAAGGGCGGACTGATCATACCCGGCATAGGGATTGGCTCCATAATTCCGCATGCCAGGATCGTTGGGCACCAGGACATCGCCATCGGGTGCGCGTTTTTTGAAGTCGGCGAAGGATTCCAGCCGGGACGGAATCACCGTCAGTTGTTTTCCGGTCATCGCCCCGACGATGCCCTCGCCCAGAAATTGCTGCCACCAGCTTTCCGTCTGGCGGTCGTACATCACCAGATCGGAATGACGCAGTTTACCCGTCGTCCCGAAATCGAACACTTTGCCATCCAGCCGCCGGTCGAAAACGATGGAGGAATTACAAAGCGGGCAATAGGTGACCGTGACCGGCACGCCGCCCAGTTGATCGTTGACGATTTCGTGCCAAGTCAGAATGCGCAGGGGGTAGGCCCGCGCCTGACCGTTCAGGATCAGGCCGACCACGGGTTCGCTGTCGGCTAGGTTATGGACCTTGGAAACGGGAATGGTGCGGGGCTCGTCAATGGCGGGAATGCCGTCCTTGGGCGGGCCACCTGAGAGAATTTCATTCCATTCCACCGAACGTTTGGTGAAGTCCGTGTTCGGCCATTCCACGCCCCAGCTGGGCGAGGCGGCCCAGGCTTCGAAACCCCCGAAAACCGTCATCAGGCCGAAAAGAAAAATAGCGGCCAGATAAGTGTCCCGAAAATTGCCGTTTTTGGATAGCATGCTGGCATGATGGGACGCCCGGCCGACAGGTGGCAAGACACGCCCTTTCACAAAGCGGTGAAGCATGAACAATAAAGGACTGATTAACCACTATCGGGTAGGGTTCAGGCTCTGGGAGTCGACCTTTGCATCAGGAGCTTCAATGTCACGCCGTTTGATTTTCGCCATACTGCCCGGCGCGTTGTTGCTGGCCACCTCCCTGGCGCCAACGGCGTCCCTGAGCCAGGAACTTTCACAAGCGCAACCACGCGGACAGATTCGCGTCCAAGGCCGGCCCTTGGCCGAGCCGGAAGCGCCGCTGCCCGCGCCGACCGGGCTTCAGGTCGACCTGCGGCAGCAAATGCGGAAATTCGTGCAATCCATTACCGCCTTCGCACGCCGCTATAACCGCAACTTCCATGTCATCACACACGGCGGCCTGGATTTGATCATCAAGCGCGACCTGGTCGATGAGACACGCATTTCCCCGGCCCGCACCTACATGCGCTCCATCGACGGGGTGATGTTTGACGGGCTGTTTTTCGGCAACAGGGTTTTCGGCGAACCGATCGCCGACGAAATCCGCCAACGCAACCTGAGACTGACGGAAATGGCCCGCAAGAACGGCCTTCCGGTGTTCGTCATTGATTACGGCACGGACCCGAAAACAGTCGATGAGTCCCGCCGCCTCAATCGTGAAAAAGGCTATGTTTCCACCACCGTTCACGCCCCCCTGGCGGAACTGGGCTCCTTGCCGCCCTACCCCAGCCGGCCCTACGGGGAAAACTCCAGCAGCATCATATCCCTGAAAAGCGTCTCCACCTTCGCCTATATCGCCAATTCCGCAACCTACGGCCGGATCCCGGAGTTCGCCCTGAAAATGCACGACACCAATTACGACTTGATGATCGTAGATGTCCTGCATGGGCGTAAACCGCTCAACAAGCGCGCCGTGGAGACCCTGAAATACAAGAAGGTCGGCGGCAAACGGCTGGTCTTCGCGACGGCCAATATCGGCACTGCCGCCAGTTACCGCTATTACTGGAAGCCGACATGGCGGGAAGGCTCGCCCGGATGGATCAGCGCCCCGGTGCGTGACGACCCGGACCGCTATCACGTTCAGTTCTGGCAGCCCGAATGGCAGCGGATCATCAGCGGCGACGCCAAATCCTACATTTACGGCCTCGTCCAGCTCGGTTTCGATGGCGTGGTTCTGGAAGGCATGGAAGAAGCCTACCGCTTCTTTGAAACCGGCGGCGAGCAAGAGGAGGAAGAACCGGCATCCGCACCCGTTTCCGCACCCGTTTCCGCCCCCCTTTCCGCCCCCCGCTAGCATTTTTCGAATTCTTCTCTTCATCCGGACTGCTATGATCATCGGAGGGGGCCATCGATGCTGACGAAAGCGGACAGTTACGAAGAGGTTTACCGGGACTTCCAATGGCGGGTGCCGGAATTCTTCAACATGGGCGTCGAAGTCTGCGACCGCCATGCCGACGCCGACCCCACCCGGACGGCGCTGATTTTCGAAAACGCCAACAGAGACCTCACCCAGTACAGCTTTCAGGCGCTGAAGCTTCTCTCCAATAAACTCGCCAATCTGTTCGCCGCCCATGGACTGACCCCCGGCGAGCGGGTCGGCATACTGCTGCCGCAATCGGTGGAGACCGGCATCGCCCACATCGCGGCCTGGAAATCGGGGCTGATTTCGATCCCCATGTTTACCCTGTTCGGCCCGGACGCCCTGCAATTCCGACTGGCCGACAGCGGCGCACGGGCGATCATCACCGACACCGAAAATCTTGCGAAAATAGAAACCATCCGCGATGCGCTCCCGGAGCTTGAGGTGGCGCTGGTCATCGACGCCGGCAGGGACGGGGATGGAATGCTCGACTTCTGGACCGGGATGGACAGGGCCAGCGATGCCTTTACCCCGCTCAAAACCCGGTCGGAAGATCCGTCATTTATCAGCTATACGTCGGGCACCACCGGCAACCCGAAGGGCGCGCTCCATGCGCACCGGACCATGCTGGGGCATATGCCGGGTGTCGAGATTCCGCATGAGTTTTTTCCCCAGCCCGGCGATTTGATGTGGACACCGGCTGACTGGGCCTGGATCGGCGGCCTGATGAACGCCCTGATGGGGGCCTGGTACCACGGGATTCCGGTCCTCGCGCACCGGGCAAAAAAATACGACCCCGAGGAAGCCGTCGCCCTGATGGGCCGCCACCGGGTCCGCAACACCTTCATGCCGCCGACGGCCCTGAAGCTGATGCGACAGGTCGACAAACCGGCGGAACGCTTCGGCGTTGATCTGCGTACCGTGGCTTGCGCCGGAGAGCCCATGGGCGCGGAACTGCTGGAATGGGGGCGCGAGTCCCTAGGCGTTACCTTCAATGAATTCTACGGGCAAACCGAATGCAATCTGGTGACGTCCAACTGCGGGAAACTGATGGACGTCCGCCCGGGTTCCATGGGCCGCGCGGTGCCCGGCCACTCGGTGGAAGTCATCGACGCCGATGGCAATGTCCTGGGCGCTGAAGAAGAAGGCCATATCGCCGTCAAAAGCCCAGACCCGGTGATGTTTCTGGAATACTGGAACAACCCGAACGCCACCCGCGAGAAATACCGGGACGACTGGCTGCTGACCGGAGACCGGGGGATCAAGGACAAGGACGGGTATTTTTGGTTCCTCGGCCGCGAGGACGACGTCATCACGTCCGCCGGATACCGCATTGGCCCCGGCGAAATCGAGGATTGCCTGGTCCGCCACCCCGCCGTGTCCCTGGCTGCCGCCATCGGCGTGCCCGACCCGCTCCGAACGGAGAAGATCAAGGCCTTTATCCTTCTGCGCCCCGGTCAAACGGCGGATGCGGAACTGGAAAAGGACATCCTGGATTTCGTCAACCGGCGGCTATCACCGCATGAAAAGCCCCGCCTGATAGAATTCGTCGATCACCTGCCGATGACGGCGACGGGCAAGATCAAGCGCAAGGACCTGCGCGATGCGGAAATCGCGAAGCAACAAGACTAACAAGCTGAGGAAGTGGACCCTATAATTCAGTCCGCATGACGTCGTTGATGACGAACCCCGCGTCGGGCGGATATTGCTCGGCCGTCAAGCGGCGGGCGTCGTCTTCATCCAAAGCGATAACATCATGGATTCGATTATCGGCCCATTGGTCGTCGAAAATCGCGTGGCTCTGGTTTTCCTTGACCAGAGACCGGACGTCCCTGTTGTAAATAGAAACTTCAAAAACGTGTTGTCCGTTCATCGGCAACTGCAGCATTTTTAGCCCCCTATCCGGTATCTGTTGCTTCCGGTTCATCCCTGGAGCCGCACCCCTTTATTATTTCGAACAGCCTTTCCGGTAAACCGGCAGGCCCCCGTTGGAGGTTGCTAAAATGTTATGGGGAAAATTGTTAACAGACCCTGAATCAATGTCTAGCAAGAATTTCTCAGGCTGGAATTCCCCCGTCATAAAAACACGGTCACTCATCGGAATGCCTCGTTTTCCCTGGCCTTCCCGCTAAATCAATCGCCTGAAATTCTGAAAATTACGCTTAGAGTTGCAACATAAAAAAAGCCCGGTATCAGAACCGGGCCTGTTGCAATTACGAATCCCCAAGCGAGATAACGCTGTCGATCACGAAGCCGTTTTCCGGGGAATACCGCTCCTGGATACGGGTGCGCGCCTGCTCCTCGTTGGCTGCACTAATTTCCACGTAACGGAAATCCGCCCAGTCATCGGTGTAATGCTCATGGTGCTCGCCATTTTCAACTTTCTTTCGAACCTGCTGGTTGAAAACGGTTACTTCGAACTTCGGCATACCAATAGAATCCTCTCGAAAACCCCTAAAGGCCTATTCACAATGGACTTATAGCACTTCAAAAGGAAAATCATCACAAATATTTATCATGGTACGGCTCCCCCTTCTTACCCGCACTGCATTGTATTCATAGAGGGATAACAAGCCTACGTTTTATGTGGTACTATTCTTTACGATCTTAATATCTCATTAAGCCCCGTCGGAGATGATAAGGGTGGGTTGAGACTGAGGACGGTGGAATGGCAGACGACAATCAGACATCGGGCGAAGATTCGGGTAAACCGACAACGGACATGGAAGCCTTGATGGATGTCGAGGTGGAGATTACCGCTGTTCTGGGCACGTCGATGATGCCCATTTCGCAAATCCTCAAACTTGGCCGTGGCGCCGTGGTCGAATTGAACCGCAGCGTCGGAGAAGACATCGAGGTTCACGCCAACAACCGCGCCGTCGCCAAAGGCGAAGTCATCGTCGTGGATGACCGGCTGGGCGTAACCATGACCGAAATCATTAAGACCGTGGTTTGAGATACAATGATGGGTACCGACACAGAAATTTACCGCACCGCCAATCTGTTGATTGAGGAATACGGCGAAATGGCCGCGCCGGCTGCTTTTATCCGGGCGGATCAGTTGCTTGAACGGGGCGACATGCCCGGACGCAGGGTTTGGCTGCGCATTGCCAAGATTACCGAAGACCTGTTATCCGGCCAAGCCCCCGGAAACGCCTCTATTCACTGATCGGCCAACTGACCGGTTTTTTGCGGTTGAACCTTAAGGCCTGAGCGTCATCGTTTCCCGGCTGACGTCATAGCCGCTGAGACGGCCGAGAAAGCTCATCCCCAACAGAGAGCGCCCCATCGGTGCGCCGTTGACCGACCCCCGGACTCCGTCCAGGGAAAGCCCACTGATCGTTATGCGTTCAATGCGGACCGGAGCCCCGAAAACCGTTCCGTTGGCGGTCCGGTAGCGGCGCGTAAACGCCAAACCATCGACATCGAAACCGAGACGCCGGGCATCGCTGGGGCTTAAGACCACGTCACTGGCCCCGGTATCGACCAGGAAACGAATGGGAACGGCGCTTCCCTGCTCCGTAACATCGGCCTCGACGACAAAATGACCGCTTTGATCGGCGCGGATGGTGACGCTGCCGCCGGGGACGGAAATGGCGCCCGATGGGTTCAGTTCTCCCATCAGCCGGTTGCCGAATTGCCCCAGTTCGTAACGGTAGGAATAGCCGACGAACAACACACCGCCCAAAACCGCCCACGCCAGCAGGCCGGTAACGAACGGGCCGAACCGGAACCTTCGGCGGTTGAGGACGGCGCTGGCCGACAAAACCGTCAGCAACAACACCCCATGGACAAGGCTGATCCTCCCTTCGCCTTCCGCCGCGTCCGGAAACCGGTCGATCAGGAACACAAACACCGCAACGCCAAGCGCCACGGCGGCGATCAGGACCAGCCAGAAAAGTCGGGTATGTTGCATTTTGTTATCAGGAACCGGGGACCGGAGAATTACTCCGAACCGTTCCCCGAGTCCGGCGATCGGGGCTGGGCCTCATCCAAACCTTTCCGGGCGGCCATTTTCTGATGAAGCGCCAGCGATACCTTGGCTGCGGCCCAGACCAAGGCCATGATGACCGCCGCAAGGGACAGGATTTTCATGTAGGCGATACTCAGGCCGATGGCAAAGTCCATATCGGTTTCCCGGTTGCTTTCCTGAAGGCGCGGAAGGCGCCTTGCTATTTTCCCTGCATGTATTTGTCCAGAAACCGGTCCCTGTCGGATTCCGTCTCGAACTTGACGATAAGGTGCTTGGTCGTCAAATCTTCGTCCACCCTTTGCAGGACCACGCTCCAGCCATTATCGCAGTTCAGGTCCAGCCAGTCTTCTATGGACTCAATGGTGCCACTCGTCTTGCACGGGACTTTCAGACCCATGGTCCTGCGATCCAGACCTTTTCTGCGGTCGGAAGTGGCACGTTGCTCTTCGCCTGAAAAGGAGCCTCCCTCGTCCCGCCGGTCCTCGTCGATCCGGCGATCGGAAACATCATCGGCTTGGCGCTGGTCAACGGGGATAAATCTGCCGCCTCCCCCGTTTTGGGAGGATTCATTGAAATCAGTCAAAACTCTTCTCCGGCTCCTTGTAACTTGAGTCGGATTATAATACCGAAAACCCTACCGAGGGCAATCAGCCGGAAGCCTTATGATTAACTTGAAGGAATGGAATATACCGCCAGAACATCGTGCACAGTTTCGATCAAAGCTTTTATCCGGAAGGGTTTTTGAAGGCTCCGCGCCGCGCCCAGTTTTTCCATGGATTTCAGGTAGTCTTCATGCGCGGAAATCGCAATGACCGGAATTTCCGGGGACACTTCATGAATCCATCGCATGGTTTCCACGCCTTCGCCGTGATCCATCACCACATCGGTGATAACGATGTCTTGAGCATCGCTTTTGAAGGCTTGAAGACCTTCGTCTCCATTGGAAGCCTCCGTCACCCGATGTCCAGCGTCTTCCAGCCCTAAGCAGACTTCGTGGCGGAATTGCGGGTTGTCATCAATCAATAGGATCGAGGCCATAAAAACATTTTCATCTCAAGCCGGAAATTAAGCCATTCAAATGGACTCACGTCGTTTCAATTAACCGTGATGGGTCTAGCAGGATTGGACAATCCATATTTACTGCTATGCTGGAAGTTCCGGGACCATTCACACAGGATTATCCACTAGGAGACGTTACCATGGCGGAGCACCACGAGTTCAAAAGCCAGCACTTTTTAATGGAAATCGAGCAGGCCATCCAGGTCGCCAACAAGGAAATCCTGTCTCAAAGTCTGCCCGCGATGACCAAGGAGAATATCCTGCCCCTTGCCATTTCGGTCGCCAGGCTGCGAAGCCAGTATCTGGCGGAAGCCTTCAGAATCGCCGAATCCGATGGCGGGGACGCCCCTTCGGAAGAAGAAATCGCAACGTTAAAGAAGAACCGTGAAATGTACGAAGAAGCCCGCGAGGCCTTTGAATCCCTCATCCATGTCATCGAACGTGGCTATGTGGAACTCGGCGAATAGCCTGCTTTGTTAACCGGATTTTCTCACCATCGCCATGAACACCATATTCCACGCCCGCCGATGGGCTGCAATCGCTCTTATCGCCTCGGCAAGTCTGTTGCTGGATGGTACCCCGGCCAAGGCCGGAAACCCGGAAAAAGGCCGGGCGATCGCCGAACAGCATTGCTCCCGTTGCCATGTCATCGCCAAACACAACCCTTTTGGAGGGATCGGATCGACGGCCTCCTTCCAGATGATCGCCAAGATGCCGGATTACAGGGAACGCTTCGAAACCTTTTATGCCCGCCGCCCTCATCCCGCATTCCTTCGCATTCCCGGTATTCCCCGGTGGTCGAAGCAACCGGGATATGCTGTGGAATTTAAGTTGACCCTGGAACAGGTAAAGGATATTGCCGCCTTCGCGGAAACCCTCGTTACCATGCCAATCAAACGCAAACGGAAAAAATGAACAGCCCTTATCCATGACCGAAAATATGTCCCAAGATCCGAAATCCCCTACCCCCGGAACACAAACTGACGGCGGAACCGATGAATGCGATTCCCTTGTCCAACAGGCGCGCGAACACCACATGGCCGGGCGGCTTGGCGAGGCCGAGCGTCTCTACCGCCAGGCCCTGGAAATCCGGCCCGAAGCGGCGGAGATTATGAGTAAGTTGGGCGCCGCCCTGGCCGTCCAGGGAAAATTCACCGAGGCCGTATCCGTCCTGCGCCGCGCCATCGGGAACGCCCCCGATCTGGCCGAAGCCCACAATAATCTGGGAAGCATTTTTCAGATGCAAGGCCGGTTGGATGACGCCGTAGAGCCTCTCCGGCGCGCCCTCGACATCGATCCCAATCAGGCTGCCGCCCATGCCAACCTGGGCAACATTCTCCTGCAACAGGGCCGTCCCGAAGACGCCGCCCAATCCTTCCAAAAGGCATTGGAGATAGAGCCCGATACAGCCCAGGCCCTGAACGGCCTCGGCTCCGCCCTTTTACAGCAAAACAAGGGCGAAGAAGCCGGAGACGCCTTCCATCGGGCCCTGGCCATCACGCCTGATCAGCCAGAAATCCTCAGCAACCTCGGAAATTTGCTGAGAAACCAGGGAAAATACGACGAAGCGGTGGAAACTTTGCAGAAGGCTGTTGCCCTTCAGCCGAAACTGACCGAGGCCCATATCAACCTGGGCAATGCGCTGAAAAGCCGTGGCGACTGGGACGGCGCCATGGATGCCTATAAAAGTGCCTTGTCGCTTGAGCCGGACAACGCAGAAACCCACTGGAACAACGCTCAGGTTCTGCTGATGACGGGGCAATTCCCGGAAGGATGGGCGGAATACGAATGGCGCATGAAATGTGAAGGCTTCCAGTCCCTGATCTGGAGTGCGTCCGGTCCCCCGTGGGATGGCTCCAGCCTCGAAGGCAAAACGATCCTGGTCTTTTGCGAACAGGGGTTCGGCGATTCCATTCAGTTCGTTCGTTACGCGGAAACCCTGTCTGCCATGGGCGGCAAGGTCATCGTCAAATGTCCTCCGCAGTTGCAGGCCTTGTTTGAGACCACCCCCGGCGTCAGCCGCGCCGTCAGCCGCCTGGACCGAACGGTCGAATATAACGTTCAGGCTTCCCTTCTCAGCTTGCCCCGCCTTTTAGGTACAAATCTGGACACCATACCGGCAACGGTTCCCTACCTTACGCCGCCGGAAAAACAAGCCGCCAAACTGCCCGAAAACGGCTCATTGAAAGCCGGGATCGTCTGGGCCGGTAACCCGGCCCATAAAAACGACCAAAACCGTTCCATCGACTTAAATCTGCTGAAACCGCTGCTGGCGGTGGATGGCTTTGATTTTTACAGCCTGCAGTTCGGCGAACGCAGCCAGGATATCACCCGCTTGGAATTGGAAAACGATATCGTCGATTTGAGCGGCAATCTGGAGGATTTTTCCGCCACGGCGGCGGTGATGCGGAACCTGGACCTGATCCTTTCCGTCGATACTTCGGTCGTGCATCTGGCCGGTGCCCTGGGCAAACCTGTGTGGACCCTGTTGCCTTTCGTGCCGGACTGGCGCTGGCTGCTAGGCCGCGACGACAGTCCCTGGTATCCTTCCATGCGGCTCTTCCGTCAACAAGCGCCGGGCGACTGGCAAGGCGTGATCGAAAATGTCGAAAGTGCGTTGCGCCAGCGCCTTCTCAATTAGCCCGAGAAAGGGAACCACGGTGAAGGCTAGCCTCAGGAAACTGATAAACGACGAAAAAGGCGCCACGGCCATCGAATACGCCCTGATCGCCACCTTGGTGGTTGTCACGCTTATCGGCGCTTTTAATCTACTTTCCACAGACTTGAACAATACGTTCAACACCGTCGCCAACACCGTTACACCCGTTATCTGATCCCTTTTAAAACCATGTCTCTTTCCAAGCCCGCGAAAAACCTGACGCGCCGAACCTTCAACCGCTTGATGGGTGGGTTGACCGTTGCCACCGCCGGTCAAGGCCTTGCTCTGGGTCCTGCCATTGCCGGCGGCGCCAGGCCCAAGGCGGTGATCATCGGCGGTGGTGCCGCCGGGGCCACGGCGGCTGTCTATCTGGCCCGGAATTTTCCCGATTTGGACATCACCCTGATCGAAGCCAACCCGCTTTATACGGCGTGCTTCTTCTCCAGCCGCTATCTCGGTGGCTTCAAGCCGCTGGACTTCATCACCCATGAATATGGAGCCTTGAAAAAATACGGCATTCGCGTTGTGCATGCCTTCGCCGCCGCCATCGACGCCGGAAAAAAGTCCGTCCTTTTGAAAGATGGAACCCGCATCCCCTATGACCGTTTGATCGCTGCACCGGGCATCGATTTCAAGTTCGATCAGATAGAGGGCTATGACGAAACCGCCGCCGCCGTAATCCCACACGCCTACAAAGCCGATGCCCAGATTGCCGTTTTGAGAAAACAGCTCCTGGCCATGGAAGACGGCGGGGTGTTTGCCATCGCCTCGCCGCTTCGGCCCTACCGTTGCCCGCCGGCGCCTTATGAACGGGTTTCTATCGTCGCCCATTACCTGAAGACCCATAAACCGAAATCGAAAATCCTGATTCTCGACTCGAAGGACGAGTTCCCCATGTCTGAGGTCATGACCGATATCTGGACACGCAAGTATTCGGATATGGTCGAATGGGTGCCGGCCGAATTCAGCGGTCACATCAAGGCCGTGGACGTGAAAACCCGGACCCTGATTTCCAACGAGGAACGATATTCCGTACAGGTCGCCAACGTCATTCCAAACCAGCATGCGGCAAAAATCGCCCATATCTCGGGCCTGACCGACAAATCGGGGTGGTGTCCGGTAGACCCCATGACCTTCGAGTCCGCCCTGGCGCCCGGAGTCCACATGATCGGTGACGCCATCGACCCCGGCGACATGGTGAAATCCGCCTATTCCGCACACAGTCAGGCCCGCGCCTGCGCCGCCGCCGTCGGCGCGATGCTGAATGGAAAAAGTCCCGCCGAAGCTGGCCTGCTGGGCAGCACCTGCTTTTTTCTCGTCTCCCCAGAAAGCGGGGTGCAACTGGGCGGAACCTACAAGTCCGACGGAAAACGCCTGACCGGCCAGTCCGGCTTCATCAGCCAGGCCGGGGAAGCCCCATCCATCCGGCGCAAGACCGCGGAAGACGGGGATGCCTGGTATGCAAGCATTATCAAGGACATGTTCGGCTGAATTTTGCCCCCACCCCGCACTCAAGACAAAACAAGACAAATAGCCGGAAAATTGGTAAAGTCCCCAAGCTTTGAAATGGTTTTCGGGCGCGAATTTAACACGTGAATTTCGCGCCCTTGCCTTGATTGGAAGGAATGGATTTGTTCCGCGCAATTTTTCTTTTCTTGATTGTTCTTTTTACCGCCGCGCCTGCGTTTTCGGCCAACGAACTGATCATGTTCAATTCCTCAACATGTGAATGGTGTGAAGTGTGGGAAGAGGAAGTCGGCGGCGTTTATGGCAAGACCGAAGTCGGCAAAACCCTTCCGGTCCACCGCGTCGACATCCATGAAGACCGCCCCGTCAACCTGGAGCACCTCAGGGGAATCCGCTTCACGCCTACCTTCGTGCTTCTTCAGGACGGGCGGGAGGTCGGCCGTATTACGGGGTATCCGGGGGAATCCTTTTTCTGGGGCCTTCTGGAGGAAATGACCACACGGATAGACCCCCTTGCAGGCGCCTGTGACGACAAGAACCGCATTGCCGCCAATGCCACCCTGCAAAAGAAGGGAGAAGCGACATGTTAAGCCGTCTTTTCATTCCTGCCATAGTGTTGGCATCCTTTGTTGTCCCGGCGAAAGCCCAAGGTGAGGCCCTGGTCACGTTCAAGTCCCTGAGCCTTGAAACCGCCCAGGAACTGGCCCAGGCGGCGCTGGCGGACTGCCGCAAGCGGGGATTCCAAGTCGCCGTCGCCGTGGTTGACCGCTCCGGTATCCTGCAAGTCACCCTGAGAGACCGCTACGCCGGCCCGCACACGCCGGAAACCTCCCGCCGCAAGGCCTGGACGGCCATCAGTTTCCGAACCAGTACGGGAGAACTCTCCAAACTGACTCAAGCCGGGAAATCGCAATCCGGGGTCCGTGACGTTTCGGGTGCGCTAATGCTTGGCGGTGGCGTTCCCGTCGAAGCCGCCGGGTCCATCGTCGCAGGAGTCGGCGTTTCCGGCGCTCCCGGCGGAGATCTGGACGAAGCCTGCGCCCAAGCCGGCATCGAAGCCATCGCCGATAAAATCGCCTTTTAGCCTTATTTTTAAGAAAATCATATGACGGACAAAGCCTATCATTGTCCCCCATTTTCCACGCATATTTTTTACAATATTAAAATGTATTTTTGAATCTACTACATTTTTATATTGGTATTAATAAATTCATTCCCTATATATTCAGGAGTTGACCATCGTGGCTAGACGCAGAAATATTGGGGGTTCATCGATGAAGGACATCAATGAAATTCACGAAAATGCCGGACGCGCCAGCGATTTTCTAAAGGGACTGGCCAATGAAACCCGTCTGGTGATGCTGTGCGCCCTGGCGGAAGGCGAAAAGAACGTCAGTGAACTGGAACATCTGCTCGGCATACGCCAGCCGACCCTGTCCCAGCAATTGGCCCGGCTGAGGTCCGACAACATGGTCAGCACCCGGCGCGAAGCCAAGCAAATCTATTACAGTCTCGCCAGCGAGGACGCAGAACTGGTGCTCGGCCTGATTTTCGAACTGTTCTGTACGGGCGGCAGCGCCGAGCTTGACCGGGATACCCCTTCGGCAAAGACCGCCAAAGCCGTTGCAGCCTGAATTTCCACTTAAGTTTCGGGGGGACAGCTTAGCCGGACCGCTTTTTCCGTTTGGCTTTAAGGTAACTGCGGTAATCGCCCGTTTTATAGGCCTTGTCGCGGACAAACTGGAACATCGCCAGGAAATGGCGGGGCCGGAAGTAGCCGGGGATGCGGGCGACTTCAAAGACCTTTTTACCGTTTTTCAGGGTATCCCCTTCGAGGGTTTCGGCGAAAAACTGGATGGTCGGCGAGAAGCGGATCTTGTGACGCTTGGCCAGAGCCCTCTCGCTCATCTTCTTGCCGTCAAAATCGACGACCTCACGTGAGCCGAACATATCCAATTGCAGGAAATCATAATTTTCCTGAATGTAGGCACTGATTTCCGGCTTCGCGAAATTGACCAGATGAGTTTCCCGGCAATAGGGGCAGCCTGCAAGCTCCCACATGATGGCAAACCGCTTGCCGGCGGCCGTAGCGGCCCCCAGATCGTCCTTCAGGTCGAGAAAACTGTTCAGAAACCAGGGCTGGGTATGCAGGCCCTTACGGGTAAATTCAGACTTGTAGCGCTTCGGGGGCTTCGCGTCGGCGAGGCCCGCTCCGGCTCCCGTGAACAAGCCTCCCACTCCGCCGAAAACCGCACCGAGGATCCCGCCAAAAGCTCCACCTGCCGTCAAACGGGTAAAGCGCCGCCGTGTGATCACGTTCCGCCCCTTAAAAAAATCCACATCAATCTGTAAGAGAAAATATAATAAAATGAACCTGAATGATATGTGCTTTATACGCTTTTCAAGGTTTCCCGAGACCCACAAGAAATATTTCTTTTAACCCAAAGGGTTTTTCCAATCATGCGCTCCCTGTTTATCGCCTGCGTCCTTTTTATTGCGTTCCATGCTTTCACGCCGCCTGCCTTTGGCGCCCCCGTTCATGAATTCAACAAGGCCGTCGCCACTGCGTACGGGTTCTACCGCGAGGCCGTTTTCCTGCTCCGCGCCGGTAACGCCCAGGTCGCCTCACTGGAATTGGAGGAAATGGCGGACCAATGGAAAGATATCGCCGAGCGTTTTGGAACGAAGCCGCCCGATACGTTTTCCGACGACGTGTCCTTCAAAAAGACCCTTGATGATATCGGCAAGAGGATATCAAAGGGATTGAAAGCCGCCATCAAAGGCGACGCCAAGGCGGCCCGAAAGGCCTTGGCCCCGATCCGGAACACCCTCGCCGATCTGCGCCGCCGCAACGGCGTCTTCGTGTATTCCGATTACGTGGACAAGGCCAATGCGGCCTTTCGGAAACTCTATAAATTTCGCCACAATCCGCCGGACTTCGAAGTTGTCGAGGAAGTCGATCAATTACGCCAAATCCTCGCCATCACCGTCTACTGGTACGAACAATGCGCAGACAACGCCCCTGAGGAGGTTCGTAAGAATCCGGAGTTCAAGCGCCTGATGGAGGACAGCCTGCATTCCCTGTCGCGGATATGGGTGGCCATCGCCAACAAGGCGTCCCCTAACCTGATCAGCCTTCTCCGGGGCCTGAGTTCGTCGGACCGGATGCTGTTTCTACGATTCGGCTAAGGCCTGGAAAGCCTATCCGCTGGTTCCCAGGGCCGGGAAGGTTTCCAACAGCCAATACGAGATATCGGCCATGGATCCGGTCACGAACAGGATACCGGTCAGAACCAAAAGCGCGCCGATGACCCGTTCCACCGTCATCAGGTGTTTGCGGAATCGGGTCATGAAATTCATGAACGGCTTCATTGCCACCGCGGCCAGGAAAAACGGTATCCCCAGCCCTGCGGAATAGACCGCCAGAAGGCCCATGCCGTAGGTTATGGAGCTTTCGCTGCCGGCGACCATGAGAATGGCGGCCAGCACGGGGCCGACACAGGGCGTCCAGCCGAAGGCAAACGCCAGGCCGATGATATAAGGACCGATCAGCCCCGCCGGGCGGCTTTCCGCATGAAAGCGGGCTTCCCGGTACAGGATGGGGATGCGGAAAACCCCCATGAAATGCAGGCCCAAAATTATGATGATGCCGCCCGCCACCTGGGACAGCACATCCAGATAATCGGCCACCCACTGGCCGACCGTCGATGCGGTCGCGCCTAAGGCAATAAATACGGTCGAAAAGCCGAGGACGAAGGCCACCGCCGATAACAGAACGCCGCGCATGACGCCGGGCGGCAGCTCTTCATCGTCGGTCATCTGCTCCAGGGAGACGCCGCCAAGAAAGCACAGGTACGGCGGCACCAGGGGTAGCACGCAAGGCGACAGGAAGCTCAAAATTCCTGCCCCCAAGGCGCCGATATAGGATATCTCGAACCCATCCATATGCCGTCCCTTTCTCCTTGATTGATCCCTATAGTATTTCCGGAAACGGCCCAAGGCACATCACTTTTCCGGGAGCCGAATATAATGGCAAACGCCTCGGAGGAATGCCTCCGAGGCACCGGCAGTATCAGCCTTTCAGAATGCGGATGTTCTGGTTTGGCGGGATATTAATCACCTTCTTTTTCTCGACATATTTGGTAACGACGTCATAAACCGGCGGCCCCTTGGTGCCTTCATTGACCGAGGCCCAGCCGGAAACGACGTAGGTCTTCGCCGGGTCGATAGGCTTGCCGGTCTTGAGCAGTGTCATGCCGCCGATGCGGCTGCCCATGGGCTTGTGAGGATTGATGCTATAGCCCATGCCGCCGACCCGCACCATGTCACCGCCCTGCTGGTAATAGGGGTCGGTGTTGAAAAGGTTGTCGGCGACGTCTTCGAGAATTTCCTTCAGAAACGAGCCGGTAAATTCCGAACGATAGGCATTCGGATAGGTAATGGCGGTCTGGTTGAAAATATCCTCGACGGTGATGTCCTGTCCGGGAATCAGGCTGCCGCCCCAGCGGAAACCGGGGGATAGGGATATTTCTGCGTCCCGTTCTTCCAGCAACGCCTGACAGATCATGTCATCGAACGTCCCGTTGAAGCTGCCACGCCGGTAGAGCAGGCTATCGGTGCGCCCGACAACGCGGCGCATGGCTTTTTCGTGCGGGGCGCGGATTTTCTTGATGAGTGCCGCCATTTCCTTATCCGGTTCGATAACGTCGGACAGGATCGGAATAAGCTTGAACCGGAAATCGGTAACCTTGCCGCCCTTTACGTCCAGGTCGAGGCGCGCCAGGAACTTACCGTGTGAACCGGAAGCCACCAACAGCGTGTTGTTGACCTTAATAACGTCGGGAATGGCATCATGGGTGTGACCGGTCAGGATCACGTCAATGCCATCGACGCGGGACGCCAACTTGCGGTCAACGTCGAAGCCATCATGGCTGAGCAGCACAACCAACTCGGCGCCGGCCTTGCGCGCCGCGGCGACCCGTTGACGAACCGCCTTCTCGCGAATCCCGAACGACCAGGTTGGGATCATGTAGCGCGGGTTGGCCACCGGCGTATAGGGGAAGGCCTGACCGATGACGCCGATCTTGACGCCACCGCGCTCATACATCTGCGTGTGCGGAAAGACCTCTTCCTCCCATTCGGTATCGCGGACATTGCCGGCCAGGAACGGAAATTTCAGATGCCCGATCAGTTCTTTAACCCTCTCCGCGCCGTAGGTGAATTCCCAATGCGCGGTCATGGCGTCGACGCCCAGGGTATTCATGACGTCGACCATGTCCTTACCCGAGGTTTGCAGCGACGTATAAGAGCCCTGCCAGGTGTCGCCGCCATCGAACAGAAGCGTGTTGTTCGGCCGCTCGGCGCGGATCGCCTTAACCAGAGTGGCCATGCGGTCCATACCGCCGATACGCCCGTAGGTCTTCGCCAGATTGACGTAATCGTCGCTGGAGAAGGCATAAGCCTCCATCGAGCCTCCCTTGAGGCCGAAGCGATTGAGGAGTTCCTTGCCCGTCAGATGTGGCGGAAGTCCATGCACGTCCCCGACACCGATATTGATGGACGGCTCGCGGAAAAACAGCGGCACCAGTTGGGCGTGGCAATCGGTGAAATTAAGCAGCGTTACCTGGCCTACGGAATCAAATTTTAAAAGGTCTTTCTGAGTGATTTTCTGACGCGCCAAAGCACCGGGCAAGAGCCCCCCCGAAACGCCGGTAATAGCCGCGGTTGCCGCAGCGACTTGAAGGAATTGACGACGGTCCAACATATCTTTCTTGATACCTTCTCATAAAAAGGGGGAATGCGTCTTACCGCACTCCCCCCGTATTATTTTAGCTTTGTAGCTTAGTTTCGAACGGCTGGGGTCTCCACGGAAAGACCACGGCCACGCCAAGCCACGAACAGTTCCAGATTGACGTATTCATCAGAACCATAGCCGTAGGGTTTTGCGCGAACCTGCTTGTTGCAGCCACGGAAGCGACGGTGGATGGACCCCGGCTTCTGCCACTTCAAGCGGTAGGTCGGGAAACCGTTGCTTTGGCCTTCGGACAGCATGTTGGCACGGATCATCATGCCGGCGCCGTCTTCATGGCAGTGCTTGCAGGCCATGTCCAACTGACCACGGCGCTGGTTGAAGAACTTCTTGCCTGCTTCAAAGAACTTGGCCGCCGGACCGTCAATGCTGACGTTCATGGGCTTGCCGCGTGAACCGTTACGCATGTAAACAGTCAACGACAACATTTGCTTGGATTCCCACTTGTAGGGCTTGGCCCCCATCTTTTCCTGGCGTTCCTCGTTGATCTTCTGCTCGAGGCTTTGCATCTTGCCAAGTTTCGCATTGTAAACGGGATAGCGGGTGCCGACATCCGTCAACATGGCCGATTCTGCACCGTGGCAGGTCGCGCAGGACTTACCCGCCTTACCGTCCACTTTGGTCCAGAGGGCTTCGCCTTCATCAACCCAGATATAAGCCGGATTGCCGAGATCGTCGTCCTGAATGGCCTGGGTTTCCTTGGCGGCGTACATGTACCCGCTTTGCCGGTCCCCGGCCTTGTAGATCATGTCCTGGGCCGAAGCGACGCCGGCGAAACCGGACAAGCCGACCGCGACGGCAGCACCAATCAAAATACCCTGTATTTGTTTTTTCATGATGTCCCCCATTAACCCGAGACGTTGATTTTGACGGTCTTTTCGGTGACCTTGCCAGCATCGTCCGTCCATTTAAGAATCATCGGGCCGCTTGCACCCGCCTTAACAAAGAAGGAGGTGTACGGATTGGCCGAAACGGCGGGATGCCAGTCGGCCGAGAACACTTCCTTGCCACCATAATTGACGGTGAACTTGTTAATGATGTCGCGCGGAATCTTCTTGCCCGTCTTCTTGTTCTTGCGAAGACCGGTTTCCATCTTGTGGGAAACGAGCGACTTGACTTCGAAAACCTGGCCCTTCTTGACGGACCGAGGCACTTTTACTCTGGCTTTTGCCATTTTGAAATTCTCCCTATTCCTACGTCAGCCGCCGCAGCCGCCGATAGTGACCTTGACTGCTTTCTTGCCCATGTAGACGGAACCGTCGCTCATCTCCGCAACCGCGATGATGTTCTGACTCCCTCTCATGCGCATACGCGTCGAAACCCTGGCTTTGCCGCTTTCGGGGCTGAACCGGAAAGTAGCAACTTCCGGAGACGGGTTTCCTTCGGCGTAGACGTGAAGCGTCTTAACGTAATCACTGGAGGTCATCGGGCTTTGCACTTCGACCGCGATGGGAACCGTGTTGCCGTTTTCCGCAATCTGCGGAAGTTCCAGCGTAACCCGGCCAGATTTCGGGGTCTTACCGCCAATATGGGTCTTCATGAGCTTGGCGACGGCAGCAGCATCCGCCTTGGCTTGACCGGCCACGAGACCGATACCGGCAACGGCAATTACGCCTGTACCTGCCATAGCCAGCAGATCGCGCCGCCGGATTTTACGAGTAATAATTTTTTCAGACATCAATATCTCCTTGGCGTAATCGCCTTGTCGTTATTGTCCCTATTGAAAGGACCACGCGTGAAAAGCGGGTGGCCTTTCCTATTTAAGCGTCATCGTGTAGGCGACCAGATCCTCGATCTGGGCGGCCGACAACATTGTCTTGCCCTTGAACTTCTTTAAAACCCGGGTAAAGCCCGTGTTCTTGTAGAAAGCCGGCATAATCGTGTCCCGGTTAAAGAATTTCGGATCAACAATGCGAAGACGAATTTGACCTTCATTTAGACGGCCGGCGACACCAATGAGTTCGGGGCCCATTTCACCGTGGAAAGCCTGCTCCGGAATAGGCATCTTATGACAAGCCAGGCAATTGCCTTTCTTGCGGTTGATTGCCAACTTCCGGCCGTTTGCCGCATTGCCCGGTTTCCCGGTCAAAGACTTGGCAATCGCTCCATTCTTGACGACGTAATTCACCATCTTCTTTTCTGCGGCGATTGCGTTGGTGCTAAACGCCAAACCCAAAACAACCCCCAAGGCCCCAACGGCCAAACTTCTGACTCCCAAAGCTGCCTCCTTTTTTTTAACGCGACGAATCCCACACTCGCCGCTTCCATGAACGCGTGGAAGTTTGACGAAGGATTCGATGCTTACGGTCAGATATAAAATTGCGTCCCTGGTCGTGTGTAACATTATTGTATTTCAAAATATCATATTCGATGATTATAAAATATCAAGATGTAAATTTTAGCCATCTTTTAAGAGAAGAATTCCAATGACTTATCGCCTTCAAAACCATCTCAGCCAGGGAAAGGCTTGAACCAGGAAAGCCTGTCGCGGAGCGTAACCACGCTGCCGACAATGATGATCGATGGTCCTGGCAAGTCTTCTTCCCTGGCCCGTCGGGCCAGGTCTTCCAGCGGCGCCGTGACGACCCGTTGTCCGGGGCGCGTGCCGTTATCGACAATCGCCGCCGGAGTCTTCGGGTCTGCGCCGTGGGCAATCAGTTTCTCGGTCAGCATGGGAAGCGAATCGAGCCCCATGTAAACGACAAGGGTCTGGCTCGGACGCACCAGCATCGGCCAGTCCAGGTCCAGTTGATCGTCCTTGGCGTGCCCGGTGACGAAGACGCAGCTTTGCGCGTGGTCGCGATGGGTCAGCGGAATTCCGGCATAGGCCGCACACCCGTTGGCCGCCGTCACGCCAGGGACGACCTGGAAATGGATTCCCTCCGATGAAAGGACGTCGATTTCCTCACCGCCGCGGCCGAATACGAATGGGTCGCCGCTTTTCAGACGCAGCACCCGTTTGCCCTCCTTGGCCAGACGAACCATCAATTGACTGATTTCCTCCTGCGGCATGGCGTGATCGCCGCGCCGCTTGCCGACAAAGATGCGCTCGGCGTCCTTGCGCACCAACTCCATAATGTCGTCGGTGACCAGCCGGTCATGTAAGACAACGTCGGCCTGCTGCATCAGCCGCAAGGCCCTAAACGTCAGCAGGTCCGGATCGCCGGGGCCACTGCCGACCAGATAGACTTCACCCCTGGACGTGATGTCCCCACTCTCTCCGGCCGAAGCCAGGGTTTCGTCCAGAAGGTTGCCGGCGGCTTCTTCCTGCCCGGCCAGAATGTATTCGGCGATGGGGCCGTGAATAAAGTGTTCCCAGAACCGCAGGCGCAGCGGCCCTTCGGGAATGGCGTCCTTGACCCGGTCGCGGCAGGCGCCGGCGAATTCCGCCAACCGGCCCAAACCGGCGGGAATGAAGGTTTCCAGGCGGGCCTTCAGCACACGGGCGATGATCGGTGCGTCGCCGCCGCTGGACACCGCCACCAGCATCGGCGAACGGTCGATGAGGGCGGGCATGATGAACGTGCACAGATCAATCCGGTCGACGACATTGACCGGAACGCCGGCATCCTGCGACAGGGACGACACCCGCCTGTTCAGGTCTTCATCCTCGGTGGCGACGAAGACCAGATCAACGCCGGCAATATCGCCGTCGTCAAAGGCGCGGGCCTGATGCTCAAGGCTCCCCTTCTCCGCCATATCCTGAAGAGTCTGGCACAAATCCTCTGCAACGACGGTGATGCGGGCTTCGGCCTTGAGCACGGACTCGACCTTGCGGGCCGCCAATTCACCGCCGCCGACGACCAGCACCGGACGGTCCTTGATATCCAGAAAAATCGGCAGGTGCTTCATGCTGTTTCCTCGCCGGAATCCCCGGAGGCCTCTCCGGACCAGGCCGTCATCGCGTCGGCCCAATGACTGGCCGTTACCGGATCAAGTTCAAGGTCGGTAAAACGAGATCCCTGGCGGATACGGACACGAAGCATCCGGACATCGCCTTTGAAACGAATGTCCAGCAATTCAACCTCGGCGCCGAAGGGCGTGTTGAATTTTTCCAGGCTTTCGGTGTCTTGTGTATTCACCGTTCCCCCCAGACAAAAGCTTCTTCCACCAGGAACTCCCAGTTTCTCGGCGTATCGGGAAAGTCGGGCTTGAGATCGACCTCCAGCATGTAGCGTTCCCCCAACTCCGCCCGTTTGCGGATGGCGCTCAGAAGATCGGCGAAGGAATAGACTTCGGGGTGCTGAATAATGAGATCGCTCAGCAGGATCGGAGGCAGTGACATTTTTTAAAAGGCCTTTCGTTTGAGTCTTTATATATAGAGGTCCGTATATATGTGCGCGCCTAAGGATTTACAGGTCTGTTTTAACGGCCCCGAATTACATGTTCGGTAATTACTGGTGCGCCCCAACCCGATCCAGAAACCGGGCCCGGTAAAGCAAACGTCCCCCCCCGGAATTTTCCCCGGAATTTGAGCCGGCATCGGGGTCATTAGAAAAACCCGTCCGGCGGTGCAGCACGTTGTTGCAAACGACCCCCTGCCCCGGCTCCAAACGAAACCGAACGATGCATTCTTCCGCATCGTTCAGGACCGCCGTCAATTTTTGCCGCGCCGCCAGGACGGTCGCATCATCCTTCCATTCGATATGACGCTTGCGATCCGTATAGCGCATATGGAGCTTGCCCGCGATCACGGAAAACACCGGCCCCGTTGCGGCGTCCCGAACGACCACGCCGTTTTCCATGTTGGCGGGAATGGTCAGGACATCGTCTTCCATCAGGACTCGAATGAAGTCCGGGTTTTCATCGCGCAGCCGGATATAGACGACGTCCGGATCCAACAGTTCCGAAAGACCGCCTTCCCGGGCCGGACGCCGGCAATGGAGAAGAAATCCACGGACCTGTTCGTCCGGCTTATTATAATAGCCGTCCGTGTGCCAGCTCAGCGGCTTGTCCGTATAGGGAATATAAAATTCTTCGCGTCCTCCGTCGGCGACGGTGATTTCCGTCAACCCGTCCTCTCCGGTACACAGAGGAGTATCGAACCGTTGCAATCCCAAGTGACGGGCCAGCGCCAACACGTCTTGTTTTTCGGTATCCGGCGATGTGGCATAGATCGCCATATTAAAGGCATCGCATCTTTCAAATATCGCTCCTTTTTCGTCCGGCCGCGGTGACGCGGGATCGGCAACCGGCACCATAAGAGTTTTGGCCAGGGCTTCGGGGCTGAGAGAAAAAAAATTTAATTTTTCCGAGCGCCAGTTTTCATATGCCCGCCCTTCGCCGAGGTCGAACGGCGTACCGGCGGACGCAGCGGCACTGGCATGGTCCGGCCGCTGCAAAGCCGGAGATTGTGCGTGATTGGAGGGTTTCATAGGATTCGTAAAAACCTGGCAAAAAGGGAAAGAGTTCCCCGGTATATAAAACAAAAATCCGCCCCCGTATCCACAAGGGCACTAAGGCTAATAACAAAGTTCGCTCTTGATAATTTACATTTTTTGAATATGATCTGTCCAGTTGATGGATTTCGAAATTCTCCTGGTAACAAGAACAAAAGTTCGCAACCGGGTCGGAATGGCATCAAAAAGAACAGTGGAACGCACGCTCGGTCGTGCAGGTGGAGACTCAAACGATGGCTAAAAGCAAAGATACCGGACAGCACGACTCACCCCTCTTGGATCAGTTGGAAAGCGGACCTTGGCCCAGCTTCGTAACTGGATTGAAGCGCCTCGCCAATGACGATGGCACCGATCACGGATCCATGATGACCGACCTTATCGGTCAGCTGGAGCATTCTTATGAAACGCGCCGTGGTTACTGGAAAGGCGGAACCGTCAGTGTCTTCGGATACGGCGGTGGCATCATTCCGCGTTTTTCCGAAGTCGCAAAAGACTATCCGGAATCCTCCGAGTTCCATACCCTGCGCGTGCAGCCGCCCGCCGGCTTGCACTACGACACCAATGTCCTGCGCCAGATGTGCGACATCTGGGAAGAGCACGGTTCCGGCCTGATCGCCTTCCACGGCCAAAGCGGCGACATCATGTTCCAGGGTTGCAAGACCGACAAGGTCCAGCCCGCCTTCGACGAGCTCAACAAGATCGGCTTCGACCTGGGCGGTGCCGGCCCGGCGCTTCGGACGTCCATGAGCTGCGTCGGTCACGCCCGTTGCGAGCAGTCCTGCTATGACGAGGTCAAGGCCCACCGTCAGATCATCAACGCCTTCCTGGACGAAATGCACCGTCCGGCGTTGCCGTACAAGTTCAAGTTCAAGTTTTCCGGTTGCGCCAACGACTGCGTCAACGCCATTCACCGGGCGGACTTTGCCGTCATCGGCACCTGGCGCGACGACATGAAGGTCAACCAGGACGAGGTCAAAGCCTACGTCGAGAAAGCCGGACGGAAGTATACCATCGACAACGTTATCACCCGCTGTCCGACCAACGCGCTGAGCCTCAACGACGATGACACGCTGGACGTCGACAACAAAAGCTGTGTTCGTTGCATGCACTGCATCAATGTCATGACCAAGGCTTTGTCGCCGGGCGACGACAAGGGCGTTACCGTCCTTCTCGGCGGCAAGCGGTCGCTGAAGATCGGCGACACCATGGGCTCCGTGATCGTTCCCTTCATGAAGCTGGACACCGACGAGGACTTCGATGCGCTTGAGGAACTGGCTGAAAAATGCATCGACTTCTTTGCCGAAAACGCCCTCGAGCATGAGCGCATCGGCGAGACCATCGACCGTATCGGGTTGGCCAGCTTCCTTGAAGGCATTGGTCTCGAGTTGGACATCAACATGGTCAATCACCCCCGCACCAATTCCTACGTCCGAACGGACGATTTCGACGAAGAAGCTGAAAAGTGGCGCCAGAGTCACGGCCGCGGGGGAGCCAGCGGGGACAGTGCGGCAGCGGCGGAATAACGCCTGACGCCTGGATCTGTACGACTATAAAAAATTGGAAGATTAATATGACTGAAGCTAAAGCCGAACCACGCCGTCCTGATGAGGTCGGAGTCCCCGACCCGTTCCCGTACATGCATCCGCTGATGAAGAAGAATTACGGCAACTGGGACTGGCATGACCGTCTCCGCCCGGGCGTTCTTCACCATGTCGCCAAGGACGGAGATGAAGTCTGGACCGTTCGTGCCGGTACCCAGCGCCAGATGGACGTCTACACCATCCGCAAGCTGTGTGACATTGCCGACGAACTGGCCGAAGGCCATGTCCGTTTCACCACCCGAAGCAACATCGAATTCATGGTCTCGAGCGAAGCCCAGGTGGCACCGCTGATTGAAAAGCTGGAATCCGAAGGCTTCCCCGTCGGTGGCACTGGCAACTCGGTTTCGATGATTTCCCACACCCAGGGCTGGCTGCACTGCGACATCCCCGGCACTGATGCGTCGGGCGTCGTGAAGTCCCTGATGGATGAGCTGTACGAAGAGTTCACCACCGAGGAAATGCCCAACCGGGTGCGGATTACCACGTCTTGCTGCCAGATCAACTGCGGCGGCCAGGGCGATATCGCCATCAACGTTCAGTACACCAAGCCGCCGGTCATCAACCATGACCTGGTCGCAGGCGTGTGCGAACGCCCGGCGGTGATTGCCCGTTGCCCGGTGGCGGCGATCCGTCCCGCCATGGTCAACGGCAAGGCGTCGCTGGAAGTGGACGAAAAGAAATGCATTTGCTGCGGCGCGTGCTACCCGCCGTGCCCGCCGATGCAGATCAACTCCGACGAATCGACCAAACTTGCGATCTGGGTCGGCGGCAAGCATTCCAATGCCCGCTCCAAGCCGTCCTTCCACAAGCTGGTCAAGGCCAACATGCCGAACAACGCACCGCGTTGGCCGGAAGTCGCCGAAGTCGTTAAAAAGATACTTTTTGCCTACAAGGAAGACGCTCGTGATTTTGAACGTCTGGGCGAATGGATCGACCGCATCGGCTGGCCGCGTTTCTTCGAAATGACGGAGTTGGATTTCACCCATCATTTGATCGATGACTATCGGGGCGGCCGCACCACCCTGAACTCTTCGGCCCACGTTCACTTTTAATAAGCCTCGAAGAGAGATTTTAGGGGAAGCCGATGAAACTCGGAATACTTATCAATGAAGGCCCTTTTACCCATCAGGCCTCGGACTCGGCGTATCAGTTCGCGACCGCGGCTCTGAAAAAGGGTCACGAAATCATCCGCGTGTTTTTCTATCACGATGGTGTCTATAACTCGACCAAGTTCGCCGACCCGCCGTCGGATGACCGCAATCTCGTCCAGCAATGGTCTAAAATGGCGGAAGAACATGGTGTTGAACTGATTGTCTGTGTCGCAGCCGCCATGCGCCGCGGCATCAATGACGACGCTCTCGCGCCCGGCTTCCAGATTTCCGGTCTCGGTCAATTGATCGAAGCCGGTATCGAAGCCGACCGTCTGGTTACGTTCGGGGACTAAGGGATTTAATCATGGCAGAAGAATTTGATGACGAATTTGATGGTCCCGTGAAGCGGTTCCTTTTTGTCAACCGCAAGGCGCCTTACGGCACCGTATACGCCCTGGAAAGCCTGGAAGTCGTTCTGATTTCCGCCGCTTTCGACCAGGACGTCAGCCTGGTTTTTGTCGATGACGGCGTTTTCCAGATCGTCAAGGATCAGGACACCGACGGCATCAACATGAAGAACTTCTCGCGCACCTACCGGGCGCTTGAAGGATACGACGTTGAGAAGCTCTACGTTGAGAAAGAATCACTGGACGCCCGCGGCCTGACCGAGGACGATCTGCTGGTTGATGTGGAAATTCTCGATTCCCAAGGACTTAGCGACCTCATGGACGCTCAGGATGTGGTGATTACGTCATGAGTGGAGATACCAAAATGCTGCACACCGTCAACAAATCGCCGTTTGAGAAAAGTTCCGTTACCAGCTGTCTCAGGCTGGCCAAAAACGGCAGCGGCATCCTGTTCCTGGAAGACGCCGTCTTTGCGGCCCTGCAGGGAACCAGCGTTTCCGACGTAGTCGCCGGACGCGCCAAGGATTTTCAGTTTTACGTCCTCGGTCCCGATCTGGCGGCCCGCGGTTTAAGCGAAAAACCGGTCATCGACGGCGTGGAAGTCATTGATTATGAAGGTTTCGTGGATCTAGTGGAAGAACACGACGCCGTACATTCGTGGCTTTAGCCCAAGCCACAAGACGCTTTTAATTATAGGAGGATTAAGCAATGGACTATGAACTCGACGGAAACTCATTTCCGGCTGATGAAGAAGGCTACCTGACCGACATCACCGTCTGGAACAAGGAGCTGGCCGACCTTATCGCCAAGGACGAAAATATCGAAATGAACGACGATCACTGGGAAGTGGTGAACTTCCTGCGTGATTATTACGAAGAATACCAGATCGCCCCTGCGATCCGTGTTCTGACCAAGGCCGTCAAGAAGTCTCTCGGCGAAGACAAAGGCAACAGCAAGTACCTGTACGAACTGTTCCCCTACGGTCCCGCCAAGCAGGCCTGTAAGATTGCCGGCCTTCCGAAGCCGACGGGCTGCATCTAACCCATCGATACAGCCTTCCTATAGGAGAATACCCGCACCGCCCACCGGACATACCTCCGGTGAGTGGTGCGGCACCGGGCATGATCACAGCTATCTATGGATCTCTTTTTTACCTTGCGGCGTTGATTCTTTTTGGCGGGGTCGCCTACAAGATCAGGCAATACACGCTGACGCCCGCCCCCTTGAAAATCGCCGTTACACCGGCCCCGACGACATCCACGGGCGTCGTTTTCAGAATGTTCCGGGAAGTCGTATTCTTTGAAACCCTGTTCAAATCCAACAAGTGGATTTGGCTGTTCGGCTATATTTTTCATGCCTCTTTGCTGCTGGTCGTTCTCCGCCACCTCAGGTACTTCACCGAACCGGTGTGGTTCTGGGTATCTCTGATTCAGCCCTTCGGCCTGTACGCCGGCTTTGCCGCCGTTGTCGGCCTCGGCGGATTGTGGTTCCGGCGTATTGCCGTCGAGCGCGTCCGCTATATCTCCAGCCCGTCCGATCACCTGATGCTGGCGCTGCTGGCCGCCATCTTCCTCAGCGGCCTGTTCATGCGCTACGTGGAACGCACCGACATCGTCGCCCTGAAGGCATTCGTTTTGGGATTGCTTTATTTCGACTGGCAGCCGATGCCTGCCGATCCGATCCTGATGATCCACCTGGGATTGGTCATCGTGCTGATGATCGTGTTCCCGATCTCAAAGCTGCTGCATGCCCCCGGCCTTTTCTTCAGCCCGACCCTTAACCAGGTCGATAACCCGCGCGAACAACGCCACTTGGCGCCGTGGGCGGCGAAACTGGACCCGCGTTCCGGCGCGGGCACGAACTAGGGGAACGCCGGAATGGCTGATTTCGAAACCCCAAAACTGACGGATTTTCTCGAAACCCCGGCGATACAACGTGATTCCATGGCGCACAGCCAACCCTTTGTCGCCGCCCCCGAACATCAGGAAAAACTCGGCTATCCGGGTGAACTGGTGGGCAACTGGCAGGAAAAGGCAATCGACAAATTCGGCGATCTGCTGACCAAATACCGCAGCCTGCAGGTCTATATGGATTCCTGCGTCAAATGCGGCGCGTGCACCGACAAGTGCCATTATTTCCTCGGCACCGGCGACCCCAAGAACATGCCGGCGGCGCGCCAGGACCTGCTGCGCCAGGTCTACCGGCGCTATTTCACCTTCGCCGGCAAATGGTTCCCGTGGCTGGTCGGCGCCAAGGATCTGACGAAACAGGTTCTCGACGACTGGTATTCCTACTTCCATCAGTGTTCGCAATGCCGCCGGTGCGCAGTGTACTGCCCCTACGGCATCGACACGGCGGAAATATCCATGGCCGCGCGCGAAATCATGGACAGCGTCGGCCAGGGCCAGAAGTACTGCAACGAGATCATCGGCAAGGTGCATGAGAAGAGCAACAACCTGGGCCTCCCCGCTCCGGCCCTGAAAGCGACCCTGGAAGACCTCGAAGAAGACATCGAGGACGAAACCGGGGTTGCGGTCAAACTGCCGCTGGATGTGGAAGGCGCGGATATTCTGCTGGTCACGCCAAGCGCCGATTTCGTGGCTGAGCCGCATGTCGATGGCCTGATCGGCTACGCCAAGGTGTTCCATCAGGCCGGCGTCAACTGGACGCTCAGCTCCTATGCATCGGAAGCCGCCAACTTCGCCATGTTCATCGGCTCTTACGAGCAGATGCATGACATCGCCGAGCGCATCCGCAAAGCGGCCCAGGACCTGGGCGTGAAGCGCATCGTCGTCGGCGAATGCGGACACGCCTGGCGTGTCGCCTATAACTTCTGGAATACGCTGGCCGGACCGTTTGACTTCCTCGACCCCGATTATCCTGTGCCGCAGCACATCTGCGAATTCACCTACGACCTGATCCAGCAGAATAAGCTCAATTTAAACAAATCCGCCAACGACCATATGACGTTGACGTTCCACGATTCGTGCAACGTCGCACGCGCATCGCGCATGGGACCGGAACCGGGCGGACAGTTCAAATACCCCCGCGAAGTCATCAAGGCGGTGTGCAACAACTACGTCGACATGGCCGCCGACACGATTCACGAAAACACATTTTGCTGCGGCGGTGGCGGCGGACTTCTTACCGACGACCTGATGGAGCTTCGGGTCAAGGGCGCGAAACCGCGAATGCAGGCCCTGACGGATGTCGTGAAAAGCGACGGCGTCACGCACATGGCGGCCATCTGCGCCATCTGCAAAAGCCAGTTCGCCAAGGTCATGCCCTATTACGGCATGGAGATGGACAACGTCGTCAGCATTCACCAACTGGTTTCCAACGCCATCATTCTGGACGGCCAGGAAACGGACGAAGACGAAGAAGAAACAGGCGAGGCTCCCACAGAGGCGCCCGCCCCCGAAATGGATATGGAAACAGTCAAGGATTCCGAAACCCCCGATACTGCTGAGGCTGAAGGAACCTGACCCATGAACGACATGGCGGATAAGACAAAAATTACCAATCGGCGCTTCAAGGACGGCGATAACGCGCCCCGTCCCTTGCAGGAAAAAATCTTTCTTGCTGATGCCAGCTACAAATGTCCGACCTATGTCCACCGCACGCCGCCGTGTCAGGGTAGTTGCCCGTCCGGCCACGATATTCGCGGCTGGCTCTCCATTGCACGGGGCATTGATAAGCCGCCGGTCGAAGGCATGACCTGGCAGGAATATGCCTTCCAGCGCATGGCCGAAGCCAACCCCTTCCCTGCCACCATGGGCCGGGTTTGTCCCGCACCGTGCGAAGATGGCTGCAACCGCAACGAGGTTGATGACTTCGTCGGCATCAACGCCGTCGAGCAGTACGTCGGCGACTATGCCATCGAAAACAAGCTGACCCTGCCCGAACCGCCAGCCGATACGGGCAAAAAAATCGCCGTTATCGGCGGCGGGCCGGCCGGTCTGTCGGCGGCCTTCCACCTGCGCCGGCGCGGCCATGGCGTGACCGTGTTCGAGGAACACGACGAACTGGGCGGCATGATGCGCTACGGCATCCCCAGCTACCGCACGCCGCGCGAAATGATCGACGCTGAAATCCAGCGCATTCTGGACATGGGTGTTGAGGCCAAGACCGGCATCCGCGTCGGCACCGATATCCCGCTTGAACAGGTCGAAAAGGACTTCGACGCCGTGTTCTGGGCCATCGGCGCGCAGACGGGGCGGCCGCTGCCGGTTCCCGGCGCGGATGCGGAAAACTGCCTGACCGGCGTCGATTTCCTGGAAGCTTTCAACAAGGGCAAACTGCAGCACACGACGGAAAGGATCATTGTTGTTGGCGGTGGCGATACCTCGGTCGACGTTGCTTCCGTGGCGCGGCGTATCGGCGCCATCGAAAATGCTCGCGAAAACGACCGCCCGGAATACGTGATCCTGGGCCATACCGCCCATGACGTGGCCGGCACCATGCGCCGCAATGGCGTCGACGTGGTTCTGACCTCACTGTTCCCGATCGACGAGATGACGGCGGCGGAGCGCGAACGTGAAGACGCCAAACGCGAAGGCGTCGATCTGCGCGGCGGCGTCATGCCGCTGGAAGTGCTCTTGGACTCCGACGGGCGCGCCCGTGGCCTGAAGTTGTGCGAATGCACCATGACCGGCAATACGCCGGTTCCCATCGAAGGCACCGAATTCGAAATCGAATGCGACCTTGTCGTCTCGGCCATCGGCCAGATGGGCGACATGAAAGGCCTGGAAGCGATCGACAACGGCCACGGCTTCATCGCCACAGACCCGGTGTATAAGGTCAAGAACCATGAAAAGCATTATGCCGGCGGCGATATCATCCGCCCGCATCTGCTGACCACGGCCATTGGCCATGGTGCCATCGCGGCGGAGAGCATCGACCACGCCCTGGCCGGACACCCGGATGAGAAGCGGCCCAAGGTGGATGTTTTCCATTTCGATCTGCTGGCGGAACTGCACCAGCGCCACCTGGATCCTGCGGAATACGACCACACCCCGACCCGTGGCACGGCCGACGGCGAGTTCGCCGTCCACAATTATGAAGACCGTGGCAACACGCAGATCATTCCGCACAAGGAGCTGTTTTTGGGACACTTCCCCTATGACGAACGGTCTCGGCGCAATGAAATCCACATTTCCGCCGATGACGTTCTCGGCAACTTCGAGGAACGCATCGAAAATCTAACCGAGGAACAGGCCATTCACGAAGGCGAGCGTTGCATGAGCTGCGGCATGTGCTTCGAATGCGACAACTGCGTCATCTATTGCCCGCAGGATGCCATTTTCCGGGTCAAAAAAGACAAGCACGCTATCGGCCGCTACGTCGATACCGATTATTCAAAATGCATCGGTTGTCACATTTGTGAAGACGTCTGCCCGTCCGGGTATATTCAAATGGGCCTTGGTGAATAACCGGAACGAATAAAGACAAAGAAGACCAGTTTCGAGATCAATAAGGCGAAAACCGCGAAAAGCGGGCGCCATGAACGAGGAATACCAACAGGATGAGCGAAGACATGGATGAAACCAAACTAACCTACCGGCGCTACAAGGACGGCGATAGCGAGCCGCTTCCGTTTCAGAAGGAAATTTTCCTCGCCGATGCCAGCCACAAGTGCCCGACCTACGTCCACCGCACGCCGCCGTGCCAGGGTAGCTGCCCGTCCGGACACGATGTCCGCGGCTGGTTGAGCATCGTTCGCGGCCTCGACAAGCCGGTCGAAGGCAAGGACTGGCAGCAGTACGCGTTCGACCGCATGGTTTCGTCCAACCCCTTCCCGTCGATCATGGGCCGCGTCTGCCCGGCGCCTTGCCAGGACGGCTGCAACCGCAACGAAGTCGAAGAATTCGTCGGCATCAATTCGGTCGAACAGTTCGTCGGCGACTGGGCGCTCGCGCAGAAAATAACCCTGCCGGAACCCGGCAAGGACACCGGCAAGAAGATCGCCATCATCGGCGGCGGCTGCGCCGGTTTGACGGCCGCCTATTTCCTACGCCTGAAAGGCCACGCCTGTACCATTTTCGAGGAATACAGCGCGCTTGGCGGCATGATGGTGTTCGGCATCCCCGGCTACCGAACGCCGCGTGACATCCTGGAAGGCGAAATTCAGCGCATTCTGGACCTTGGCGTAGAGGTCAAGCTCAACACCCGGGTCGGTACCGACGTCACGGTCGAGGATCTGGAAAAGGAATACGACTCCATTTTCTGGGGCATCGGCGCGCAGACGGGTAAACCGCTGCCGATCCCCGGCGCCGAAGCGACCAACTGCGTCGACGGCATGTCGTTCCTCAGGGCCTTCAACGAAGGCCGCCTGCAGCACCTGGACGGGCGTGTTCTGGTCGTCGGCGCCGGCGATACCGCCATGGATGTCGCCGCCGTCGCGCGCCGCATTGGCCACATCAAGGAGATCCACGAAAAAGACCGCCCCGACAACGTCATTCTCGGCCACACGATCCACGACGTCGCCGAGGCCGCCCGCCGTAAGGGCGCGGAAGTCTGGGTCGTCTACCGCCGCCCCATCGACAAGGCGCCGGCGACGGAACACGAACTCAAATCCTGCATCGCCGAAGGTGTGGAAATCCACGAAAGCCTGGCCCCGTTGGAGGTCATCCTGGACGACGACGGCCGCGCCAAGGCGCTGCGCGTGGCCCCCGTCGACTGGTCCGGCAAGGAAATGAAGATCGAGGAAGACAAGGCCTTTGACATCGACTGCGCCCTGATCGTCGGCGCCACCGGCCAGGCTGGTGATTTCACCGGGATCGAGGATTTCGACAACGGCTGGGGCCTCATCGACGCCGACGACGTGTACCGGGTTTCCGGCAAGGAAGACCATTTCGTCGGCGGTGACGTCATCAAGCCGCACCTGCTGACCACCGCCATCGGCCAGGCCGCCATCGCGGCGGAAGGCATCGATCGCTACCTCAGTGGCGACAACCCGAAAAACCGCCCCAAGGTCGACGTGCACCACTTCAATTTGTTGAACGAATTACGGTTGCACGAAATCGAACCCGCCGAATACGACCACGTTCCGACGGAAGGCACCGATTCGGCCGAATTCGCGATTCACAATTACGAGGACCGCTCGGCCGTCGAAATCATTCCCTGCGACGAGCTGTTCCTTGGGCATTTCTCCTATACCGCCATGCACCGCCGGAGCGAAGTGGATATCACCTCTAAAAACGTGCTTGGAAATTTCAACGAACGTTTTACCGGCCTGAGCGAAGAGGATGCCGTCGACGAGGCAGAACGCTGCATGAGCTGCGGCATGTGCTTCGAGTGCGACAACTGCGTCATTTACTGCCCGCAGGATGCCATCTTCCGGGTCAAGAAGGACCAGCAAGCCATGGGGCGCTATGTGGACACCGATTACACCAAGTGTATCGGCTGCCATATCTGTGAAGATGTCTGTCCCGCCGGTTATATCGACATGGGATTGGGAGAATAAACAAACGATGCGTTGGATGCGGACTCTCTTGGCAAACGGAACCACGGCCCAGGCCGCCCTGCTGGTGGCGCTGTTTGCCGCCGGTTTGGCGCTGGGCCTAACGGTCCAGACGGCCGAAGCGGCCGAGAACAGCCGCGTCTACGTTCCCAAGCCACCCAAGGGCAAGGGCGACAAGTGCATGGAGGACACCAAGTTCATGCGCGCAAACCACATGAACCTGTTGAAGCACCAACGCGACGAGACCATGCACAACGGCATCCGTACCAAAAAACACAGCCTCAAGGAATGTGTCGCCTGTCACACGGTGCCCGGCAACGACGGCCAGGCGGTCAGTTATGAAGACCCGAAGAATTTCTGCCGCCAGTGCCACGATTACGCGGCGGTCAAGCTTGACTGCTTCGAGTGCCATGCCTCGAAGCCGCCGAAAGGCCAGGCCAAAATCCATCCCAATGCCAAAAACGCCTATCGCGTCAGCGGAGGGTTGCCGCAATGACAACACCGGATAAGCAAACAAACACGACCAACCGACGGAATTTCCTCGGCCAATCGGCAGCCCTGGCCGCCGGTATCACCCTGGCTCCGGGCGTAACGCTGTACGGCGTGGCGCAGGCAAAGGCCCCCGAGGACGCGGTCACCGCCAAGGTTCGCTGGGGCATGCTGATTGACGCCAATCGCTGCGCCGATGGCTGCAACGATTGTGTGAGTGCGTGTAATTCCGAAAACGGCCTGAAGGGCCACGGACGGCCGGAAACAGACGCCCAGTGGATCCGCAAGGTCAATCTGCGCGACCCTAACACGGGGGCGAAACAATCCCTGCCGGTGTTGTGCCAGCATTGTTCGGAACCGCCCTGCGTCGATGTCTGCCCGACCGGCGCATCGTTCAAGCGCAAGGATGGCATCGTTCTCGTCGACAAGCATATCTGTATCGGTTGCCGCTATTGCATGATGGCTTGCCCCTACAAGGCGCGCTCGTTCATCCACGAGACCGTGACCGACCAGAAACCCCATGCGCCGCGCGGCAAGGGCACGGTTGAAAGCTGCACTTTTTGCGTCCACCGGGTCGATGCCGGCGGCCAACCGGCCTGCGTCGAGGCCTGCTCGAAGACCAGCGCGGCCCTGACCTTCGGCGACATGAACGATCCAAAAAGCAATATTTCCAAGGCGTTAGCCGAATATCCGTCGAGCCGCATCCGCGCCGACCTGGGCACCGACCCAGGCGTGCGGTATCGCGGCCTATAGGGGGGATCGAAAATATGAAAGATGTCACCTATTCGGAACTGAACGCTCGTGGAACGGGCTTCTACAGCCTTCTGGCGATCTTTGGCGCCTTTGCCGGTATCGGTTTGCTGTCGTCGTGGTATATGGAACACAATGGCCACTACGTCACCGGCATGACCAACCAGATCGTCTGGGGCATGCCGCACGTGTTCGCGGTGTTCCTGATCGTCGCCGCCTCCGGCGCGCTCAACATCGCCTCCATGGGTTCGGTGTTCAACCGGCTCGCCTACAAGCCCCTGTCCAGGCTGTCGGGCCTGTTGGCCATTTCGCTGCTGGCCGGAGGGCTGGCCGTTCTGGTACTCGATCTCGGCCGCCCCGACCGGCTGATTATCGCCGCCACCTACTACAACTTCAAATCCATCTTCGCCTGGAACATGTTCCTCTACACCGGCTTCATGGGCCTCGCGGTGATTTACTTGTGGACACTGATGGACCGCAAGATGAAATGTTTCAGCTTTCCCGCCGGTCTCGCCATGTTCGTCTGGCGCCTCGCCCTGACCACCGGTACGGGCCTGATTTTCGGTTTCCTGATTGCGCGTGAAGCCTATGACGCGGCCCTGCTGGCGCCGATGTTCATCGCCATGTCGTTCGCCTTCGGGATGGCCATTTTCATCCTGATGATGCTGGCCGCCTATAACGGTGACAACCGCCCGCTCGGCGATTACATCATCAAGCGCATGGGCAAGCTGATGGTCGTGTTCATCGCCGCCAACCTGTATTTCGTCACGGTGCACCACCTGACCGGGCTTTACGCCGCCGAACATTCCGGCGTCGAAGCGTTTATCCTGACGTCGGGCGGCACCTTCACTTGGCATTTCTGGCTACTCCAGGTCGGCGTCGGCGCCGTGGTGCCGTTGTTCCTGCTGGCATGCCCGTTCACGCCCCTGACCCGGACCGGCATCGCGTTGGCCTCCGTGCTAGTGATTATCGGCGGCATGGCCCAGGTTTACGTCATCATCATCGGCGGCCAGGCCTATCCCCTGTCCCTGTTCCCGGGCATGGAGGTGCAAAGCAGCTTCTTCGACGGCGTTGTCAACCGCTATGTCCCCAGCCTGCCGGAAATCGGTCTCGGCCTGGGCGGCATCGCCATCGCCGCGATCATGGTGACCATCGGCATGAAAGTCCTGCGCTTTATGCCGGCAAGCCTTGCCGATGCGGACATCGATCCCCATTTCAAGCCGGCGGCCCCCGCCGAAGCCCCGAAAGAGGCTGTGGCCGAGGCCGCCGAATAGCTTTCCTGTAAGCCCTACCGGAGCGTTCAGGCGTTTCGGAAACGAATGGAACCCAGATGACCGAAGAACATCCCTTCGCGCAATACGTCCGGATCATCGGCCGCGGCCCCAACCTGTCGCGTCCGCTGACCGAGGACGAAATGTTCGCCGCCGCCGGCATGATCATGCGGGGCGAGGTCGAAGACCTGCAAATGGGCGCGTTTCTCTGTATCCTCCGGGTCCGCACGGAGGTTCCGGAAGAAGGCCTGGGCTTCGTCCGCGCCGTGCGCGAGACCATCAAGCTGCCCGCCGACGTGCCGGACGTGGACCTGGACTGGCCGACCTATTCCGGCAAGAAGCGGCAATTGCCGTGGTTCCTGCTGGCCGCCTTGGCGATGGCGCAAAGCGGCGTCAAAATCTGTATGCAAGGAACCGAGGGGCATACGCCGGGTCGGCTCTATACCAGCGAGGCGCTGGAATTCCTCGGCATCCCGCTGGCCGGTTCGCTTGAAGACGCCGCCAACCAGATCCGCGCCACCAACTTCGCCTATGTACCGCTCCGTGTGCTGAGTCCGAAACTGCAGGACATTATCGAGTTGAAGTCGATCATCGGTGTACGCTCGCCGGTCAACACCTTCGCCCGCATGATCAATCCGTTTTCCGCGACCTATGAAATGCACACCGTCTTCCATCCCAATTACCGCGACGTGCATCTGGAAACCTCGCAATTGCTGGGACAACAGCACATGGCCGTTTTCAAGGGCGAAGGCGGAGAAGCCGAACGGCGCCCGCAGAAACCGGTTCTGGTGGAAAGCCTGCGGAACGGGGAAAGAATTTCCGAGGAATGGCCCCCCATGCTGAGCGATTCCACCGCCGAAAAGGACGAGGAACTGGACTTGGGCCGCCTTAAGGCGGTGTGGGACGGCGAACTGGAGCACGAATACGCCACCGCCGCCGTCACCGGCACCATCGCCCTCGCGCTCAGGCTGATGCAGCGGGCCGACAGCATCGACGATGCCCAGGCCACCGCCCGGCAAATCTGGCAGGACCGCGACCGTGACCTTTCAGGAATCGCGGCTTAGCCATTTTGCCCATGAAAACCCTTTTCCTCTCGGCATTGCACAAGTCGTCCGGCAAGACGACCATCAGCGTCGGGCTGGCCGGCGCCCTGGCGGCGCGTGGCACTGCCGTGCAGACCTTCAAGAAGGGACCGGACTACATCGACCCGATGTGGCTGGGGCACGCCGCGGGGCGGCCCTGCATCAATCTTGATTTCCACACCATGGCCCCCGGCGATATAGAGGCTGCCTTTGCCGATTACAGCACAGGCGCTGATTTTTCTCTTATTGAAGGTAACAAGGGGCTGTATGACGGCCTCGACCTGGAAGGGCGCGACAGCAACGCGGCGCTGGCAAAACTTGTCGGCGCGCCGATCGTGCTGGTGATCGACACCCGCGGCATGACCCGCGGCATCGCGCCGGTCATTCTGGGCTATCAGGCCTTCGATAAAGACCTGACCATCGCCGGCGTGATCCTCAATCAGGTCGGCGGCCCACGCCATGAAAGCAAACTGCGCGCGGCTGTCGAGCACTATACGGACGTGCCGGTGCTGGGCGCGATCGGGCGACACCCTGAAATGGAGATTTCGGAACGCCACCTTGGCCTGACCCCGACCAACGAAGCCGAGCGGGCGGACGCGGTGATCGCCGATATCGCCGGCATTATCGCCGACGGCGTTGATCTGGAGGCCATACTGGCCGCTGCCCGCCCCGCCCTGATCGAATCCCCCGCAAAGGAGGCTTCCCCCTTTCCCTCCCCTGATATTCTTATCGCCATCGCCCAGGACGCCGCCTTCGGGTTCTATTACCCGGACGACCTGGACGCGTTAAAGCGCGCAGGCGCGGAACTGGTGCCCTTTGATGCACTCACCGATCCCGCCCTTCCCGACGCCGACGGGCTGTTGATCGGCGGCGGGTTTCCCGAAACCCAGGCCGCCGACCTGTCCGCCAACCGGGCACTGAGGGACGATATCCGCGCCAAGTTGGGCGACGGAATGCCGGCCTATGCGGAATGCGGCGGACTTATGTATTTGGCGAAAAGCCTGACGTGGAATGGCGAAACCCATGACATGGCCGGCGTCATCCCTGGCGACGTGGTAATGCACGACCGGCCCGTCGGGCGGGGTTACGTGGTGTTGCGGGAAACCGGTGATGGCCCCTGGCGGACACCCGAAGCCGGGGGGGGCGATATCCCGGCGCATGAATTTCATTATGCATCCCTGGACAACCTGCCCGAAGGCACCCCTTTTGCCTACGACGTCAAACGCGGCTACGGTATTGACGGCAAGAATGACGGGATTGTGATCGGCCATCTATTGGCCACATTTTCCCATCACCGTAGTATTGGCGGGAATTGCTGGACGGACCGCTTTGCCGACTTTGTTCGGGAGAAAAAAGGAATCTAAAGCCGTCGGGTATTTGTGTTTTCGAAGGAGGAAGTTGGCCCCATGACCATTCGCTTGATGATCGCTTTGTTCGTATTCGCCTTAGGCCTCGGCGTTGCCGCCGGCCCGGTCCAGGCGGACAAGCATGAAAACCGAAAAGACCTTCTGCCCTATGTCGAAGCCGATGCGGACGGCCTGCACAAGCAGCCGTGGTTTATAGAATCCTTTCTAAACCTTCGCGAAGACGCCGAGGAAGCCGCTGGGGAAGGCAAACAACTGGCGTTGATCTGGGAACAGAAAGGCTGCCCTTACTGCCGCGAAATGCATCGGGTGAATTTCCGCATTCCCGAAGTCTCCGACTACATCCGCAAGAACTTCAATGTCATTCAACTCAACATGTGGGGTGACAAGGAAGTCACAGACTTCGACGGCAAAGTCACGACGGAAAAGAAGCTGGCCCGAAAATACCGCGTCCAGTTTACGCCGACAATTCAGTTCTTTGCCGCAGACGTCCATAAGGGGCCTAAGCAAAAAGGCAGCGACCTGGAAGTCTGGCGCCTGCTGGGATACTGGAAGCCCTTCCACTTCAAGAACACCTTCGCCTATGTACGTGAAAAAGGCTACGAAACGGAACCCAGTTTCCAGCGCTGGCTACAGGCCCTGGCGAGAAAAATGGAAGCCGAGGGCAAGGAAGTGAAGCTCTGGTAACAGGCCGGAACCCGAAAAACAAAAACGGCGCTGCCTTTCCGGACAGCGCCGTTTTTTGTGGGACCAGGCTTTATCAGTCGCGGGTAACCATCGCCTTGAGGGCGCCGCCGAGGCTGTCTTCCTCCAGGTACTTCATGCCGTAAACACCACCGGCGAAGATCGACAACAGCGCCAGCAGCGAACCGAACGCCAGGGTCGACATGCCGGTAATCCCCTGCCCGACGGTGCAGCCCAGCGACAGGACGCCGCCGACGCCCATCAGCGCGCCACCGACGATGTGGCGGACCATGTCGCCGGCGTCGGTAAAGGATTCGAGATGGAATTCCCTGGAGGCGACCGAGGTGATGAACGAGCCGGCGATGATCCCGCCGACGGCGGCAATGCCGAAGTTGATGGAAGCGCCGCTGAAGGTCATCAGGTATTGCAGGCTGTCGCCGGCGGGCGCGATAAAGGTGAAGGACGCCAATGGCACCGGCTCGAATTCATCGAAGCCGATGACGCCGGTGAGGTACCAGGCGGCGACGACCAGAAGGCCGATGATAATTCCGGCGGCCATGTCGCGCGTCGAGGAACGGAATTCGGCGCTTTTGAAGGCGAACAGGACAAGTCCGCCGCCCATAACAACCGTCACCAACAGGCTGACGGCCTTAAGCGGCATGGAGAACAGAGACGCCAGAAACTCAGGGATTCCCTGGGTCTTCATGCCCGAAGCCTTCAGGTCGATCACGGTCAGGGCTTCCATTTCGACCCGCGCCATGCCGATCAGGCCGCGTAGCGTCATGTAGGCGAAAAAGCCGAGGAACATAAACACGACCAGGGATTTAAGGTTGCCGGCGCCGAGCCGCACCAGGGTCTTGTTGCCGCAACCGCTGCCCAGCGTCATGCCGAAACCGAACATCAAACCGCCCAGGATAGCCCCGAACCAGCCGAAGTTGGGGGTCAGGTAAATGGCCTTGGACAGGTCGATAACGCCCGTCTGATATAGAAATTGGCTACCAAGAATGGCGACGCCCGCCGCCAGCATCCAGGCGCGGAAACGGTTCCAATTTTCCATGAAAACGATGTCGGAAATCGCCCCCATGGTGCAGAAATTCGTCTTTTGCGCGGTGCCCCCAAAAACGATGCCAAGGGCAAAGCCCAGGCTTGCAACGACCACTCCAGTCGGAAGTTCTTCCATAATCTCAGCCTCTCTTACAACGACATCTCCCCCCGTCCTTATTGTTATTCTTTTTTACGGCTTAGGGGTCGGACACGATCATATTCAATTTTTACTAACTGTCTACCTTGATTGCTTGTCTATTGTTTTTCCCCGGCTTTTTACCTATTTACACAGTCTATAGGTGTTATAATCAGGAAGATTCGCGCCCCATACCGCACGGAGTAGCTGGAACCAATGGCAGACCATACGATCGATGTGAAGGGGCTGAACTGCCCGCTTCCCATTATGCAGGCGAAAAAGACCATGAAGAGCCTGGAGCCCGGTGAAACGCTGGAGGTGTTCGCCACCGATCCCGGTTCGGTCAAGGACTTCGAGTCCTTCTGCCGGGCGACGGGCAACACCCTTGTCGAACAGGACACGCAAGGCGAGGTCTATCGCTTCGTACTGCAAAAAAAATAGGATGAACGAACCTTTCAATTTCTTGTGAAGTTTGGAATTTTTCTATTTAACTTCCTTGCGCGCCGTGTTTAGATCCTGACGATTTTCAAATGACGGGTAGCATCGCCCGTTGTTTTTTTTAGGGCGCATGTGTTTATAAAATGAAGAAAAGCCTGAAAAAGCTTCAAGCTCTGATCATCGCCTTCGCGGTGGTTGTTTCCTTTGGCTTTTCCACCGCCCATTCTTATTCCGGGAACGTCGGCGAACACGACTTAGGCATGATCCTTGTCGATTCCAGCGCCCCGTCTCCGGCCATCCAGGCCCTGAATTGCGACGGTCACGAAGACCATTGCGATTACGACAGCACCCAGCATTCTCACGTCAGCCATTGCTGCATGTTGACCTCCCAAGCGCCCATTCCGGATCAGCTTGAAATAGCGGGTACTTCGTGGTCCGAAAAAGCGAAGAACCTAATAGAGACGGTTTCCGTGCCGCCTTTGCGCCCGCCACGGTTTAGCGCTTAAGCGTGAACAAACCCGCGTTCGGCTGGTATCAGCCGGGCTGACTTTGGCGTTCACGCCACCTCTCACCCATCCAACAGTATTTTTTATACGCACTCCACGCGTCGAAACCGGATATCCGGGCTCCTGCGATGGTGTGCCCAGATCAAGACCAAGGACTTAGCTAAAATGAAAAGCAATCATATCGTCATGAAACTGGCCATCGTTTCCACCGTCTCCGCTGTTCTCGCCTTCACCGCTTCCGATGCCTTTGCGGCGGGTTCCCATGGCGGAGGCCATGGCCACAGCGGGGCATCGCCCATCGGCAAGGCAGGTAAGGCAGCTGATGTTTCCCGTACCATCAACGTGAAGATGCACGATAATTACTATGAGCCCAAGCAGTTCAACGTCAAAGGCGGCGAAACCATCCGTTTCGTCATCAAGAATGCCGGCCAGTTCGTCCACGAATTCAATATCGGCACCAAGGACATGCACAAAGCCCATGACAAGGAAATGATGATGATGGTGGAGCATGGCGCGCTTGAACCGGATCGCATCAACCATGACAAGATGAAAATGGATATGGGGCGTGGTATGACCATGGAACATAACGACCCCAACAGCGTCCTTCTAGAGCCGGGAAAGTCCGCCGAGATTATCTGGACTTTCCCGAAAAAGGTATCTACCGAGATGGAATTCGCCTGCAACGTGCCGGGGCACTATGACTCGGGTATGGTCGGCCCCGTCAATTTCCCAAAATCCGCGTACTGAGCCTTTGGGGAATTAAAATGGGAAATTATAAATTCTGGCTGAGCCGGGGCGCGTTTGCTCTGGGCCTCGGCCTGATGACGCCGTTAGCCGCAAAGGCCGGCGTCTATAACATCACGGTCGATCCCGTGATCATCGATACCGGCGACTTCAAAAAGGAAGGCATCGGGTACAACGGCGCCTCGCCGGGGCCTCAGCTTCGCTTCAGGGAAGGCGAAGACGTCACCATCAACGTTACCAACAACCTGGAAGAATCGACCTCGATTCACTGGCACGGGCTGATTCTGCCTTTCAACATGGATGGCGTACCGACCGTCAGCTATGACGGAATAGCGCCGGGAGAAACCTTCACCTACAAGTTCCCTGCCCAGCAGTCTGGAACTTACTGGTATCACAGCCATTCCGGCTTCCAGGAACCGGACGGGGCTTATGGCGCCATCATCATCGAGCCGAAGGGCCGCGATCCATTCCGTTATGACCGGGAATACGTGGTCCAACTGGCGGACAAGCACCCCCACTCAGGCGCGCGGATTTTACGGAACCTGAAGATGATGCCCGATTACTACAACCGCAAACAGCAGACCCTCGGCGATTTCTTCGCCGATGCCGAAAAGATGGGTTTCCAGGCCGCCCTGGCCGATCGTATGGCCTGGGGCGACATGCGGATGATGGCCGCCGACGTCGAGGACGTTCAGGGCTTTACGCCGCTGATCAACGGCAAAAGCACAGTCCAGAACTGGACCGGGACCTTTAAGCCCGGTGAACGGGTTCGACTGCGGTTCATCAATTCCTCGTCGATGACCTATTTCGATATCCGCATTCCGGGTCTCAAGATGACGGTCGTTCAGGCCGACGGCAACAACGTGCAGCCGGTCAAGGTCGATGAGTTCCGCCTGGCGGTGGCCGAAACCTACGATGTTCTGGTTCAGCCTACGGACGACAAGGTCTATTCGATCTTCGCGGAATCTATGGGCCGCACGGCCTCCGTTCGCGGAACCCTGTCGTCTCGTGAAGGCATGTCCGGCGAGGTTCCGGAGATGCGCAAACGGCCCCTGCTGACGATGGCGGATATGGGCATGTCTCACGGCAGCATGGACCACGGCTCTATGAAAGGCATGGACCATTCCAAAATGGACATGGGTTCCATGAGAACGGCCCGGAAGCCAGACCCGTTCTATGCTTCCGGCAGCGGCATTGTGCCGGCTGCGGCGAATGGCGGGAAGTTCCTGTCCTACAGCGACCTGAAGGCGCAAAAACCGCTCTACAAACACCGCAAAGCGACGCGCGAAATCGAACTTCGCCTGACCGGCAACATGGAGCGCTACATCTGGTCCATTAACGGCATCAAGTACGAGGATGCGGAACCGATCCGCCTGAAATACGGCGAACGGGTCCGTTTCAAGTTCGTCAACGAGACGATGATGACCCACCCCATGCACCTGCACGGCATGTGGTCGATCCTCGATACCGGCGCCGGCAAGTGGAACCCGATCAAGCACACGGTCAGCGTGGCGCCGGGCACCACGCTCAATATGGAAACCGAAGTCGACGCTCCGGGTCAGTGGGTCATGCACTGCCACCTGTCCTATCACGCGGCGACCGGAATGTTCCGCAAGATCATCGTTGAGGGCGGGCCTAAAACCGCCCAATTGGATGGCCAGGAGATTGTGCGATGAAAAAGTATCTGATTGCGCTTTCCATCGCCGCCGGTTTGTCGCCGTTGCTCGCCGCGCAGCCCTCTCAAGCCCAGGCCGTGGGCCTGACGTACTGGGGCATTCAGTTGGAGGAGTTCGAATACCGCTTCGGAGACGAAGGCGAAGACCTTGCCGCCTGGGACGGCGACGCCTATTTTGGCACCGACGAGTTCAAGTTCCGGCTTATGAGCGAAGGCGAATACGACGCCAACGCCGGAAAGTTCGAAACCCTTGAAAACCGTCTGGTCGGACAGGTGCCGATTTCCGATTTCTTCGATGCCAAGGCCGGCATCCGCCTGGATACGCCCAAGGGCCAGAACCGCTGGTACGGGATTGTCGGTGTCGCCGGACTGGCGCCGCAATGGTTCGAAGTCGACGCCGACCTGTTTCTCAGCGACCAGGGCGACCTGTCGGCCCGTCTCGACGTGGAATACGAATTGCTGATTACCAATCGGCTGATTCTGACCCCGTCGGCTGAAATCAACTTAGCCTTTTCCGACGATACGGAGATCGAAATCAAGTCCGGCTTCACCAGCCTCGAGCTCGGGCTGCGTCTGAGCTATGACCTTATCGACCGGGCCTTTTCGCCTTATGTGGGTCTCGCCTTTGAAACCAAGCTGGGCGATACGGAAGACCTGATCTCGGACGAAGGGGAAGACACCAGCGCCTGGTTCGGCGTGGTCGGCGCGAAGTTCGTTTTCTAAACGTCCCGCCCCCTAACAAAGAACAAGGGCCAACAAAAGAAAAGGGCCTGGAGAGAAATCTCCAGGCCCTTTTTTTGGTAGGCGCTACAGGGATCGAACCTGTGACAACCTGATTAAAAGTCAGGTGCTCTACCAACTGAGCTAAGCGCCCTTAGTGTTTTCTAGTATACCCGTTGCCGGGAGCCGGGAAAATAAGGCGGCGCAGGGGGATGGTCAATGCCTTTGTGGCATCCTTTTCCCTTAACCGTCACCGATGTTCAGCTTTTGCCGAATCCGTATTTATCCATCAGCCGTTCCTTCACCCCCGGCGAGACGAATTGGCTGACGTCGCCGCCGAGGCGGGCGATTTCCTTGACCAGCCGCGCGGGGATCAGCTGATGCTTGTCCGAGGCCATCCGGAACACCGTTTCGCCTTTGTTGGTGAGTTTGGCGTTCATCCCCGCCATCCGGAATTCCTACTAGAAATCGGCGACGG
>JACNJX010000066.1 GCA_014382345.1 Alphaproteobacteria bacterium
TCGGGGGCGGCAGCTTCGGTCATATGCGCTGTTTGTTGAAGTGGTGGGCCGTATGGGTATGGTGGCCGTACAAGGATATGCCGATGACCCTATCAGACCTTGAAGGCCGCCTCAATTTCAGAACCGCCGCCCGACCGGGGGGCCGGACGCCCCTGCCCGGACGCGTTCTAATGACGGACGAGACGCGCTTGGCGGACCCGCTTCCCGCGTTCCGCTCCTTGCCCGCCGGCAGCGCCGTTATCGTGCGCCATTACGGCGACCCGGCCCGCGCCGACCTGGCCGCCCGTCTGGTCAAGGAATCCCGCGGCCGCGGACTGCGCGTCCTGATTGCCGGCGACGCCAGGCTGGCCCTCAAGATAGGGGCCCACGGGCTGCATCTTCCGGAAGACATGGTCCGCCATGGTGACGGGGCCTGGAGGAACTGGCGGCGCCTCAACTGGCTGGTCACTGCCGCCGCCCATTCTCCGCAGGCCCTTTTTCGGGCCTGGCGGGCGGGCGCGGACGCCGCCCTGTTGTCCCCCGTTTTTTCCACCCCCAGCCACCCAGGCACCGTTCCATTGGGACCCGTCCGGTTTTCCCGTTGGTGCCGCATGAGTCCTTTGCCGGTCTACGCCTTGGGCGGGATCACGCCCGAAACCGCGCAACGGCTAAAAAATAGCGTCGCGGTTGGGATAGCGGGAATCGGCGGTTTTGTTGACGGGTTTCCTTGACGGGGGCTGACGCCCGGCGCAAAAGTACTATAATAAGCCCCCGGCAGAACCCGATGTGCCGCCCGGTGTTATCATGAGACGGTCACGGAGGGTTCAGCGGTGCGCATCGGCAGAGTTTTAAGACAAAGAATTTTTGGATAATGGCACGGCATATGAAACGAACCAAAAAACATAATAAACGGTTTTCCGGCTTTCGTCTTGGTTTGGCGGCGGCCTTGAGTGGCTTTTTGGTTTCGGCCTGCGGCCTTTATGAAGAACATGTCCAGGCCCCGGACGAAAACCGAAAATCAGACCGCCTTGAGGATATTGACTACTCCAAAAGGAGCACCATTTTCGGCAAGGGCGGCATGAATCTTTTCGGTTCGGATACGGATAAACCAACCGGCGGAACGGCGCTTGGCGTCAACAGTTACCTGTGGCGGGCATCCCTGGATACCATTTCGTTTATGCCCATTAGTACCGCCGACATTTTTGGCGGCATTATTATTACCGACTGGCATACGCCAAACGAAGCCCCCAATGAGCGTTTCAAGCTGAACGTCTATGTCCTCGACAAAACGTTGCGCGCCGACGGCATCCGCGTCGCGGTTTTTCGCCAAGTCCAGAACCGGCAGGGACTGTGGAAAGACGCCGCCGTTCCGGGAGAAACCGGGACAAAAATCGAAGACGCGATCCTGATCCGGGCCAGGCAATTGCGCAATCAATCCCTCTCCAAGTAGGTCAGGCTTCCGCATGGCGCCTCCACGCACAGCCTGAAATTGGGCGCGCCCGGCAGCCTTAACCGTTCCCCGCCCAACAATCCCGACGAGCCTTAAATACATGCTCCGCTACAACTTCAAAGAAACCGAATCCAAATGGCAGTCCGCGTGGGAGCAGCGGCGAACCTTTGCCGTCACCGAAGATACCGAAAAACCGAAATACTACGTGTTGGAAATGTTTCCCTATCCTTCCGGCCGCATCCATATGGGGCACGTGCGCAATTATACCCTTGGCGATGTCGTCGCCCGCTACAAACGGGCGCGCGGGTTTAATGTTCTTCATCCCATGGGCTGGGACGCCTTCGGGCTACCGGCGGAAAACGCCGCCATCGCCAACAACGTGCACCCGGCCAAATGGACTCACGAGAACATCGCCACCATGCGGACACAGCTTAAGTCCATGGGCCTGTCCTACGACTGGGACCGGGAACTGGCGACGTGTGATGCCGATTACTACCGCCACGAACAAAAAATGTTCCTGGATTTTCTCGATGCCGGGCTGGTCTACCGTAAGGAATCCTGGGTCAATTGGGACCCGGTGGAGAATACCGTGCTGGCTAACGAACAGGTCATCGACGGCAAGGGCTGGCGATCCGGCGCCGATGTGGAAAAACGGCTTTTGGCTCAATGGTTCCTGAAGATCACGGATTTTGCCGAAGATCTTCTGGAAGGGCTTGAACCGCTTGAGCGCTGGCCTGACCGGGTCCGGCTGATGCAGGAAAAATGGATCGGCCGGTCCGAAGGCGCCTACATGTATTTTCCCATTGTGGAAATGGATCAAAGCCTGGAAGTCTATACCACGCGGCCCGATACCATTTTCGGCGCTTCCTTTTGTGCGCTGGCCGCCAATCATCCGCTGTCCCTTCAATTGTCCGAAACCAACCCCGGGCTTCAGGCCTTCATCGCCGAATGCGGCCGCGCCGGAACCAGTGAGGCGGAAATTGAAACGGTTGAGAAAAAAGGCTTCGACACAGGCGTTCGCGTCCGTCATCCCTTTGACGAAGGGCGGACGCTGCCCGTTTACGTCGCTAATTTCGTTCTTATGGATTATGGCACCGGGGCCATTTTTGGCTGCCCCGCCCATGACCAGCGCGACTTGGACTTCGCCCGGAAGTATGACCTGGACGTCATCCCCGTGGTCGCCCCGAAAGACGCCGAGGCAGACACCTTTTCCGTTGCCAACGAGGCCTTTGTTGACGACGGCGTTCTGATCAACTCCGAATTTCTTAATGGGCAGGGTGTCGTAGAGGCCAAAAAAACCATCATCGGAAAGCTCGAGGAGGCCGGCGCCGGCAAGGCTGCCGTGAATTACCGGCTTCGCGATTGGGGCGTTTCCCGCCAACGCTATTGGGGATGTCCGATCCCGATTATTCACTGCTCCGATTGCGGGACGGTGCCGGTTCCCGAAGCCGACCTTCCCGTTGTGCTTCCGGACGACGTCACTCTGGATGAGCCCGGAAACCCGTTGGAGCGTCACCCAACCTGGAAAAACGTGGACTGTCCGGGCTGCGGCAAGGCGGCGCAACGCGAAACGGATACCTTTGATACGTTTTTCGAATCGTCCTGGTACTTCGCCCGTTTTTGCTCGCCCAAGGCCGAGACGGCTTTTGACCGCAAAGCGGCCGATTACTGGCTTCCCGTGGACCAGTATATCGGCGGCATCGAGCACGCCGTGCTGCATCTTTTGTATTCCCGGTTTTTTACCCGCGCCATGGAAAAATGCGGCTACCTTGGCCTCAAAGAACCCTTTGAGGGGCTGTTGACCCAAGGCATGGTCTGCCATCAGACCTACCAGGACGGCGACGGGGGATGGCTGTTCCCGGAAGAAGCGGAAAAAATTCAAACCTCCGGCGGGTCCGTTACCGTCGGCCGGTCCGAGAAAATGAGCAAATCCCGGAAAAATGTCGTTGATCCGGAATCCATTATCTCCACCTACGGCGCGGATACGGCCAGGCTTTTCATGCTGTCCGACAGCCCCCCGGATCGCGACCTCGATTGGACCGACGCCGGGATCGAAGGCGCCTGGCGGTATGCCAATCGGTTATGGCGAGCCGTTCATGAACCGCAAGCCCCCGTTGCGGCCAAAGGCGCCGTTGCACCGGATATCATCGACGGCCCGTCGGAATCCGTTTTGAAAGCGCTCCACAAAACCGTTGATGGCGTTTCCCAGGATCTTGATAAATTTCATTTTAACAAAGCCGTCGCCCGGATCCGTGAATTTACCAATGAACTCGAAACCCTTAACGCACGCGGGCCTGATGCCGATTGGGTCCGGCGGCGGGGGCTTGAAGTTCTTGTTTGCCTGATTGGGCCGATGATGCCCCACTTGGCAGAAGAATTATGGCATAGTCTTGGACATGAAACACTTTTGGCCAATGCGCCATGGCCCGAAGCGGACGCTGCGTTTCTTGTCGAAGAAAACGTTACCATGGGTGTTCAGGTTAATGGCAAAATGCGGGGGACTGTCGATTTGCCCAAGGATTGTGATAACGAAACGGCAGAGGCGGCGGCCTTGGCCCTCGATAATGTTCAGGCCGCCATCGGGTCTGGCTCCATTCGCAAGGTCATTGTTGTTCCCAATCGGATTATCAATGTCGTTTTATAAAACCATTCCCCTTATCGGATGTCTGTTGTTTATACAGGCTTGTGGGTTTCAGCCTCTTTACGGCGTCTCCAGCAGTACGGCCATGTCTGAATTTGACCATATCAAGGTCGAGTCCATCCCTGACCGGGTCGGGCAACTTTTACATAATAGGCTTTTGACGGCCCTTAACCCCAAGGGCCGTCCCAAAAACCCCTTGTATGTGTTGACTGTCAAAGTTCATGAAAGCTCTACCTCGCTGGCGGTCCGAAAGAGCGCCTTCGCCACCCGCGCCAACCTGAATGTTAAAGCCGGTTTTGGATTAACCACCATAAAGACTGGTGAATCTCTCTACTCCGGCGCCTCCGTCATTACTGTCAGCTACAACATCCTTGATTCCGAATTCGCCACCTTGGCGGCCGAAAAGGATGCCCGTTCCCGGGCTGTTCGCGAGGTTAGTCACGGGATTCGGAACCAGCTCGGAGTTTATTTTTCCCGCGCCCAAGCCGGGGGGAGTTAACCAATACGTGAAAATTTCCGGCGCCCGCCTTAAATCCTTTCTCCGGCAGCCTGATCCCGAAATTGCCGCTGTCCTTTTATTCGGTCCGGAACAGGGGCTGGTTCGAGAACGCGCCGAAATTATCGCTAAAACCGTTGTCGAGGATCTCGGCGATCCTTTTCGCGTTGTGGAATTTTCCAGCGCCGCCCTAAAGGCCGACCCTCCTTTGCTTGGCGATGAAGCCGCCCAGGTTTCCATGACCGGTGGGCGGCGGGTTATCCGTATTATTGATGCCGCTGACGGGGTTTCCCAGATTTTTAACGCCTTTCTGGACGGCCCCGCAAAGATGTCGCTGGTTGTTGCCGAAGCTGGGAACCTGACCCCTCGGTCTTCTCTCAGAAAATTATTCGAAAGCGCAAAAAATGCCGCCGCCATCGGTTGCTATGAAGATGGCGAACGGGATATCCAGGAAGTCGTTCGGGAAACCCTGGGCGCGCACAATTTAACTCCCTCCGCCGACGCCATGGCTTTTCTTGTCGGCAATTTAGGCGGCAACCGGCTCGTCACCCGCAATGAATTGGAAAAGCTCGCTCTATATGTCTCCGGCGCCGACGACAACAAATCCCTTGTCAGCCTGGAGGACGCCATCGCCTGTGTCGGCGACAGCGCCGCTATGTCTCTTGACCTTGTCGTATATGCCGTAGCCGGTGGCGATCCCGTCGGCCTCGACCGGGCACTCGAGAAAGCCTATGACGAAGGCACAAGCCCTATTGGTATCCTGAGGGCCGTGCAAAGACACTTGCATAACCTTCATTTTGCTATCGGAAAAATTGAGCAAGGCCAACCCCCGGACAAGGCCCTGGCCTCCATCCGGCCGCCGATCATTTACAAGCACAAATTGAAATTCCAGGCGCAAATGCGCAACTGGCGCCAGGACCGTCTTGCAAAAGCCCTGTCGCTTCTTACCGAAGCGGAAATGGATTGTAAGTCAACAGGTTTTCCTGCCGCCGCCGGATGCCACCGTGCCTTGTTGCGGGTGGCCCAGTCCGCCCGGCCGTCCCGTTAAAAGGGGGACAGCGGCCTTCAGGAAGCCTTTTTTCTGGCGCCTGATGACGGCTTCATGCCGATGGACAGTTTCGGTGATTTTTTTACGGGCTTTTTAACCGGGGTTATTTCCGGTTCTTTCTGCGAATCCATACCGGTTGGCGCGCCGTCGGCGTGACCCAGACGCATGAGGATATCGTCAAGCTGTTCCAGGGAATCGTAGTGGACCGTGAGCGCGCCGCCTTCCCCCTTGAAATTGATCGAAACCTTTAGCCCTAAAAGGTTCGCCAAATCCCGTTCCAGCGCCAGGGTATCGACGTCTTTCCTGGCCTTGACGGGCGGCGCTGATTTCTTGCGATGGATTTTTTTCACCAAGCGTTCCGTCTGGCGGACATTTAATCCCTGCTTCAAAACCTGGCGTGCCGCTTCCTCGGGGTCCGGCGCATTCAGCAGGGCGCGGGCGTGACCCGCTGACAGTTCGTCCCGATCCAGCATTTTCTTGACCCCGTCCGGCAGGCCCAACAGCCGCATCATGTTTGCGACGTGGCTGCGGCTTTTACCGACGGTTTTCGCCAGCACCTCCTGGGTGTGGGAAAATTCCTCGATCAGGCGCTGGTAGCCGTCGGCTTCTTCCAGCACGGACAGGTCCTGGCGCTGCAGGTTTTCCACCAACCCGATTTCGAGCGCTTCCTGGTCCGTCAGATCTTTGATCAGAACCGGAACCTCGTGCACCTTCGCCAACTGGGCCGCCCGCCAGCGGCGTTCGCCGGCGATGATCTCAAAGGCGTTTTCCTGTTCCGGGTGAGGACGGACCAGGAGCGGTTGAATGATGCCGTTTTCCCGCACCGATTGGGCCAGCTCTTCGATCTTTTCCTCGTCCATGAAGTGACGGGGCTGGTAGCGTCCGGGGATCAGGCTTTCCACCGGCACCTGCCGGGAGCCCCGGATCGTGTTCTGGACGGCCTGCGCCTTCGGCTCCTCGCCCAGCAGGGACGACAGGCCACGGCCCAGGCTCTGGCGCTTTTTCTCCGCCATCATGCCGACAGCCGCCGTTCGCGGCTGATAACTTCGCTGGCCAGGCTGAGATAGGCCTGGGAGCCCGGGCAGTGAAGGTCGTAGATCATCACCGGGCGGCCATGGGACGGCGCCTCGGAGACCCGGACGTTCCTGGGGATCACGGTCTTGTAGACCTTGTCACCAAAATGTTCGCGCACATCGTCGGCCACCAAGCCCGACAAATTGTTACGCCGGTCGTGCATGGTCAGGACAATGCCCTGGATATCGAGGCCGGGATTGAAGGCAACCCTGACCCGCTCGATGGTGTTGACCAGCTGGCTGATGCCCTCGAGCGCGAAAAACTCGCACTGCAGGGGAACCAGGACCGCCTGGGACGCCACCAGGGCGTTGATGGTCAGCAGGCCCAGCGCCGGCGGGCAGTCGATCAGGACGTAGTCGTAATCGCCGGCTTCGTCGCGGAGCGTTTCACGCAGCCGGTATTCCCGGCGTTCCAGGTCGACCAGTTCGATTTCCGCCCCGGACAGGTCGATGCCCGAGGGCATGATATGAAGGCCGGGGATTTCGGTTTCCAGAATGGCCTCCTTGAACCGCGCCTCTCCGATCAGCACGTGATAGGAGTTGCAGTCTCTTTTGTCCCTGGGGATGCCGAGGCCGGTACTGGCATTGCCCTGAGGGTCAAGGTCGACGATCAGCACCTTTTGACGGATCGCTGCCAGCGCCGTCGCCAGATTGATGGTCGTCGTCGTCTTTCCGACACCACCCTTTTGGTTGGCGATGGAAATAATGCGAGCCGGGCGGATGCCTTTGGATTGATCTTTAGGAATCAACACGAGGTCTGATTTCCTCCAATTTCAGAATCATTCCGGACGGATCGGACAAACTCTGGATTACTGATTCATTTATAATCCATTTTTTTTGTGCTTCCGTCAATTCCTCTCGCCATTTTTTACCTTTTAAGAAGAAACATTGCCCACCTTTTTTTAGCAGCGGATTCGCGTATTGCAAAAGTTGCTCAAGGGGTGCAACCGCCCTGGAAACCACAACATCGACCGAAATATCCAGTAATTTTTCTACCCGAATATTGTGAATGGTCGCGCCGGCCTGGGTGGCTCTATTGACTTCCCGCAAAAAAGCACATTTTCGTTCGTTGCTTTCTATTAAGTGGACGTCAGCCCCATTCGGCGCCCCGATAATAGCCAGCACCATACCGGGAAGCCCGGCGCCGGATCCGATGTCTGCAATGTCCTTCTTTTCCGGCATGAGGAGGGAGGACAACTGTGCCGAGTCCAGAATATGCCTGCGCCAGACATCGTTGAGGCTGTCGCGGCTGACCAGATTGATCTTCTCCTGCCACTTGTTTAATAGGGCCACGTAGGCCTTGAGGCGCTCCAAGATCTCGTCCGGTGCGCCGAAGATTTCCTGGAATCCCTCGGGAGTCAGCGGAGGAACTGGGCTGGAGGCGGTCATGGGGCGGGCTCAGGGGGCCTTTTGCGGCCTAGGAATCCGCTCTGTTTCACGTGAAACATTCCCAGCGGCCGCATTCTCAAGACGCTGCCGGACGGGGCCGGCGGACGTGTCCCAGCAGGACCGTCAGGGCCGCCGGCGTCACGCCCGAAATCCGGGCCGCCGCGCCGAGGGTCGCAGGCCGCGCCTCGGCCAGCTTGGCGCGCGCCTCGTTGGACAGGCCGCTCAATGCCGCAAAGTCCAGATCCTCAGGAATTTCAAGGGATTCATCGCGGCGGAAGGCCTCGATGTCGGCGTCCTGGCGGTCGATGTATCCGACATATCCAGCCTCGATCTCAAGCTGGCGGTGTAGCGTCTGCGCGATGCCGCCGATCTCCGGCCACAGGGCTGAAAGGGCAAGCATGTCGATTTCGGGATAGGCCAGCAGCATGCGGGCCGTTCGCTTGACGCCGTCCTGATTGATGTGGATGCCGTGCGCCTTGAGCCTGTTGGGCGTCGCCGTCAGACGTTCGAGCAAGGCGGTCGCATCCGCCAGGGCCTCGGTCTTCTCACCGAACCGCCGTGCCCGCTCTGTCCCGACGCAGCCGATATCAATGCCTTTCGCCGTCAATCTCTGGTCGGCGTTGTCGGCCCGGAGCCTGAGCCGGTATTCGGCGCGGGACGAGAACATGCGGTAGGGCTCTGCCGTGCCCAGCGTCACCAGGTCGTCGGTCATAACGCCGATGTATGCGTCGGCCCGGTCGAGCAGAAAGGCGCTCTTATTGTTTCCGGCAACAAGAGCCGCATTGACCCCGGCCAGCAGGCCCTGCGCCGCGGCCTCCTCGTAACCCGTGGTGCCGTTGATCTGGCCGGCCAGAAACAGGCCTTTCGTACGCTGCGTTTCCAGGCTGGGGCGCAATTCGCGGGGATCGACGAAGTCGTATTCGATGGCGTATCCGGGCTGCAGCATGGCGGCTTTTTCAAGCCCCGGAATGGTTTTCAACAGTTCAAGCTGGATTTCCTTGGGCAGAGACGTGGAAATACCATTGGGATAGACGGTGTCGTCGTCCAGGCCTTCCGGCTCGAGGAAGATCTGGTGACGCTGGCGGTCGGCGAAGCGTACAACCTTGTCCTCGATAGACGGGCAATAGCGCGGACCGGTGCCGACGATATTGCCGGAATACATCGCCGACAGATGCAGGTTGTCGCGGATCAGGTCGTGCCCGGCGGCAGAGGTATAGGTCAAATGGCAGTTGATCTGCGGGACATCGATGCGGTCGTTCAAAAATGAAAACGGTGTCGGCGGAGTATCGCCGGGCTGCGCATCCAGGCCGGCCCAGTCAATGGTTCGCCCGTCGAGGCGGGGCGGCGTGCCGGTCTTCAGGCGGGAAAGGGCAAAACCCAGCCGCTTGAACGTATAGGATAACCCCACGGCCGGTTTGTCGCCGACGCGGCCGGCCGGAATTTGCACGTCGCCGATATGGATCATGCCGCGCAGGAACGTGCCCGTGGTCACGACAACGGCCCCGGCCATAACATCGCGCCCGGACGCGGTGCGGACTCCGGTGACTTGAGGCGCCGGTTTTTCTTTTCCGGCGCCGGCTCCGTAATCGACGATCAGGTCTTCGGCGGCATCGGCCAGAATGTCCAGCCCCGGCTGTTCCGCCAGCAAGTCCTGAACCGCCTTGCGGTACAGCTTGCGGTCGGCCTGGGCGCGTGGGCCCTGGACCGCCGGGCCCTTGGACCGGTTGAGGATGCGGAACTGGATGCCGGCGCGGTCGATGGCGCGGCCCATGATGCCGTCCAGGGCATCGACCTCGCGCACCAATTGGCCTTTGGCCAGGCCGCCGATGGCCGGATTGCACGACATTTCGCCGATGGTCTCGAGCCGGTGCGTCAACAGCAGGGTTTCGGCGCCCATGCGGGCCGCCGCCGCAGCCGCTTCACAGCCGGCGTGGCCGCCTCCGATGACGATCACATCGTAGGTTTTTGAATACATATTTTCCGGGCCTGTCATGGGGCGGAATGTAGGGACGCAGGTGAAGCCTGTCAATTGATCCACGCCGCTTCAAAAAGGCCCTCTGAGTCCAAGGCTGAGCGGGGATTGTTTCACGTGAAACATGACTTTGATTCTGTTTTGTTCCTATTTTCCGATGCAGAAGTCGCGAAAAATAACATCCAGAATGTCGTCCACATCGACCCGCCCGGTAATCCGCCCGAGGGCGCGGGCGGCCAGACGAAGGTCCTCGGCGGCCAGCTCCGGTGACGCCGGAAGCCCTTGGGCGGGGCCTTCGAGATAACGCCCAAGCGCCGTCCGGCATTGCTCCAACGCTTCGCGGTGCCGCGCCCGGGTCAAAGCCGGGGCAGAGGAGCCGCCGACATCCATCATGGCGCCGACCCGTTCGGAAATGCGGACCAGCAAATCATCGATGCCATCCCCGGTCTTGGCGGAAACCGCCAACGCGGGCTGGCCATTGATATCCAGTGGCGGCCCCGATTTCCCAAGTTGGGGCGCGCCGAGATCACTTTTGTTGATTATGGCCAGCGTATTTCCGTCGACAAGTCCCGACGTTGACGGGTCGGTTTCAGGCCACGCCGCGCCGTCAAACACAGCCAGCCGCAGGTCGGCGTCCTCCGCCTTCAGGCGCGCCCGGCGGACGCCTTCGATTTCAACCGAGTCCCCGCTTTCTCTTAAGCCCGCGGTATCGGCCACCGTGACCGGATAGCCGCCAAGGTCCAGATGCACCTCGATCACGTCACGCGTCGTCCCGGCGGTTTCCGAGACGATGGCGGCGTCGCGCCGGGCGAAAAGATTGAGCAGGCTCGACTTACCGGCGTTGGGCGGGCCGATAATGGCGATCAAAAGCCCGCCGCGAAGCCGTTCGCCTCGCCGATTGTCTTTCAGGTGTCCGGCGATTTCCTGTTCCAGGGCGGCGATTTCATCCCGTGCGGCGGCGACCAGTCCCTCGGGAAGGTCTTCGTCGGAAAAGTCGATGGCCGCCTCATTGTGGGCGACGGCGCTCAACAGGCGCTCGCGCCAGGTCTCATAGACCCGGCCCAGTTCGCCCTCAAGCTGGCGCAAGGCCTGGCGGCGCTGGGCCGCCGTTTCCGCCTCGATCAGGTCGGCCAGCCCTTCCGCCGCCGTCAGGTCCATCTTGCCGTTCTCGAAGGCGCGCCGCGTGAATTCGCCAGGCTCTGCCATACACAGGCCGTCCAAGCCGGACAGCGCCCCCAGCACACCGGCAATGACCGCTGGGCCGCCGTGGACATGAAATTCGGCAACGTCTTCCCCGGTAAAGCTGGCCGGGGCGGGGAACCAGATCACCAGCCCGTCGTCCAGAGCGTCGCCACTGGCAGGATCGCTGAGCCGGGTATAGACGGCGCGCCGCGGCAGGGCCTCCGCCTCCGTAAGCTTAGCCAGGGCCCGGCCGGCTTCGGGGCCGGAAACGCGGATAACGGCAACGCCCGCGCGGCCGCTGGCGCTGGCCAGGGCAAAAATGGTCTGTGGGTTGCTCATATGATTTTTCCGGGCCGGGCCACTATGTCTTGGCCGGCCCGTCGGTCCTCTGGTCCATCATTAGCCGTTCGACCCGGCCGCCGCCCTGGACATGGACCTCCAGTACTTCTTCGACGTCTTCCCTAGTGTTGCAGGTGTACCAGACGCCTTCCGGATAAATCACCAGGGACGGGCCCTGCTCACAACGGTCGAGGCAGCCGGATGAATTGATTCGGATGCGTTTCAATCCCATTTCCTTGGCCTTCGCCTTCATGTAGTCGCGAAGCTCCTGCGACCCCTTGGCAAGGCAGCAGCTACGCGGGTGGCCGTCCTCGCGTTCGTTGACGCAGAAAAAAACATGGCGGCGATAAAATGGCGCGGGATCGTTGGGGTTGTCGTTCACGGCTTGAGGGATCCTTTGTTATTTGGAGCGGAGTTTTTTGGGGCGGGTGTTAATTTTGGTTGCAACCCGGCCCAATGGTTCCAAAGTTAAGCGAGGAACGGCGTCTTCGCAACGAACCCAATAACCGGACCCAATATTTTATGACCAAAAATCTGCTCGGGGAAGAAACCAGTCCCTACCTTCTGCAACACAGGGACAATCCCGTGCATTGGCGGCCCTGGGGCGAGGAGAGCCTTGCGCTGGCCCGCGAGGAGAACAAGCCGGTGCTGCTGTCCATCGGCTATGCGGCCTGCCACTGGTGCCATGTCATGGCCCATGAGAGTTTCGAGGATGAGGCCATCGCCGCCCTGATGAATGAGGCGTTCATCAACATCAAGGTCGACCGGGAAGAACGTCCGGACATCGACGCCATTTACCAGTCCGCCCTGCAGATGATGGGGGAACAAGGCGGCTGGCCGCTGACCATGTTCCTGACGCCCGACGGAGAGCCGTTCTGGGGCGGCACCTATTTCCCGTCGACGGCCAAATACGGGCGGCCATCCTTTCCCGACATCCTGAAAGGCCTCTCCAGCACCTATCACAACGAGCCGGATAAGATTCAGGAAAACACCAAAGCCCTCAAACAGGGTTTGCAGCGCCTGTCCCGGCCCGCCGGCGGCGGTACGCTCGGCATGGATATGCTGGACCGCATCGCCGAAGGGCTCCTGGGCATCGTCGACCTGCATCGCGGCGGCACTCAGGGCGCGCCGAAATTTCCGCAGCCGTCGCTGTTCCGGTTTTTATGGAACGCCCATGTACGACACGCGCGACAGGGGGAAGACCAAAGCCCTTTCGGCGACGCCGTGACCCTGACCCTGGATCACATCTGCCAGGGCGGCATCTACGATCATCTGGGTGGCGGCTTTGCGCGCTACTCCACCGACGAGGTCTGGCTGGCGCCGCATTTCGAGAAAATGCTCTACGACAATGCCCTCCTGATCGAGCTTCTCACCGACGTCTGGCAAAAGACCCGAAGCCCGCTTTATGCCGTACGGATCCGTGAAACCATCGACTGGGCGCTTCGCGATATGAAATCGGAGGCGGGCGGGTTGTTCGCCTTCGCCAGTGCGTTTGATGCCGACAGCGAGGGTGAAGAGGGCAAGTTCTGCGTCTGGAGCGAAGAGGAAATCGACGCCGTCCTCGGCCCGGACTCCGAAACGTTCAAAAAAATCTACGATGTCACTCCATACGGCAACTGGGAGCACAAAGTCATCCTTAACCGCTCGGCGGAGCTGTCCCTGGCTCCGCCGGCGGAAGAAGAGACCCTGGACCGGATGCGTGAAAAACTATTGGTTGTACGAAATAAGCGGATACAACCACAAAGGGACGGCAAGGTTCTCGCGGACTGGAACGGCCTGATGATCGCGGCGCTGGCAAAGGCCGGCGCGGTCTTCGATGTGCCGGACTGGATCAAGGCCGCGGAAACCGTATTTCGCTTTGTCGTCGACACCATGATCCCGGACCAGACAACAGGCCGCCTGGCGCATACCTGGTGCGAGGGCCGCCCGCGCCATCCCGCGGTTCTGGATGATTACGCCAACATGGCGCGCGCGGCGTTGATGCTGCATGGCGTGACGGGAAAGGCCGATTTCCTGGACCGGGCGCTGGGCTGGGTCGATATCGCCGATACCCATTACTGGGATCGGGACGGGGGCGGGTACTTTCTCAGCGCAGACGACACCGCCGACATCATCGCCCGCACCAAGCCCGTGCACGACAACGCCGTGCCATGCGGCAACGGCGTCATGGCAGACGTTCTCGCGTGGATGTTCTACCTGACCGGAGACGCCCGCTACCGGGAACGCGCAGACGCGCTGCTGCGTGCCGTCGCCGCGCCGGACCCCAACCAGATGGGCAACCAGCCGGTGCTGATGAACGCCTTCGAATTCCTCGAGACCGCCACCCAGATCGTCCTCGTCGGGGAGCCGGAAGATCCGGCGGCGGCGTCCTTGTGCGCCAAGATCTTCGACGCCGGGTTGGACGGACGCATCATCGTCCAGCGATCGCCCGATGCGGACCTGCCCAAAGGTCACCCGGCGGAGGGCAAGGGCGCAGTCGATGGAAAGCCAACGGTTTATATCTGCCGGGGACCGGTTTGCGGCCTGCCGATTACCGATGCGGAGGCATTGGTGACGGAGCTGAACAGGATATAATCGGGGCCATGGCGTATCTCACCATGAACAGCCCGTTCGGACCCCTGACGATATTCGAGGACAACGATTCCATCATCGTCCTGGAATGGGGCCGCGCCGAAAACCCGGAGCCGACCGCGCTGCTGGAAACGGCGCGCGATCAGCTCGACGAGTACTTCGACGCCAAACGAAAGGATTTCGATTTACCCCTGGCACCCCGGGGGACGGCATTCCAGTGTGCCGTCTGGGACCAGATGCGCCGCATTCCCTATGGTCAGGTCAAAACCTATGGGGATGTCGCCCGAAGCCTCAACAGCGCGCCCCGCGCCGTTGGCGGGGCCTGTGGCCGCAATCCGATCCCGATCATCGTCCCGTGCCACCGCATCATCGCAAGCAACGGCAATCTGGGTGGATTTTCCGGCTTTGCCGGGCCTGAAACCAAACGCGCGCTGTTGCGGCTCGAAGGATATTCGATGCCGTAAAGTTCTTTTGCTTCTTTCCTGCTCAGGAACCAAAATAACCGCAGTCAATCATAGTGGCCGCCCAAGCGGCCCAATCTTAACCGGAGGAACCATGACCAAAGCTATCCGCATTCATGAATACGGCGGCCCCGAAGTCCTTAAGTACGAAGACGTGGACATCGGAGATGTCGGACCGGGGCAGGTCCGTCTTCGCCAGACCGCCATCGGCCTGAATTTCATCGACGTCTATCAGCGCACCGGACTTTATCCCCTCGGCGATCTGCCGAAGACACTCGGCATGGAAGCCGCTGGCGTCATCGAAGAGGTCGGGGACGGCGTCGAGGGCTTCGCCGTCGGCGACCGCGTCGCCTATGCCATGGGTCTCGGCTCATATGCCGAGGAACGGGTCTGGGGAACGGATCGGCTGGTCAAGCTGCCCGACGGCATCGACGACCAGACGGCCGCCGCCATGATGCTGCAGGGGATGACCGCATACTACCTTCTCCGCCGCACCTATGACGTCAAGGCCGGCGATACCATCCTAGTCTATGCCGCAGCCGGAGGCGTCGGCCTGATCATGTGCCAGTGGGCCAAGCACCTGGGCGCCACCGTCATCGGCTGTGTCGGCTCAGAGGAAAAAGCGGAACTGGCCAGGGCGAACGGCTGCGATCACCCGATCCTGTACCGCGACGAAAACATCCCCGAGCGGGTCAAGGAAATCACCGGCGGCGAAGGCGTGCCCGTGGTTTATGATTCCATCGGCAAGGATACCTTCATGGACTCGCTGGATTGCCTGCGCCCGTTTGGGCTGCTGGCAACGTTCGGCAATGCCTCCGGTCCGGTCGATCCCATCAGCCCGGCCATGCTCGGACCCAAGGGCTCGCTCTACCTGACCCGCACCACGCTGGCCACCCACACGGCGACGCGCGAACTATTGAACGAATGCGCCAACGCGCTTTTCGATGTGGTCCAGGCCGGACACGTCAAAATCAACGTCAACCAGACCTATCCGTTGTCGGAGACCATGCAGGCGCACACCGACCTGGAGGCGCGCAAAACCACCGGCTCGACGGTCATCCTGCCGTAGCAAACCCGGCTGGCCGGAAAAATAAAACCCACCCGCGGAGCCATCTCCGGGGTGGGTTTTTTTGTTCGGGGCTTTTGCCCAAAAATCTACGTGTTCATGGAATCGAAGAAGTCCGAATTGGTCTTCGAGTGCTTGAGCTTCTCGAGCAGGAAGTCCATGGCGTCGGTGACGCCCATGGGCATCAGGATACGGCGCAGTACCCACATCTTCGACAGCGTCTTCTGATCGACGAGCAGTTCTTCTTTGCGGGTGCCCGACTTGGTGATGTCGATGCTGGGCCAGGTGCGCTTGTCGGACAGTTTACGGTCGAGGATGATTTCCGAGTTACCGGTGCCCTTGAATTCTTCGAAGATGACCTCGTCCATACGCGATCCGGTATCGATCAGCGCCGTCGAGATAATCGTCAGCGAGCCGCCTTCCTCGATATTCCGGGCCGCGCCGAAAAAACGTTTCGGGCGCTGCAGGGCGTTGGCGTCGACGCCGCCGGTCAGCACCTTGCCGCTTGAGGGCACCACGGTGTTGTAGGCGCGCGCCAGACGGGTGATGGAATCGAGCAAGATCACCACGTCGCGTTTGTGCTCGACCAGACGCTTGGCCTTTTCGATGACCATTTCGGCGACTTGAACGTGGCGCGCCGCAGGCTCGTCAAAGGTCGAACTGACCACCTCGCCCTTAACGGAGCGGTCCATGTCGGTGACCTCTTCCGGGCGCTCGTCGATCAGCAGCACGATCAGGTAAACTTCCGGGTGATTGAGCGCAATGGAATGCGCGATGTTCTGCATCATCACCGTTTTACCGGTCCGCGGCGGAGCGACGATTAGGGCGCGCTGGCCCTTGCCGATGGGGCAGATCAGGTCGATAACGCGTGTCGTCGCGTTATTATCTTCCGGATTGTCCTGTTCCATTTCCAGATGTTCGTCCGGATACAACGGCGTCAGGTTGTCGAAATTGATACGGTGGCGCACGTCTGCGGGATCGGCGAAGTTGATCTGGTTGATCTTGAGCAGGGCGAAATACCGCTCCCCTTCCTTCGGCGCACGGATCTCACCTTCCACCGTATCGCCGGTGCGAAGGGCAAAACGGCGCACCTGGCTGGGAGAAACGTAGATGTCATCCGGGCCTGGCAGATAGTTGGCTTCCGGACTGCGCAGGAAACCGAACCCGTCCTGCAGGACCTCGAGAACGCCGATGCCGAAAATAGCGATGTCATTTTCCGCCAGCTGTTTGAGGATAGCGAACATCATGTCCTGCTTTCGCAGCGACGAGGCGTTTTCAATTTCCAGCTCTTCGGCGAAGGCCAAAAGGTCTGCGGGGGATTTGCTTTTAAGTTCTTGTAAATTCATGGTTTGTCATCAGTCTTGGACTAAGGGGAAAACTTACGGGCGGTTTAGGGCGCGCGCCGCGTTTTATCCGTCGGGGGTGTCGAAATCCGGAATACGGGCGTGAAACCCGAGGGGCGGGAATGGTCGAGAAATCGTAAAGAAACTTCGTGCCGGAACCGACAGATGGCGGAAGGATTACCCAAACCGCCCCGGTCTGTCAAATGAAGAATGATCCGGCCTGTGTTTGGCCGGGTCGGCTAAAAAGGACGGACAACGGCGAAAATGACAATGCCGATCATCAACAGCGTCGGCGCTTCGTTGGCGAAGCGGTAGAATTTCTGTGGCCGCATGTTGCGGTCTTCGGCAAATTCCCGCCGCCACCGGGCCATCATCATATGCATGACGGCCAGCCCTGCGACAAACACCAGCTTGGCATGCAGCCAACCCTCTTCCCACGCGCCCTCGCCCCACACACCAACGTCAAGGCTGACCAGCAACAAACCGCCGAACAGGAACGATGCGATCATGGCCGGGGTCATGATCGCCCGTAAAAGCCGGCGCTCCATGATTTTCAAGGTTTCGGAAAGCTCTCCTCCCGCCTCCGCATCGCAGTGGTAGACAAACAGCCGCGGCAGGTACAACAGCGCCGCCATCCAGGCGATGACGCTGATGATATGCAGGGCCTTCACCCAAAGGTAGGCGCCGTCAGGCAGTTCCAGCATTTTATTTCTCCCGATTAAACCGTATCCAGGGGGCAGCCCTTAAAATTGGACGGGCACAGGCGCCCGCCAGTCTCTCCGCCGACAAGGCAAACGATTCCGTCCGGTTCTCCCAGGCAGCCCTCTACCATTCGCGCCAGCCCGCCGATAAAATCGTCTTGAACCGCCAGCGCCGGAACCCGCACATAGGCAGGAAGCCCAAGCTCTTCCGCCACGGCCCGATATTCTATATCAAGTTCCACCAAAGTCTCGGAATGTTCCGAAACAAAAGCCACCGGAACCACGACGACGCCAGCACCGTCCCCGCCGGCGCGCTTTAGTTCGTCCTCAAGCGATGGTCCGATCCATTTCAACGGCCCGACCCGGCTTTGGTAACACACCGCCCAATCCAGGTCCGGCCGCGACAGGGCCTCTGCCAGCGCATCGGACACGGCGGCCGACGTCTGCTCGATCTGCCACTGATAGGGATCGCCGCGGGCAATGACTTTTTCCGGAAGTCCGTGCGCGGAAAATAAAACCCGGGCTCTTTTTCCCCCGCCCATCTGGCGTTCCGCGTCCTCAATGGCGGGCCGGATCAGTTCAGCCTGCCCCCTGATATAGCCGGGCTCAAAGGGATAACAGCAAACCGCCCGGGATGGTGCCTTCAGGCCAACCGCCTCGGCGGCGCGATCCCATGCTTTCAGGGACGATCCGGTGGTCGTGGTGGAAAACTGCGGATAGAGCGGCAGCAGAACGACTTGATCGGGTTCGAAGGCCTTGACCTCACGGGCGGCTTCTTCGCTGAAAGGATGCCAATAGCGCATGGCGATAAAAACCCGGACGTCACCGGCAAGGTTCGCCAACTTGTTTTTCAGGGCCTCCGCCTGGGCCTGGGTTTCTTCCAGCAGGGGGGATTTACCGCCGATCTCAGCGTAAATGTCCCGCGCCACGGGGCCGCGTCTGCGGGAAATCAGTTTGGCCAACGGGTTTCTGAAAATTCCGGGCAGGCTGATAATCGCCGGGTCGTTAAACAGGTTGAACAAAAAAGGCTCAACCGCTTCCGGATTGTCCGGGCCGCCAAGATTGAAAACGACCACGGCCAGCCGTTCCATCAGCCTGTCCCTTGCCCTGTCCCTGGCCACCCCAGGACAAGTTCCGCCACCCGCCCGACGTGTTCCGGCGGCGTTTCCGGCAGAACGCCGTGTCCGAGGTTGAAAATAAAGGGGCCGCCGGAAAGCGTTTCCAGGATTTTTAACACGGCGCGGTCCAGCGCTTCGCCACCCGTTACCAGAACCTTGTTGTCCAGATTGCCCTGCACCGTGCACAAGGGCTGCAGGGTCTTTGCAATCCACTCCGGGTCCGTATCCTGATCCAGGCTGACGCCATGGACTCCGGTTTCCCGTACGTAGGCTTCCGAAAGGGGTCCGGCATTTCGGGGGAAGCCGATCACGGGGACGCCGGGACAGCTCTGTTTCAACCGCTCGACAATGCGCCGGGTCGGCTCGATAGACCAGCGACGGAACTGGTCTTCGCTCAAAACACCGGCCCAGCTGTCAAACAACTGAATGATTTCGGCGCCGCTTTCGACCTGACGAATCAGGTATTCAGACGTGGAGTCCACCAACAGGTCTATCAGCACCTGGAAATCCTCGGGCGCTTGTTCCGCCCAATTTCGAATCACACCGCAATTGGTTCCGCCGCGGCCTTCGACCATGTAAACCGCATTGGTCCAGGGGGCGCCGGAAAAACCGATAAGGGCCGTTTCTTCCGGTATCTCCCGCGATAAACGCGATATCGTTTCATAGACCGGGGCCAAGTGTTCGTGCAGACGCTCGGCAGACAGTCGACTGACGGCATCCACGGTGCGAACCGGATCAAGAACCGGGCCTTCTCCTTCAAGGAACTGGACGTTTTGTCCCAGGGCATCGGGAATAACCAGGATGTCGCAAAACATGATCGCTGCATCCAGCTGATAGCGGCGGAGCGGTTGCAGGGTTACTTCGACGGCGAGGTCCGGCGAATAACAGAATTCGAGAAAGTTTTTCGACTGTTTCCGAACCTCCCGGTATTCGGGCAGATACCGCCCCGCCTGTCGCATCAGCCAGAAGGGCGGCCTTTCCTGAACGTCGTCTTTCAACGCCCGCACCATGCGTTTCTGTTCGGAAGGAATGGTCATGAAGGAAAACGGGTCCAAAGGTTTTTCATTATTAATACTAACTATATTATTTATATAAAAAAGGTAGAGGTAGTTGTTGAGGGAGAATTAGCGGGGATTAAAAGATATACAATTCTTTCAAGCGATCTGTTCAGTCGTGTCGAAGTTTTTAAAAGCCGTATGGATAACCTGTTGATAAGGATATGTTGGCGAGGCAAACCACCGTTTCCAGTTGAAACCGGAAACATGAGGAAAAGAAAGATCGTTTTTCTAAATACCCATGTTCCTGCATGTTTTCAAACAGGCGTATAATGTTTTACACAGGACTCTATAGCGGTGTATGGACATCGGGAAAATGTGAACAGAACCGGCTTTTCGGGACTTAACCGGACTTATCCCCAAACTGCCCGCAGGGCCAAATGAGCGAAAAAAGCGTCAAATCCTTTCATCTGCATCTGGTTTCGGATTCCACGGGTGAAACCGTCGGTATGGTGGCGCGCGCCTGTCTCGTACAGTTTGAAACCATTCAGACGACCGAACATTTGTGGGCCATGGTCCGCTCTAAAGACCAGGTTGAAGATCTTCTGACCGGAGTCGGAGAAAACCCCGGCTTTGTTATTTACACCATCGTCAACGAAGAAATCCGGAATCTTCTGGAGGAAGGCTGCCGCAAACTGCAGGTGCCGTGCATTTCCGTTCTGGAACCGATTATTGCCAAACTGGGAATGCATCTGGATGTCGAAGTTCATGCCATGCCCGGACGCCAGCATGTCATGGATGCGGAATATTTCAGCCGGATCGAGGCCATGCAGTTTGTCCTCAGCCACGATGACGGACAATCGGCTCACAATCTGGACAAGGCGGATATCGTCCTGTTGGGGGTTTCCAGAACGTCGAAGACCCCGACCTGTATTTATCTCGCCAACCGGGGCATCAAGGCCGCCAACATTCCGATCGTTCCGGGCTGCCCCCTGCCGGACGAACTGTTTAGCATAACCCATCCCATGATCGTAGGCCTGACTAAGGATCCCAAGCGATTGGTGGAAATCCGCCGCCAACGGCTACGCCTGCTGGACCAGGACGAAGGAACGGATTACGTCGACCTGGAAAAGGTGTCGACGGAAATCAACGACGCCAGACGGCTTTATACAAAACACGACTGGCCGGTTATTAATGTCAGCCGTAAATCCATCGAGGAAACGGCGGCGACGATTATCCAGATGTACACCAAACGCAGGGAACAGGACGGCTGAGAAAGCCGGATAAGCCCTTGACGGATTCATCATCCAAAACGCCGCCCGTGGTCCTGGCCTCCGCCAGCCGGATCCGCAGTCAAATCCTTGGCCGGGCCGGGGTCGCGCACACGTGCATCACCTCATCCGTGGACGAAGATGTCATCAAAAAAGCCATGCAAGAAGACGGAGCAGGCGTCGAGGCCGTCGCCACCGCTTTGGCCGAGGCGAAGGCCCGGGACGTGACCCAAAACCTTGCCGTCGGACAGCAACACAAGGCTTTCGTGATCGGCGCGGATCAGATTCTGGAATGCGACGGCCTGTGGTTCGACAAGCCGGCGAATACAAAAGCCGCTGCGGAGACGCTTCGAACCCTTCGCGGACGGACACACACATTAATCTCGGCGGTGACGGTGTTCCGGGGCGAAGAGTGTGTCTGGCGGCACCAGGAAGCGCCGCAACTGACGATGCGGGATTTCAGCGACGAATTCCTGGATGACTACCTGACGGCGTCGGGGCCGGAATTACTGGAAAGCGTCGGCGCCTACCGGCTTGAGGGAACGGGCGTACAATTGTTTTCCCGAATTGACGGCGATTACTTTACCATATTGGGCCTACCGCTGCTGCCCTTGTTGGAATTCCTGCGCAAGGCGGATGGACTGGCCGGGTAAAACAGATGGCGCTTCAGGACACACCAGACACCAAGCCCATTCAGGCCGGCGTTATCGGCTGGCCCGCCGGACATTCCCTGTCGCCCCGGCTACATGGGTTCTGGCTGCAGCAATACGGCATCAACGGAACCTATGAAGCGATAGAGGTGCGCCCGGAAGACTGCCATGATTTTATCCGTGGTTTGGCGGAACAGGGAATGGCGGGCGTCAACGTGACCGTGCCCCATAAGGAAATGGCGTGTAACGCCGTGGACAGGCTGGACGCCAATGCCAAAAGACTGGGCGCGGTCAACACCATCGTGGTTCAGCCCGACGGCACGCTTGCGGGATCCAACACGGACGGGTTCGGGTTCATGGAAAACCTTAAAACCGGCGCGCCCGGCTGGGCCCCCGGCAGCAACCCGGCGGTCGTCCTTGGCGCGGGCGGCGCGGCCAGGGCGGTTGTCGCGGCCCTGTTGGACGCGGGCGTTTCCGAGCTACGTCTTTGCAACCGTACGCGCACGCGCGCCGATACCCTGGCCGCGGATATCGGCGGGGATATCGGCGGCGCCATCACCGTGGTAGACTGGGCGGAACGGTCCGGGGCGCTGGCGGGCGCCGGCCTTCTGGTCAACACGACGACGCTCGGTATGACGGGCAAGCCGCCCCTGGAAATCGACCTCGGTCCGCTGCCCATTACCGCACTAGTCAACGACATCGTTTATACCCCGCTGATGACGCCGCTTCTGGAACAGGCAAAAAACCGGGGCAACGCCATCGTCGACGGGATCGGTATGCTTCTGCACCAGGCCCGGCCCGGGTTCCGCCAGTGGTTCGGTGTGGATGCGGACGTGACAGACGCGCTGAAGGCGCACGTGCTTGCAGGGCTGGACCAGTGATCATTCTCGGCCTGACCGGCTCCATCGGCATGGGGAAGTCCGCGGCGGCCAAGAACTTCCGGCGATTGGGCGTGCCCGTGCATGATGCCGACAGGGCCGTGCATGCGATGATGGACAAGGGCGGCGAGGCCGCCGAGGCGATTGCCGCGATGTTTCCCGCCGCCGTCCATCGCGGTGTCATCAACCGCGAGGTCATTGCGGCGGAGGTTTTCACCGACCCAGGCGCGCTGGAGCGCATCGAAGGCGTGCTGCATCCGCTTGTTCGTGGCCGGGAAAAAAGGTTTCTCGACCGCTGCGCCCGCCAGGGCAGGCAGATGGTCGTTCTCGACGTTCCCTTATTGTTTGAAACCAAAGGCGAAACCCGTTGTGACGGGGTGGTGACCGTTTCCGCACCCGCCTTCGTACAGAGTCAACGGGTCCTGAAGCGGCCCGGTATGACGCCGGAGCGCCTGAAATCCATTCTGGCACGGCAGATGACGGACTTTGAAAAAAGAAAACGTTCGGATTTTGTCATTAATACAGGGCTTGGGCGCGACTACAGCTTGCTTCAGATTCAGAACGTTGTCAGATTAGCCAGTCAATGGAAGGGTCGGCACTGGCCGCCGCGCACCATTGCCGAGCGGCCGCCCCGGCGGATTACGCTTCGGGAAAAAACCAAGGACTGATCGGGGGACATACATTGCGCGAAGTGGTTCTGGATACGGAAACAACGGGGCTCAGTCCGAAATCGGGCGACAGAATCGTTGAAATCGGGTGTGTCGAACTGGACAATCACCTGCCGACGGGACGGACCTTTCACGAATACATCAATCCGGAACGTGACATGCCCGAACAGGCCCAGGCCGTGCACGGGCTGAGCGAGGAATTCCTGTCCGACAAGCCGGTGTTTGCCGACGTGTCGGAGGCCTTCAACGAATTTCTCGGCGATTCACCCCTGATCATCCACAACGCCGATTTCGACATGGGGTTTATCAACGCCGAGCGCGAACGCCTGGGGCTCGATCCCCTGCCCAGGGATCAGGCGGTCGATACCGTGCAAATGGCGCGGAAAAAGTTCCCCGGCGCACAGGCCAGCCTGGATGCCTTGTGCCGGCGGTTTCAAATTGATAATTCAGACCGGGAACTGCACGGCGCGCTGAAAGACGCGCGCCTGCTGGCCGAGGTCTATCTGGAACTGATCGGCGGTCGTCAACAGGGCCTGGAATTGGCGGCGGAAACCGTTACGGATGCCCTGGTTTTTGAGAGAAACCAGCGCCCGGCCCGACCCCATGTGCCGAGTCCCGAAGAAGAGGCGTTGCACGGGGAATTTCTGGCAAAATTAAGCAAGCCGATCTGGTGCGCCTGAGGCCGGCGTAGACGTAAATGCGTCGTCGCTGGTGCTTCACATCCGCTTGGGACTTGCTCTAGCTCTTCTTTTTTGCGGCTTTTTTGTCGGCTTTTTCGTCAGTGCCATCTGGTTCCGGGGCGGATTCTGCGGCGGCGCTTGTGCCCGTGACGGCATCCGCGGCCGCACCCGCGCCATTACCCGCGCCGGCGGCCATGGCTTTTTCCGCCTCTTCCAGGCGGGCCTGGAACATAGCGGCGAAGTCCAGCGGCCCCAGCATCAACGGCGGGAAGCCCCCGTCCCGGGAAACATCGGCCAGGATATTGCGGGCAAAGGGGAACAGCAGCCTGGGACACTCGATCAACAGTACCGGCTGAAGGTGCTCTTCGGGCACGTTGAGGGTAAAGACTCCGGCGTATTCCAGCTCGAGAATAAAGGCGACCTCATCCTTGATCTTGCACTCCGCGTGGATCTCGAGGACCGTCTCGTAGGTGTTGCCCTGGATCGGATTGGCGCCGACGTTAACGTTGACGCTCATGGTGGGGGCCTCTTCCTGCATCTTGGAAAAGATCATGGGCGCGCCCGGGGCCTCGAAAGACAGGTCTTTCGTGTACTGGGCATTGATGACGATCGGCTGTTCCGTCGCCGCGTTGTTTGAGGTTTCTTCAGCCATAATAATTCTCTGCCGGTGGTGAAAGGGTTCGTCAGCTTGACGTTGCTGGGCCTGTGGCTATCACGGATAATCGGCCGGAACAACCGTCTCGAAAAAATTTGATGGGTTTGATTTCATCCGGAATTAGTCCGGGGGCGGCCTTTCTTCCGGCGGTAAGGTGCCGGTGGTATTCTTTTTTTCTTTCCCCTCCGGGCTTTCTTGAGGCGTTATGTCCTCGAACTCGCCGTCAATAACGGAGCCGGGGCCGGGCCCGAAGCCGGAACCGGAGGAATGAACCTCGACACGCCCGGATGCGACAAGATAGGACGAAGCAAAGCGCCGCAGCAGCATGCGAAAAGGGGGCACGAACAGGGCCAGTCCGACGCCGTCGGTGAAAAACCCGGGCGTCAGCAACAAAGCGCCTGCGACGACAAGGCACAAACCGTCGAAGACCTCATCCATGGGAAAGCGCCCGTCCTCAAGGTTGGCCTGGGCGCGTCTCAGGGTCGAGAGTCCTTGGCTGCGAAGCAAAACGGTTCCGGCGAATGCCGTCAGAATGACGACGCCGATGGTCGGCCACAGGCCGATCCTGCCCCCAACTTCGATAAACAGGGAAATTTCGAGGATCGGCACCCCGACAAAAACGGCGAAAAGGATAACCCCCATGCTTGCTCTTTCCTGCTGACCTGCCTATGTACGCAGGGAATGATACGCCTGTTCCCCCGGGTAGGATAGGTGGGGGGATAGGTTGATGGACCTGAACGGCTTAAGCCGCTAACCTACCGGCGTTGGATGAGAAGTTTTTAGCAGGGCCCATTGAGCCCTTACGTACTGGTGCGCACAAAAACTAACGCAGAAAAATGAACGCGGAAAAATGAACAACGGTTTTCAATTTATAGACATTATTTTCTTCGCCATGATTGCGGCCTTTTTGGTTTTGCGTCTGCGCGGCGTTCTTGGTCGCCGGGACGGCCACGAAGGCCCCGTGCATGACCCCTTCAAGGACCGCAAGGACAAAAACAAGCAAGGCGCGGGGTCCGACGACAACGTAATCCCGCTGGGCGACCGCAATGATTCCCCCGACCGGGCTTTGGAACGGGATCCGGGCCGGGAAAGCCCGATGGATACCGGTGAAGACATGATCGATGATGAGGCAATGGACGCCCCCCTGGTTGCGGGGTTGCGCGACATCCTCGCCGTTGATCGGAATTTCGATCCGGAAGAATTTATTTCCGGCGCCAAAATCGCCTTCGAGCTTATCCTCGACGCGTATTCCGGCGGCGACACCCAGACGTTGAAACCGCTGCTGAGCCCGGATGTGTTCGCCAATTTCTCGCAGGTCATCCGGGACCGGGAACAAGCCGGAGAAACCCTGGAAGATACGCTGGTCGGGATTATGTCGGCCGATATCGTCGAGGCCTTTGTCGAAGGCCGCGTGGAAAACATTACCGTCAAGTTCGTCAGTGAACAGATCAACGTCACCCGCGACGAAAACGGCGACGTGGTGGACGGCAATCCCAACGCGGTCATGGACGCGACGGACTTCTGGACCTTTTCTCGGGACATCAAGTCCCGCGATCCCAACTGGACACTGGTAGCGACAAACAGCCTTGAATAACCGCCGGGCCGCTTTGAGAATGTCGGGTCCGCCGTTGGCGGCGGCGCTGGTGTTTTTGCTTGCCGCCTGTGCCGTTCGGCCAATTCCCGTTCCGGAAGCGCCAGTTAAAGCCGACACCTTCCTTCGTCTCGACGCGACGACGTTTCAAAAGCTTCCGGGCTGGCTGACCGACAATCATGCCGAAGCCTTGGCGGTTTTCCTGCAATCGTGTGAAAAACTGAAAAGTCTTCCACCGACCAAAAAACTGGGACCTTCCATGGCGTCTACCGTGGCCGGGGAATGGCGGGTCGTCTGCAATGCGGCGGCCAGGGTCCGCCGGGGGGCTAAAACGGAAGCCCAGTATTTTTTCGAATCACGCTTTACGCCCTACCGGGCCTCCAACAACAGCAATCCCAACGGCCTGTTTACCGGCTATTACGAGCCCGAACTCAGGGGCGCGTGGCGGCCCAGCGCGACCTATCGGTATCCCATTTACGGGCTGCCCAAGGACCTTGTTTCGATCAACCTCGGGTCTTTCCGGGACGAATGGAAGGGCCGGCATCTGACCGGGCGGCTGCATGGCAACACGCTAACCCCTTACCCGACCCGCGCGGAGATCAACGGCGGCGTGCTCAAAGGCAGACAGTTGGAACTGTTATGGGTGGACAGCGCCATCGACGCCTTCTTCCTGCATATCCAGGGCTCGGGCCGGGTGGTGCTTCCGGACGGGTCCCAGGTGCGGATCGGTTTTGCCGGGCGCAACGGTCAACGCTATACGCCCATCGGGCGAGAACTGGTGGCTATGGGCGCGCTCAAATCCAAACAGGTGTCGCTGCAATCGATACAGGCCTGGATCCGGGCCAATCCGCTCCGCGGCCGCGACCTGATGGAAAAAAACAAGGCCTACATTTTTTTCCGCATCATCGACGGCCAAGGCCCCATTGGCGCACAGGGTATCCCCCTGACCGCGGGCCGCAGCCTGGCCGTGGACCGGGCATTCATCCCCCTGGGAATTCCAGTCTGGCTGACGACGACGGAACCCGGAAAAGCCAAAAAACCGGTGCGCCGCCTGGTCATCGCCCAGGACACCGGCAGCGCCATCAAAGGCCCGGTGCGCGGCGATTTGTTCATCGGCTTCGGCCCGGCGGCGGGCGCCATCGCCGGGCGCATGAAACAGCGCGGGCAATATTTTCTGCTGCTGCCGAAAAAACGGTAACCCTGACGCCAGCGCCGCCGCTCGCCCTTAACCCGGCTTCGGTTAAAATTTTTCGAAAATCCCGTCAACCCATCTTGCCTTTAAATAGGGAAACGCCCATTGTTTCCGCATGTCCGAAACCCCTGCCCGTCAGCCGTCCATCGGCCTGTTCGCGACGTGCCTTGTCGACCTGACGCGGCCCAGCGTCGGGTTCGCCGCGGCGAAACTGCTCGAGGACGCGGGCTGCAAGGTTTCGGTGCCGGGCCAGCAATCCTGTTGCGGGCAGCCGGCCTATAATTCCGGCGACGCGGCGGACGCACGCGCCATCGCCCAAACGGTGATCAGGGTGTTCGAGGGCTTTGATTATGTCGTCGCCCCGTCCGGGTCGTGCGCCGGCATGATCCGCCACCATTATCCCGCGTTGTTCGAAAACGATGCCAAGTGGCTGGCGCGCGCCCGTGCGCTGGCCGACAAGACGCATGAGCTGACCTCGTTTCTGGTCGATGTGATGAAGGTGGACGGCCTCGAGGCCGATTATGATGGCGTCGTCACCTACCACGATTCCTGCTCGGGCCTGCGCGAGATGGGTGTCCGCGACCAGCCGCGCGCCTTGCTGGGCCAGGTTTCCGGCGTGGCATTGAAGGAAGGCGAAGAACGCGAGGCCTGTTGCGGCTTCGGCGGCCTGTTTTGCGTCAAATACCCGGATATTTCCGGCCGCATGGTCGACGCCAAGGTGGACGATATTCTGGCCACCGGGGCCGACACCCTGCTGGCCGGGGACCTCGGCTGCCTGATGAACATCGCCGGCCGCCTGCAGCGCCGTGGCTCGGACGTGCGCGTGCGCCATGTCGCCGAAGTCCTGGCCAACATGACCGACGGGCCGTCCCTGGGAGAGCCGGGGGACGAGAGTAAAAAATGAAATCGACGGCTGCGAATTTTGAAGACAACGCCGAAAAGGCCCTGGCCGACGATAAGCTTAAAGCCGCGCTTTCCAAACTATCGGAGGGCTTTCCGGCGAAACGGCGGGAAGCCGCCGACCGCCTGCCGGAATTCGAGAGCCTGCGCGACCAGGCGCGCGACATCAAAAGCCACGTCCTCGCCAACCTGGATTTCTACCTGGAGCAGTTCGAGGCCCGCGTCGTTGAGTCCGGCGGCACGGTGCACTGGTGCCGTACGGCGGCGGAAGCGCGTACCACGATCCTTCGCATCTGCCGCAATGCGGGCGCCAAGACCGTAACCAAAAGCAAATCCATGATCGGCGAGGAAATCGCCATCAACGAACACCTGGAACACCACGGCGTCGAGCCGGTGGAAACGGATCTCGGCGAATACATCATCCAGCTTCGCCATGAGCCGCCCAGCCACATCATCGCGCCGGCCATCCACCTCAGCAAGGAACAGGTCGCCGACACCTTCCGGAAAAGCCACCCCCACCTGGCGCCGGAACGGGCGCTGGAGGAACCGCGCGCCCTGCTGGAAGAGGCCCGAAGCGAGCTCCGCCAGAAGTTCCTCGCCGCCGACGTCGGCCTGACCGGAGCCAACATGCTGATTGCCGAAACCGGCTCCATCGCGCTGGTCACCAACGAAGGCAACGCGGACCTGACCTATTCCCTGCCGAAAACCCACATCGCCATCGCCAGCCTGGAAAAGATCGTGCCCACCCTGGAGGACGCGACGACCATCCTGCGCGTGTTGGCACGCTCAGCCACCGGCCAGGACATGTCCGTCTACAACACGTTCTGCACCGGGCCGAAGCGCGCGCAAGACCTTGACGGACCGGAAGACTTCCACATCGTATTGTTGGATAACGGGCGCAGCAAAATGCTCGGCGGGGAATTCCACGATATGCTGCGCTGCATCCGCTGCGGCGCGTGCCTCAACCATTGCCCGGTCTACAAGTCCATCGGCGGGCACGCCTACGGCTGGGTTTATTCCGGACCCATGGGCGCGGTGCTGATTCCGAACCTGATCGGCCTGGACGAGGCCGGCCATCTGCCGAACGCCTCGACGCTGTGCGGCAAATGCGAAGACGTTTGCCCGATGCGCATCCCCCTGCCCCGGATGTTGCGGTCCTGGCGCACGCAGCAGTTCGAGGCGGGAAAAACCGCACCTCTGAGCCGGTCGCTGCTCAGGGCCTGGGCCTTTGTGACCGCCCGCCCTTGGCTCTACCGGATCATGGTGGCCCCGGCGGTTTCGGCGTTGGCCGCGTTGGGGCGCAAGGGGGGGCGGTTCCGCCGCCTGCCGCTGGCCGGCGGCTGGACGAAACACCGCGACCTGCCGGCGCCGGAAGGCGGCACCTTTGTCTCCCGCTGGAACCGGGGGGAACGCCCCGGGGAGAAAAAACCATGAGCGACGCGCGCAGCGAAATCCTGGGCGCGGTCCGGGATGCGATCGCCAAATCCCACGGTTCTGCCGCGGGCGGCCCTACCGATATTCACGCCGACGCCCGCAGCCGCTTGGCCGACCATGCTGCGAACCTGATTCCGGCGCGCGGGCGGCTCGGCCGGAAGGCGCGGGTCGATCTGTTCATCCGCGAAGCCGAACGCGTCAACGCTACCGTGGCCCGGGTTTCCAGCACCTCCGGCGTACCGCGCGAGGTGGCGCGGTTTCTGGCCAAGAACAACCTGCCGATGAGCCTAAAAATCGCCCCGGAGACATCGGAAGACACCATTCCGTGGACCGAGCAGACGCTGTTGAAGGTCGAAGAAGGCCGCGCCGACGGCACCGAGCACGCCAGCGTCAGCCACGCCTTCGCCGGTGTCGCCGAAACCGGGACGCTGGTGGTGCTGTCGGGTCCGGGCAATCCGACGACGCTGAATTTCCTTCCCCCCACGCATATCTGCGTGGTGGCCGCGCCGGAAATTGCCGGGGACTACGAAGAGGTGTGGTCCCGCCTGCGTTCCGAAAAGGCTGGAGAGGAAACAGGCGGCGGCTTCATGCCGCGCACCGTCAACTGGATCACCGGGCCGTCGCGCACCGCCGATATCGAACAAACCCTGTTGCTGGGCGCGCACGGCCCCCAGCGCCTGCATATCGTGATTGTCGATGAGTAAGCCGCCTGTAAAAAAAACCGATGCCGCCGGTGCCGATAGCCGCGCCCTCAGCGACGCCGAAGGCGACCTGTGGCAACAGGTCATGGGCGATGTCGAGCCCTTGGAGGAAACCGGCGCGACGAAGACCCTGCCGCCGGCGGCCCTGAAAAAGACCGCCGCTAAGCCCGGTTCTCCCGCCGCCTCAAAACCCGTATCCAAGCCCGCATCCAAACCCGCTCCTCCGCCTCCGCCTGAACTCCGGCACGGCGAGGCCCCCGGCCTCGACCGCAGCACACAAATGAAAATGCGCCGTGGCAAGGTCGCCATCGAAGCCCGCATGGACCTGCACGGCATGACGCAGGCCGAAGCGCACCGCGCGTTGAACGCGTTTCTGCAAGCCGCACAGGATGCCGGGCGGCGCACGGCGCTGGTCATCACCGGCAAGGGCCGGGGAAAAGACGGCGACGGCGAAGGCATTTTGCGCGCCGCCGTGCCCCGCTGGCTGAATGAAGGCGCGAACCGCGGCATGGTGCGGGCGTTTTCCCATGCCGCGCCGAAGGACGGCGGCGAAGGCGCGCTCTATATCATGCTGAAGAAACTGAAATGACCCCGTTCGGATCGAAAGTCCGCGAACTTCGCGCCAGGCAGGGGCTGTCGCTGAAAAAAATGGCCGAGGACCTGGGGGTTACGTCGGCCTATTTTTCGGCGCTCGAGCACGGTCACCGGGGCCAACCCGGCAGCGGCCTGATCCAGCAGATCTGCGGTTATTTCGATCTGCCCTGGGAAGAGGCGGAAGAACTGGAACGCCTGGCCGCGCTCTCGCACCCCCGCGTCGTCGTCGACACCTCGGGCCTCAGCCCGTCGGCGACGGAACTGGCGAACCTGTTGGCGCAGGCCATCGGCGACATGGACGAAGACACGATCGAATGGGTCATGGCCGAAATCCGCGGCCGCAACGGCGCCAAGGACCGGGGTGGCCCGACGCACTGACGCACAGAGAAACTCCTAGAGCAAATCCCGAGCGGATGGAATCATCCGCGACGACGAATTCGCTTCTGAAACAAAGGCATAGAGCATTTTGTGTGAACGCGAGTGAACAGAAAATGCTCTAGAGGATAAACTTCCGCAAGTCCGCGTCCTTGGCCAGGTCGCCGACCTGTTCGCGGACGTCTTTGGCGTCGAGGGTGATCTCCTCGCCACCGCGCTCGGTTGCCGTGAAGCTGATCTCCTCGACCAGCTTTTCCATCACTGTATGCAGCCGCCGGGCGCCGATGTTCTCGACCCCGGAGTTGATTTCGACCGCCATGTCGGCGATTTCCCCGACCGCATCGTCGGTGAAGCCCAGGGTGACATCTTCGACCCCCATCAGCGCCGTGTACTGTTTGATCAGGCTGGCCTCCGGCTCGGTCAGGATGCGCACAAGATCGTCGCGGCTGAGCGCGTTCAACTCGACCCGGATCGGCAGCCGGCCCTGAAGTTCGGGCAGCATGTCGGACGGTTTCGAGATATGAAATGCGCCGGACGCGATAAACAGAATGTGGTCCGTCTGCACCGGCCCGTGCTTGGTCGCCACCGTGGTGCCCTCGATCAGCGGCAGCAGGTCGCGCTGCACGCCCTCGCGGCTGACGTCGCCGCCGGAGCGCTCGGCGCGGACCGCGATCTTGTCGATTTCGTCGAGGAACACGATGCCGTTGTTTTCCACCGCGTGAATGGCGTCGCGCACGACCGTGTCCTCGTCGAGCAGTTTGTCGGCTTCGTCGGTCAGCAACATCTCGTAGGAGTCGGAGACATTGACGGTCTTGGTTTTTTTCGGCACGCCGAAGGCCTTGCCCATCATGTCGCCCAGGTTGAGCATGCCCACCTGCGCGCCCGGCATGCCGGGAATGTCGAAGGTCGGCATGCCGCCGCCGGAAGCGTCGTCGACCGTGATCTCGATTTCCTTGTCGTCGAGCTGGCCTTCGCGCAGCATCTTGCGGAATTTCTGGCGCGAGGCCTCGCCGGCGCCTTCCCCCACCAAGGCGTCGATGACCCGCTCTTCGGCCTGCAGTTCGGCCTTCGCCGCGACCTGCTTGCGCATTTTTTCGCGCGCCATATAAATGGCGAACTCGACAAGGTCACGGATGATCTGCTCGACATCGCGCCCGACATAACCGACCTCCGTAAACTTGGTCGCCTCGACCTTGATGAAAGGGGCCTGGGCCAGTTTTGCCAGCCGGCGGGCGATTTCCGTCTTGCCGACGCCGGTCGGCCCGATCATCAGGATGTTTTTGGGCAGGACCTCTTCGCGCATGGTTTCGTCAAGCTGCTGGCGCCGCCAGCGGTTGCGCAGCGCAATGGCGACGGCGCGTTTGGCGTCGTCCTGGCCGACGATGTAGCGGTCCAGTTCGGAAACGATTTCGCGCGGCGTAAAACTTTGTTCGGTTTCGCTCATAAGGACTCGATGGTGACGTTTTCGTTGGTGTAGACACAAATGTCGGCGGCGACCTTCATCGCCTGCTTGGCGATGTCCTCGGCGCTCAGGCTTTTCTGTCCCATCAGGGCGCGGGCCGCGGCCAGGGCATAATTGCCGCCCGATCCGATGCCGATCAAGCCGTCTTCCGGTTCCAGCACGTCGCCGGTTCCGGTCAGCACCAGCGACACGTCCGTATCCGCGACCGCCATCATCGCTTCCAGCCGCCTGAGGTACCGGTCCGTGCGCCAGTCCTTGGCCATTTCGACGGCGGCGCGGGTCAGTTGGCCGGGATACTGTTCCAGTTTCGCTTCCAGGCGCTCAAACAGGGTAAAGGCGTCCGCCGTGGCGCCGGCGAAGCCGCCGATGACGCCACCACCGCCGATCCGGCGAACCTTCAGCGCATTGGCCTTGATAACGGTGTCGCCCAGGCTGACCTGGCCATCACCGGCGATGACGACCTGTTTGCCCTTGCGTACGGAAAGAATCGTCGTTCCGTGCCAGACTTGAGACGAGGCCGGGGCGTTTTCGTATGCCATGAAGTAAACTTCCCTGCGGGTTATAAGCCGATGCCACGGGGGTAATTTCCCGTGGCCGGGCTGGGGACTATAGCGACTGATTTGGGCTAGTAAAACGCATTGGTCAAGGGGGCGGGGGTGAACGGCCGAAACCCCGACATCGGGGCTGGCCCTTCCCAGGGCTTGGTGCTACAAAACGCCGGACCTAAATGGGGCGGATTTGGCGCCCCGAAACCCTTGAAACAACCCATGGGACGATAAATTTAAACAATTTGTTTGATTTTATAAAAACAAAATGTTTATTTATTCCGATGACAAACAAAATTTACGCCTTAAGGAAACAAAATGGTTTGAGCCAGCAGGAGCTGGCTGAGCGTGTCGGCACGACCGGACAGCAGATCGGGCACCTGGAGTCCGGCCGCCGCAAGCTGACCCAGGACTGGATGGAACGCCTCTCTGTCGGGCTCGGTTGCGCGCCGGCGGACTTGCTGGGCTCCGCCCTGTCCACCTCAAAACCTTCCGGCCCCTCACCCAAGCCCCAACCGAATCCCCAACCGGCCCGCCCATCAGGAGATACCGCCATGCGTACCGCGACGATCGAACGCCGCACCAAGGAAACGGAGATCAGCGTGACCGTCAACCTGGACGGCAGCGGTGAATATTCCGTCGAAACCGGCATCGGCTTTCTCGACCACATGTTGGAACAGTTGTCCCGGCACAGCCTGATCGACCTGACGGTGCGGGCGAAGGGCGACCTGCATATCGATTTTCACCACACCACGGAAGATACCGGCATCGCCATCGGCGAGGCCGTGGCCCAGGCGCTGGGCGACCGCGCCGGCATCACGCGCTACGGCTCGGCCCTGATCCCGATGGACGAAACCCTGACCCGCGTTGCGCTCGACGTGTCCAACCGGCCTTATCTGGTCTGGCGGGTGGATTTCTCGCGCCCGAAGCTGGGTGACATGGACACCGAACTGTTCAAGGAGTGGTTTCAGGCCTTCGCTCAGTCGGCGGGGCTTACGCTGCATGTGGAAAATATCTATGGCGAGAACAACCACCATATTGTTGAATCCTGCTATAAGGGTCTGGCCCGGGCTTTGCGCCAGGCACTGGACATCGACCCCCGCAAGAGCGACGCCGTGCCGTCGACCAAGGGGGTTTTGGGCGGGTCGCTTTAGCGGGCGCTTCCTGGGACGAAAGTATATGAACCTCTATTGCGTATACCTCCGCCGTCACGGCCTAAATCCGGATAAAGACCTGGTTCTGGTCAAAGAGGGGTTTTCCTGGCCGGCATTCTTCCTGTCGTTCCTGTGGGCGCTCTGGCACCGGCTGTGGCTGGCGGCGGCGGTGTTTCTGGGCATCCAGGCCGTGGTCAGCGTATTCATCGTCTTGTACAGGCCCGACCCGTTTACGCAATCCGTCGTGTCGCTTGGGCTCGCGGTTTTATTCGGGTTCATCGCCAACGATTTCCGCCAGTCCAAGTTGGCAGAAGAGGGTTTCGTTTGCACCGACGTGGTCAGTGGCGGCGACGGGGACCAGGCGCTCTGCCGTTTTCTCGACAAGGAACCGGCACTGGCGCAGGACCTGAATACATGACCATCGCCATCATCGATTACGGTTCGGGCAACCTTCGCTCCGCCGCCAAGGCCTTCGAGCGCGCCGTAGACGATGCCGGTTTGGGACTTAAGGTCGTGGTGACGCGCGACCCGGCGGACCTCAAGGCGGCAAGCCATATCGTGCTGCCGGGCGTCGGCGCCTTTGCCGATTGCCGAAAGGGCCTGGCCGCCGTCGACGGCATGGAGGCGGCGTTGCAGGACCAGGTTATAACCGGAAAGAAACCCTTTCTCGGCATCTGCGTCGGCATGCAGCTGATGGCGGATATCGGGCGCGAGCACGGAGATATGCCGGGCCTCGGCTGGGTGCCGGGTGAGGTGATCGCCATGACGCCGTCTGATAAGGCCCTGAAGATTCCCCACATGGGCTGGAACGACCTGACGATCAAAGCCCCGCCGCACCCATTCTTGGAAGGCATCAAGGACGGAAGCCACGTTTATTTTGTCCACTCCTACGTTTTTCACGCCGCCGATCCTTCCGATGTTCTGGCCACCGTTGATTACGGCGGACCCGTGACGGCGGTGATCGGGCGCGATAACCTTGTCGGCACCCAGTTTCATCCGGAAAAAAGCCAAGCCGTGGGCTTACGCCTGATTTCCAATTTTTTGCAATGGCAGCCTTAAGCCAAGCCAGGGATCACGACAAAACCAAATGATTTTATTTCCCGCCATCGACTTAAAGGACGGCCAGTGCGTTCGCCTCTACCAGGGCGATATGGACCAGGCCACCGTGTTCGGCGACGACCCCGCCGCCCAGGCAAGGGCATTTCAGGACGAAGGCGCAGCCTGGCTGCATGTGGTCGACCTTAACGGCGCCGTCTCCGGGCATCCCGTCAACGAAGCGGCGGTGACGGGAATTTTGGATGTCCTGGATATTCCGGTGCAGTTGGGCGGCGGTATCCGTGACAGACAGACCATCGATTTCTGGCTGGAGCGCGGTGTGCGCCGGGTCATTCTGGGCACCGTCGCCGTCAGGGACCCGGACCTGGTCCGCCAAGCCTGCAAGGATCACCCCGGCCGGATCGCGGTCGGTATCGACGCGCGCGACGGGCTGGTCGCCGTAGAAGGCTGGACGGAAGTATCGGAAATCACAGCCCTGGATTTGGCGCGGAAGTTCGAGGATTCCGGCGTTGCCGCCATTATTTATACGGACATTTCCCGCGACGGCGCCATGCAGGGCCCGAACACTGAAGCCACCGTGGAGTTGGCGAAAACCGTATCGGTGCCGGTGATCGCATCCGGTGGCGTGTCCTCAATGGCCGATCTCGAGGCGTTGAAAAAAGCCGGAGACGGATTGTTGGAAGGCGTTATCAGCGGGCGCGCCCTTTATGACGGACGCATTGATCTGGCCGGCGCGGTGCGCCTGTTGGCGGCCTAGAGGGCGGTGGGGAAAGAATATGCTGAAAGTCCGCATTATCCCCTGTCTCGATGTCGACGCCGGGCGCGTCGTCAAAGGGGTCAATTTCGTCGATCTGGTGGACGCCGGCGACCCGGTGGAACAGGCCCGCGTCTATGATAAGGCGGGGGCGGACGAACTTTGCTTTCTGGACATCACGGCAAGCTCCGACGACCGGGACACCATCTACGACGTCGTCGCGCACACGGCAGAACAATGTTTCATGCCGCTCACCGTCGGCGGCGGGGTGCGGAAAACCGAAGATATCCGTAAGCTCCTGCTGGCCGGCGCCGACAAGGTTGCGATCAACACCGCAGCGGTGAAAAACCCGGACTTCGTCCGCGAGGCGGCGAAAAAATTCGGCAGCCAGTGCATCGTGGTTTCCGTGGACGCCAAGTCCACCGGCCCAGACGCCTATGAAATTTTCACCCACGGAGGGCGCGAGGCAACGGGGATCGAGGCCATCGGCTGGTCCCGGCGCATGGCGGACCTGGGCGCCGGGGAAATCCTGTTGACCTCCATGGACCGGGACGGCACCAAGCAGGGGTTCAACATCGGCCTGACCCGTGCCGTGTCCGATGCGGTGCCGGTGCCGGTGATTGCGTCGGGCGGCGTCGGCACGTTGGACCACCTGGTTGAAGGGGTGACCGAGGGGCACGCGTCCGCGGTCCTTGCGGCCTCGATTTTCCACTTCGGCACCTATACCATTGCCGAGGCCAAGGCCCACATGAAGGCCGCGGGTGCGGCGGTGCGGGACGATACGGCGTAAAGCCGGGGGAACAATAAGGGAGTACGCTCCATGACCGAAGAAACCATGTCGAGGCGTTTCATCGACGAGCTGTTCGAAACCATCAAAAGCCGTCGGGGCAGCGATCCGGAAGAGTCCTATACGGCAAGATTGTTCGACGAAGGCATCGAAAAAATTACCAAAAAAATCGGCGAGGAATCGACGGAAGTTATCGTCGCGGCGCTTCGCGAAACCCCGGCGCATGTGGTGTCCGAGAGCGCCGACCTTTTGTATCACCTGATGGTCCTTTGGGCGGAACAGGAAATTTCCCCCGACGATGTGTTCGAGGAGCTGGCCGGGCGCGCGGGCCGCTCAGGCATTGAGGAAAAAGAATCCAGGGAATAGGGCAAAGGAATCCGCCATGGCGTACGATCCGGAAAATATTTTTGCGAAAATCCTGCGCGAAGAAATTCCCTGCGACAAGGTGTATGAGGACGGGACCGCGCTGGCCTTCAGGGACATCAATCCGCAGTCTCCGGTGCATGTGCTTGTCATTCCCAAGGGGCCGTACGAATCCATGGACGACTTTTCGGAAAACGCACCGGATGCCGAGATTGCGGGGTTTTTTCGCGCCGTCGGCACGGTCGCCCGGCAGTTGGGCGTGGCAGAAGCTGTGGGAGGGGACGGATATCGATTTCTCGCCAATACGGGACGCGACGCGCACCAGGAGGTGCCCCATTTCCACGTTCACATTTTCGCCGGCCGCGATCTCGGCGGTATGATCCGCCGCGCCTGAATGGGACGACTTCAATGTTTGACCTGATGGGCACGGCCCCCTAAACAGTCGCCATGGAATGGCTCGACAACATGCCGATGGGGCTTTTGATTGTGGCGGCGGTGCTGATGGCGCTGGCGCCCTTTACGCCCGAGCCCCATCTGGTGGAAAAATTCAGGATGTTGAAGGCCGGCACCCTGACCCGGCCCCTCGATATTTTCGACGTCTTTTGGCATCTGATCCCGACGTTTTTGCTGGTTGCCAAGCTGTTCCGCTCATCCGGTTCCTGACAGATCTTTCTGTCGTCTCCCGATTCGCACGTTTTGACTCCCCCGGCCGGTCAGGGCGGGTTGGCGGCAACCCGACAAAGCCAATGATTTGAAGCCGTTGAGTCGCCTGAAAAACAGGGGATTCACGGGGATTCCGGCAGCGTGTAAAATAGTCCTGACCGAGCCGATTTCAAACACCTTCAGCAAACGGACTACCAGTGAGCAGAACAGGTAACTTTCTCTTTCCCGAAAATGAGGACGACGGCTGGGTCTCCTCCATCATCAAGGCGTTGCCGGAGCCGCAAAAAGATCCGAAAACGGAGAATGCTTTAGACGGGGAGGCGATTGCCGACCCGGTGGCGATCGAGGCCGAGGCCCGGTTTTCGGAGTTGGCCGCGGACATGGCCGAGCGCGACGCCATCTCGGCGGCGGGATGGTCGGCGAAGATCACGACGCCGCAAGACTCCCCCGAAAGCGCGGAAGACCGATTCAGCCCCGAGGCCCTGGACGCTCTGGACGCGGTCATTGACCGCAAGGCTCTCGACGATCCGATGGCCACCGGCGTGGACGACCCGGTGGCGCTGCAAGCCGCCGCAGCCTTCGCCGAAGCCGCCGCCGACACCGCCGCCCGCGATGCCTTTCAAACCGCCGGCTGGGCCGCCGATGTCCGGCGCGGCGGCGAACCTGCGGAAGGTTCCCCGCTCCCCGCCCTGAGCGAGACGCCCGTTTTCGCCGCGCCGGCGGTTTCGCCCGAAATCACGCCCGTTTTTTCACCAGAGGCCCTGGCGGCCCTGGATGCGGTTCTGGACCGGGATGATATTCAGCCGGGCCTGACGGCGGACGTGGCCGACCCTGTTGCCATTGCCGCCGACGCGGCCTTTGCCGAAACCGCCGCGGAAACAATTGCCGAGCACGCCATCTTCGCCGCCGGCTGGTCGGCCATGGCGCGCAAGCCCGGCATCGAGTCCGGCGTGGCGGAACTAACCGCCGGAGAGCGCAAGGCGCTGGATGTGGCGCTGGCCGAAGAAGCAAAACACCCCGGTGTGCTCAGCGAGACGAACGATCCGGTCGCGCTGGCGGGCGATGCGGTGTTTTCGGAAATCGCCGCCGACGTGGCGGCCCAGGACGCAATCCACATGGCGGAGTGGGCGCCCCGCCCGGCGCCGGTCATGAAGCCGATGGACGTCGCCGAAGTGGTCAAGCCGGAAGTCCTGGAAACCCTGTCCGCGTTGTCGGCTTCGGAAGCGCGCGCGCTGGACGCGGCCCTGGCCGAGCAATCCGGTTTTCGCGGCGGCCCCGCGTCCGGCGAAGACCCGGTGGCGCTGGAGGCAGATTCCCTGTTTACCGACATGGCCGCCGATCTGGCGATTGATGAGGCCGTCCGCGTAGCCCGGCGCGACGCCAGGCCCGATCCCGCTATGGTCGTCCAGGGCGATACCCACCAGCAGCCCGAGAGCGCCGGGTTCTGGACTATCGAAGACCTTGTTCGGGCGGAAGCCGAAATTGCGTTCGAGGATGCGGCGTTCGACCTGGCTTATGACGCCGTCGACAGCCTGGTCACCGGCGAAGCGGCGGCCTTGGCGGCCTTCGATCAGGCCATAGCCTCCGGCGCCGATCCGGAAGAGGCGCTGGCGCTCGCGATCGCGGCGGCGGAAGAGATCGATCCGAAAAATTTCGGTCTGGCCCGCGTTGCTGCCGCCCCGGTGACGCCGGATGAAGGCCGCTTCACGCCGCCCGCCCGCGAGGGCCGCGAGGACGGTGAGGCCCAGGATGCCAGAGATGTGGCTCAGGCGTCTCTTGCCGAGGCCCGGGAAACGCCGGGCCAGATACAGGAGGACGGCCGTCCCGAGGCCGCCGTGACGTTTGCCCGGGTCGGTGAGGGTTTTGAAACCCTGCCCACGGACAATGTCCTGATTGGCGGGACCGATGGGGATGTCCTGGATGCAGGCTTGCGGGGCTTTGAATTCACCCTGGACCTGGACCTTGTGACCGGGGCCGGTTCGCGCTTCCAGAAAACGGAACGCGACGACGAAGAGACCATAACCGTCGTGGCCACCGGGGCCGATGACAATATTTACGGCACGGCGTCGGCGGACACGCTTACAGGCACCATCGGGGGCGACAACATTTTCGGCTATGCGGGCGACGATATCCTGATTGGCGGTCAGGGCGCGGATACCATTAGCGGCGGCGCCGGGGCCGATCAGTTCGTGTTCGAAGGCGGCGCCGGGGCCGATGCCCTGGCCCACGCCACGTCGCTGGGCACAGACGTGATTTCCGACTATTCGGCTCTTGATGGCGACACCTTCGGCCTGTCGAATGCGGACTTTGGTTTTGGCGCGGCGGGCACCCTGACCGACGGTGCCGATTATTTCGAATCCACGGCCACGCTCACCGGCGCCGCGCAGGACCTTTCCGGCGGCGCGGCCGGCCCGGCCATCGTCGTGCTCGGTGCGGGGGCGGGCACGGACGGCGTTGATGTTTATTATACCGACGACGCCAGCGCCATGAGTACGGACAACTCCTATCAGATTGCCGATGTCAGCGGCGCAAACACCGGCGACGTGGCGGCCGGAGACTTCAACCTCCGCGTCTAGAGCCGGCCCGCGCTTCAGTAAAAATTTCCCCCCTTGGCGTTGTGAATCTTCTGAACTTGATTATTGTATACAATATCGCGAACGGGTGCCAACGAGCGCGGAAGAAACATCCAAAGGAATAACAATCCATGACCACCCCTGATAAAAACGCCTGGTCCCAGGAACTGTTCGACTTGTTCGTGGACGCGGGCGTGACCCTGTTTCCCTTTATCCCGGACGCGGGGAACGCACGGCTCATCGAACTGGCCACCGCCAGCAATGAAACCCGTCCGGTTTTGTTGACGTCCGAAGAAGAGGGCGTCGCGGTGTGCGCCGGGGCCGACCTGGTCGGCCAGCGCGGCGTACTGTGCATGCAGTCGTCCGGCGTCGGCAATTGCCCGAACTTTCTGTCGTTGGTGAAAGGTGGGGACTTCCCGATCCTGATGATGGTGTCCATGCGCGGCGATTTCGGCGAACAGAACCCGTGGCAATATCCCATGGGCCAGGCCGTGGTACCGGTGCTTGAGGCCATGGGGGTTTTGACGTTCGTGGTGGATCGCCCGGAAGACCTGACAAAGACGACGATCGCCGCGCTGTCGGCATCCGGCAAGGGCGGCCAGTCGGCGGCTTTGATCCTGTCGCAGAAGTTTCTCGGCGCAAAAGCGTTCTAGAGCGAGGAAAAAGGAAACCAAAAATGAGCAAACCCACCCCTACTCTTGATCGCCGCGAAATCCTCTCCGTCCTGTTTCCGGACCCGGACGATTATCTTTTCATTACCGGCCTTGCCGGTTCGGCCCGCGATGGCGCCGGGCTAACCAGCGACGGCGACAATCTCTACACCATGGCGGGAACCATGGGCGCCGCGGTGCCCATGGGGCTTGGCGTGGCCTTGTCCGCACCGGATTCAAAGGTCGCGGTGATCACCGGCGACGGCGAACTGCTGATGAATATCGGCTCGCTGGCGTCCGTCGCCACCATGGCGCCGGGAAATTTGTCCATCGTCTGCATCGACAACGGCTGTCACGGCGAAACCGGCGGCCAGACGGGCCACACGTCGAACCGCACCAACCTTGCCATGATGGCCGAAGGCGCAGGCCTGGCTTCGGTCATGGTTCTGGAAACCGGGGACCAGCTGGGCGCCGCGGCCAAGTTCCTGACCGACGCGCCGTCGCCCCGGTTCCTGCAGGTGCGCGTCACCGATGGTCCGCCGACCGACTTCAAGCGCAACATGAACCCGGCCCAATGCCGGACCCGGTTCCGCAACGCCTATCTGAGGGCTCGCTGAGGAAGGGCAGGTCCCTTGCGCTCTTTTCCTGACGCGCGTCCGCCCCGTCAGGCCCGCAAGCGGGCCTGGCTCGCCAAAAAGGTGCTTCGGCCGGGCTGGATGCGGCGATAGGACAGCGCTTCGGCGATATGCAGCCGGTTGAGGCACGTGTCCTCGGGCCCGGCCCCTTCCAGATCGGCGAGCGTTCGCGCTACTTTCAGCACCCGGTGATAGCCCCTGGCCGACAGACCCATTTTTTCCGACGCCTCGACCAGCAGGGCGCGGGCGGCATCATCGGGATGGGCGATGTCGTCGAGCAGCTTGCCATCGGCGTCGGCGTTGGTGCGTACGCCCGCTTCTGTCCCGAGCCGCCGGAAGCGGTCTTTCTGGACGATACGGGCGCGGGCGACGCGGGCCGCGATGTCGTCCGATGTTGCCGACGGCGGCGGAAGGCTTAAGTCGGCGGGATTGACGGCGGGCACGTCGACATGCAGATCGATGCGGTCGAACAAGGGCCCGGAAATGCGTGATTGATATTTGTCGGCGCAGCCGGGCGCCTGGGAGCAGGCCTCCGCCGGATTGTCGAGATGCCCGCAGCGGCACGGGTTCATGGCGGCGATGAGTTGAATGCTGGCCGGATAGGTAACGTGGGCGTTGGCCCGCGCAATGGTAACGCGGCCCGTTTCCAGGGGCTGGCGGAGCGCTTCCAGCGCGCCGCGCTGAAATTCCGGCAATTCGTCCAAAAACAGCACGCCCAGATGCGACAGCGACACTTCGCCGGGTTTGACCCGGTGGCCGCCGCCGACCAGCGACGGGGTCGAGGCCGAATGGTGTGGGTCGCGAAAGGGCCGTTCCGCCGTCAGGCGTCCGTCCTTGAGCTCACCGGCGAGGCTGCGGATCATGCTGATCTCCAGGATTTCAGACGCATCCAGCGCAGGCAGCAGACCCGGCAGACGGGCGGCCAGCATGGACTTTCCCGCCCCCGGCGGGCCGACCATCAACAGGTTATGGCCCCCGGCGGCGGCGATTTCAACGGCCCGCTTGGCGCTTTCCTGGCCCTTGATGTCGGCCATGTCCGGGTATTCGGGGAGGCTGTCGGCGGGCCGGGTTTGCGGCGGCGACAGAACCTGCGTGCCCTTGAAATGATTGACCAGCGCCAACAGCGTCGGCGGCGCCAAAACCTCGATATCGCCGGCCCAGGCCGCTTCCGCCCCCTGTGCCTCGGGGCAGATTAAACCGCCCTCCCCGGCCCCGGCATGAACGGCGGCCGGCAAAACGCCCGCAACAGGCGACAACCCGCCATCCAGCGCCAGTTCGCCCAGCGCCGTGTAGCGCGCCATCTCGTCCGGCGGCAGCACGTCCATCGCCGCCAGCAGGCCGAGCGCGATCGGCAGATCGAAATGCGAGCCTTCCTTGGTCAGGTCGGCCGGCGCCAGGTTGACGGTGATCCGTTTCGACGGCAGCGCCAGGCCCATGGCGTGCAGCGCACCCCGCACCCTTTCCCGGCTTTCGCCGACGGCCTTGTCGGGCAGGCCGACGACGGTAAACGCCGGCAGCCCCGATGTGGTCTGCACCTGCACGTCGACGTCGAGAACGTCGATGCCCTGAAAGGCGACGGTTTTAACCCTGGCGACCATGAGAGGAAGTCCCTCTTTTTTTATCGAGGGAAAGTGTATCTGGAACGAAAAGAGAACGCCAGATAATAATAGAGAATAATAAAGCTTAAAGCTTCGCCTCGATGGCGTCCCACACCTGCGCCTCCAGCGATACCCCGTCGAAGCGGTTGATTTCCTGGATGCCGGTCGGCGAGGTGACGTTGATTTCGGTGAGGTATCCGCCGATGACGTCGATGCCGACGAAGATCAGGCCGCGCGCTTTCAGTTCCGGGCCGATGGCGGCGCAAATTTCGCGCTCGCGGTCGGTCAGGCTCGCCTGCATCGGCTCTGCGCCGGCGTGCATGTTGGCGCGCGCCTCGCCTTCTTCCGGCACCCGGTTGATGGCGCCGGCGGGTTCGCCGTCGATCAGGATGATGCGTTTGTCGCCCTGGCGCACGTCGGGCAGGTAGGCCTGGGCGATCAGCGGCTCGCGGTACATCTCGGTGAACATCTCCAGAAGGGCGTTGAGGTTTTCGTCTTCCGGGCTGACATGAAACACACCGGCGCCGCCGTTGCCGTAAAGCGGTTTCAGGATGATGTCCTTGTGCCGGGCGCGGAAGGCCAGGATGCTGTCGCGGTCACTGGAAATCAGCGTCGGCGGCATCAGATCGGGGAAGCGGGCGACGAACAGCTTTTCCGGCGCGTTGCGCACTTCGCACGGATTGTTGACGACCAGGGTTTTGGGATGCACCTGTTCGAGAAGGTGCGTCGTCGTGATGTAGGCCATGTCGAAGGGCGGGTCCTGACGCAGCAGCACCACGTCCACGTCGGCGAGGTCGATGGTTTCAGGCGCACCCAGAGTGAAATGATCGCCCTGCTTGCGCTGAACGTTCATCCGTTCGGCGCGTGCCGTGACACGTCCGTCTTCGAAGGACAGTTGTCCCGGCAGGTAATGATAAAGGGCATGGCCACGGGCTTGCGCCTCGAGCGCCAGGACGAACGTGCTGTCCGCGTCGATATCGACGCTGCGGATGTGGTCCATTTGAATGGCGACGTTCAAAGCCATGGGGCTTATCCTCTATCGGTCGGGCGGAGGCGCGGCCCGCTCTCGGTTAATTTAGCCGGGCCTGCAGTTCCTGCAACAGAACCGAGGTTTTGTAGCGGGCGTCTTCGGCGCCGGTTCGGCGCATATATTCTTCAAGCATTCTGACAGCGTCCCGGTTGCGCTCCAGCCGGGCGTACAGCAGCCCCGCCTCGCGCCAAAGGTCCGTATGACCGGGCGCGAAGAGCGCCATGGTCTCGATGGTTTGGGCAGCCTCATCCCACTGTTTTTGCCGCAGCAGGCGGGTTTTGATGTTGCCCTGAAGGCGCAAGAGGATGCCGCGGTTGCTCAAGTCCCGGTAATGGCCCGGCGTCAACTCAACGTGGTTTCCGGCGATGGCCTTGAACATGGCGCGCATGTCGGGGGCGTCCAGAACAGCTCCACCGGCGAAGGGGTCGATGATTATGCGCTGACCGCCGGCGTCGAGCCGGACCAGAAAGCGGCCGGGAAAATCCAGTCCCGTCGCCGTCCAGCCCTGGGCCCGGGCGGTGGCGATAAAAAGAATGCCGATGGCGACGGGCAACCCTGAGCGGTGGTCGATCACCCGCATCAGGTTGGCCGCGTCGAGATCGTCGAAGACGTCTTCCGTCCCGCCGTAGCCGTACCGTCGAACGATGACCTGAACCAGGGCTTCGATGCGGAGCTCCAGCGCCGCCTCCGGGCCGGACCCTTTGGCATAGTCGCGGACGCCGGAGGTGAGATTTTCCAGGTGCCGGAGATAGGGCTCCATGGCGACGCCCGGCCTGTCGGTGGCGGCCAGAACCAGCGCCGCCGAGGCCAGGTCGATGTCCTCGTCTTTGGCGTTGCCGATTTCGGTCAGCCGTTGGCGGATATTCCTGGGCGCCCTCACGAGGCGGTCTTCTTTTTCTTAATGCGCACATGGTTGACGATGCGCTGGACATAGCCGATGGATTTCGCGTGCGCGATAACCCGGTCCAGTTCGGCCTGATGCTGGGCGATGCCGATCAGGTAGATGGTGGCGTTGACGGTTTCGACGGAATAGTTAATGGCAAGAATTTTTTCATCCAGGGTCAGCTTGGAATGCAGTTGCGTCGTGATCCAGGCATCACGGGCGAGATCGCGGAGGCCGGAACTTCCGGTCTGAAGCTCGTTGATGACGTCCTTGACCCCTTCCGTCTTCCAGGCCATTTGCACGACTTCGGCCTGCATGGCCTGGTTGGGCAGGGTACCGGTCAGCAAAAGCCGGCCCTCGTAGACCTCGACTCCGACGCCGGTGACGAAGTCCTCTCCGGCATTGAGCAGATTGGTCCGCATCCGGGTGGCTGTGGCCATGTCGCGGGCGACGCCCTGGACGCCGCGTTCCTGATAGGCGGCCGTGCCAAGGGCCGCGCCGCCGCCGACAACGGCGCCCGCGCAGCCGGCCAGAAGACCGAGGCCAACAAGCAGGACAAAAGCCGCCAGCAACGGGATCGGACGAAAAACGGGCTTCACTGTAATTTTACGGGCGCGGGTCATCGGGGTTTGTTTTCTCCGGGGCGGATAAACTTCCGCGAATCGGTATTCTAAAGTTCCGGACGCCAAGCGTCTACAAGATGCACGGGCCACCACCCGGAGCCGATAAGGATGGCGTCGAAGCGCTGGTCCAGTGCGGCCAGGGCAGGGCGTGCCTGAACGAAGGCCTGGGCCGCGCGAATAATACGATTGCGTTGGCGTGGCGTTATGGATTCGGCGGCCGTCAGCGCATCTCTGCGTGCCTTGACCTCAACAAAAACCAGCAGCCGCCCGCGCCGGGCGACGATGTCGATTTCCCCGACGGGGCCGCGAAACCGGCGCGCCAGGATACGGTAGCCGCGAAACCGCAGGTGCCAGGCCGCCAGGGTTTCGGCGAACAGGCCGAATTTCCAGGCCGTTCGTTTTGCGGGTTTTGCGTTAATTGTCTTCGCCTTTTTTCATCTCCAGGGCGCGGTTATAAACCTTGCGCCGGGGCAGGCCGGTGGCGGCGGTGACTGTATCGGCGGCGTCGCGGACGGTGGCGTTCGACAGGGCCAGGCCCAGTTGGCGGTCCAGCTCATCATCGTCAACGGGCTTTTCCGACGGGGGGCCGATGACGACCACCACTTCGCCCTTGGGCGCGCCGGCATCCTGATAATGGGCGGCCAGGTCCGGCAGGGACCCGCGCCGGAGCTCCTCGAACAGTTTCGTCAGTTCGCGGGCAATCACGGCCGGCCGGTCGCCCAGGACATCCGCCATGTCGGTGAGCGCCGCCGCCAGCCGGCGCGTTGATTCCATAATCACCAGGGTTCCGGGAATCCCGGCCAACCCGGCCAGGGCTTTTGTTCTGGCCGCGCTTTTGGGCGGCAGGAATCCTGCGAAAAAGAACCGGTCCGTCGGCAAACCGGACGCGACCAGGGCCGCCATTACCGACGAGGCCCCGGGAATGGGAACAACGGGAATGCCCTCTTCGATGCAGGCGCACACCAATTTGTATCCGGGATCGGAAATCATCGGCGTGCCCGCATCGGACACCAGCGCCACGGTTTCGCCTTGTTTCAGGCGTTTGATTAGGATCGGCCGGACCTTTCCGGCGTTGTGTTCGTGATACGCCAAGAGGGGCCGCGACAGCCCATGCATGGACAGCAATTTCGCCGTCACGCGGGTATCCTCACAGGCAAGAACGTCAGCTTGCTCTAGAATGTCGAGCGCGCGAAGCGTAATGTCACGGGAATGACCGATGGGGGTGGCGACGATGGCCAGCCCCGCAAAGGATTGAGATGGGGCTTGAGACGGGGACGGCCTCGGCCGTTCCCGGTAAGAATCAGAAGGGGTCGACGCCGACGATGACCGGGTGTTTCGCTTTGAACTCGCGCTTTTGCGCTGTGGCATGGTCCGCCTGCGTGATGTTGTTGCTGGGCGGGTGTCAGACTTCCAAAATACCACCCTGGTTGCAAGGCCAGAGCGCCTCGCCCCAGGCCACCCGGCCGCCGGCCCAGGCCACCCGGCCACCTTCTAAAGCCACCCGGTTGCCGCCGGATACGGCGGCGGCAAGGCCCGCCCCCCGGCCTTTTCAGCCGGAATCGATCCAGTTTCCTTTCGAGCCGTCCTCCGGCACACCTGCCAAGACCGTCATCACGCCGGTCTGGCCGGCGTCTCCCTTAAGTCCGCCCGGTGGGATTACAAGTGGGGGTGCGGCGCCTGCGCCCGGCCAAACCCATGTTCCGTCCACGGAGCCAGCCAACGAACGCACGGCGGCCCTGCCTTTTCCGGAGGACGGGAAACAGTGGCCGTCGTTTACGCCGTATCTGACACAGCCGCCGAAATCGGCCACGCCGTCCCCCGCGCCGGAGCCGCGTTCGACGGTGCCGCCGGTAACGGGCGATTCTATTCGGGTGGCCGTGCTGTTGCCGTTGAGCGGCCCCAATGCGGGGTTGGGTCAGGCGATGCTGAACGCCGCCCAACTGGCCGTGTTCAGCTTCGCCGGTAAAAACTTCGAGCTGCTGGTGCACGACACCAGGGGCACGCCCCAGGGCGCGTCCGAAGCGGCCAGCGCCGCCATCGGCGACGGCGCGGCGATGATATTGGGGCCCTTGCTTGCGGCGTCGGTGCGCGCGGTCGGGCCACAGGCTCAGGCCGCCAATGTGCCGGTGGTGGCGTTTTCATCGGATCGTTCCGTCGTCGGCAACGGCACCTATACCATGGGCTTTTTGCCCAGCGCCGAAATCCTGCGCATCGTCGCCTATGCGCGCTCCAAGGGGGTTCGCCGGTTCGCCGTCTTGGCCCCCGACAATGTGTATGGCGAAACCGTTCTCCGGGCGCTGGAGGCTGCCGTTGCGGCCAACGGGGCGACCCTGGCCCAGGTGCAGTTTTATGATCCTTACGCTACGGACTTTACCTCCGCCGTTCGCGCGCTGGCGGATTATGACAATCGCCGCCAAGCGCTTCTGGACCAGCGCAAGGAACTGGAGGGCCGCGACGACGAGGTTTCAAGGCGTGCACTCAAGCGGCTGGAACGGCTGCAAACCATCGGTGAGCTTCCCTTCGACGCACTGTTGCTGGCCGACGGGGGAAAGCGGTTGTTGTCTATTGCCGCCTTGTTGCCGTTTTATGACATTGATCCCTCCAAGATCCGCATGCTGGGCACCGGCCAATGGGACGCTCCTGGGCTGGGCGCGGAACCGGCCCTGATCGGCGGCTGGTTTGCGGCCCCGTCGCCGGTGGCACGGGCCGACTTCATCGCCGCCTACAAGGACACCTATGGCGCGGTGCCACCCCGGCTGGCGACGCTCGCCTATGATGCTACCGCCCTGGCGGCGGTGCTGGCGCAGGGAAAGAACGGGGCGGACTTTTCCCATGCGGCGATTACCACGCCGAGCGGGTTCTGGGGGCGCGACGGTATTTTCCGCTTCCAGCTCGGCGGCATCGCCGAGCGGGGGCTGGCGGTGATGCGGGTCGGGCGCCGTGGGCCGGAAATCCTCAGCCGCGCGCCGGAAACCTTTCAGGCCCAGGTGAACTAGAATCCCTTAATTAGCCCAAACGCCGGGCGATCATTTACGCCGGGGCGCGAAAGCCTGAGGCGGAGAACTTTTTTAAGCCTGAACCAAAATTTGCCGTAAGACTTCGTTGAGGCAAAGCCGCCCGGCTTTGGTCGCGCGAAGCCCGAGGTCGGTTTTTTCAAGGAACCCGCCCTCGATCATTCGCTGGAGCCCCTCTGCATCCAGAAGATCGGAAAGTTTTTTCCCCGTCAGGCTTTTGAAACGGTCCTCCAATACGCCTTCGCGAAGCCGCAGCCCGGTCATCAGAACTTCTTCGGCGCGCGCCTTATGGCTCAGCGGTTGCCGCTTAGCCGTTCCAAAGCCATCCGCCTCGACCTTATCAAGCCAGCGCGCGGGTCCGTGAATCTGGTAAAGGGAATCCGTATTATTAGCCCCCGTCAAACGTCCATGCGCCCCCGGACCGATGCCAAGATAATCGCCGCCGCGCCAGATATCGAGATTATGGCGGCACTCCTGGTCCGGTCGGGCGTGATTGGAAATCTCGTAGGCGGAAAGGCCGGCGTCCTCGAGAATGGTTTGCGTGGTTTCATAAAGCGCAACCCCGGTATCCTCGGGCGCGGCGGGAACGTTATCCCGGAAAAACGGCGTGCCGGTCTCGATGGTCAACTGATAGACGGACAAATGGCCCCCCGCCAGATCGAGGGCTGCGGCCAGTTCGTCCCGCCATTGCCCGGCCGTTTGCTCCGGCAAACCGTAGATCAGGTCGAAGGAAAACCGGGGAAAGGTTTTCGCCGCCAGTTCAATGGCGTATTGAGCTTCACGCGCGGAATGGCCGCGGCCTAGGAAGGCCAGGCTTTCGTCCCTGAACGATTGTACGCCGAGCGACAACCGATTAACGCCGGCCTCAAAGAACGCCTGGAACCGCCCGGCTTCCGCCGTCGACGGATTGGCTTCCAATGTGACCTCAAGGCCGTCGCACGTGCGCCAATGGTCCTTGACGGCGGAAATCAGGGCGTCGGCCGTAGCCGGTTCCATCAACGACGGCGTGCCGCCGCCGAAAAAGATGCTGGTGACCCGCCGGCCTTTCGTTTCGTTTACGAAGTGGCCCAGTTCCGCCAACAGCCCTCGCCGCCATCGGGCATGGTCGATGGTGTCGGCGGTGTGGCTGTTGAAATCACAGTACGGACATTTCGAGGCGCAAAACGGCCAGTGGATATAGACGCCGAAACCGGTGGTTTCCGGTTTATTCCCTGAAACAGCCATCGACCAGTTTCCGGAAGGCATCGGCGCGGTGGCTGATGCGGTGTTTTTCCATCGGGTCCATTTCCGCGAAGGTGATGTCGTAGCCGTCGGCGATAAAAATCGGATCGTAGCCGAATCCCTGATCGCCGCGCATGGGCCAGACCAGGGTTCCGTCGACCCGGCCTTCGAAGGTTTCCATATGCCCATCTGGCCAGCACAGCGCCAGGGCGCAGACGAAATGGGCGGAGCGGTCGTCCTTGCCCGCCAGTTTGTCCTCGACGGTTTGCATGGCGACGTTGAAATCCTTGTCCGGACCGGCCCAGCGCGCCGAATAAATGCCCGGCTCGCCACCGAGCGCGGTGACCGCGAGGCCGCTGTCATCGGCGAGTGCCGGCAGGCCGGACCCCATCGCCGCCGCCCGCGCTTTCAATTCTGCGTTGGCGGCAAAAGTGGCGCCGGTTTCCTCCGGTTCGTCCAGCCCCGAATCACCGGCGGAGACGACATCGCACCCGAAAGGCTGCAGCAGGGCGGCGATTTCCCGGACCTTGCCGGGGTTGTGGCTGGCGATGACCAGTTTCGATTCCTGAAAATGGCGGGGCATAAAGGCTGTACCCTTAACCGGTTGCCAAGGCTTTTTTCTGATCGAAAACCAGTTCATCGATGCCCTTGGCGGCGAGGTCCATCATTTCGTTGAACGTGGTTCTGGAAAAGGGGTCGGCCTCCGCGGTGCCCTGAATTTCAACGATATCGCCGGAACCGGTAAAGACGAAATTGGCGTCGGCCTCGGCATTGCTGTCTTCGGCATAATCCAGGTCGAGCACCGGAACACCGTTATAAATACCGCAAGATACGGCGGCGACATGGTCGTTGAGCGGGATGGTTTCCAGAATGCCGAGGTCCACGCAGCGCTGAAACGCGCGGTGCAGCGCCACATAAGCCCCGGTGATGGAGGCCGTGCGGGTGCCGCCGTCGGCCTGCACCACGTCACAATCCAGCTTCACCTGCATTTCACCCAACGCCTTCAGATCAGTCACGGCGCGCAAGGACCGCCCGATCAGGCGCTGAATTTCCTGGGTCCGGCCCGATTGCTGGCCGTGTTTGGCCTCGCGGTTGGTGCGGGTGTTGGTGGCGCGGGGCAGCATGCCGTATTCGGCGGTCACCCAGCCATGTCCGGAATCGCGGATCCACCCCGGAACCCTTTGTTCCACGGAGGCGGTAATGAACACCCGCGTATCGCCAAAAGAAGCCAGGCACGAGCCCTCGGCATGTTTGGCGAAATCGGGCTCGAGGGTGATCGTGCGAAGTTCGTCGGCGGCGCGTCCGGAAGGTCTCATAAGGCGTCCTTTTTAAAGTCGTTTTTACACGTATGGTGGCGGACCAGTGCGCCCGTTGGGCGATTACTACCCCGCCAGACCATGCAGGTAAAGAACCGGGCGGAGCATAAAAATGGCCTTGTTCCGTTGACGCTGAGAGACGGCGTACCTAAATTCGCCTGACTCCGCATTTCAGGGACCGCAAATGCTTTCCGAACTAAACGACCGTTCGCGTGAAATTTTAAGGTGCATCGTCGAATCCTTCGTGGAAACCGGCGAGCCCACCGGTTCGCGGACGATTTCAAAGCGCCTCCGGATGGACCTGTCGCCGGCGACGATCCGCAACGCGATGGCGGACCTGGAGGAATCCGGGTTGTTGTTCGCGCCCCATACGTCGGCGGGCCGCCTGCCGACCGAGGCCGGGCTACAGTTGTTCGTGGACGGAATTCTTGAGGTCGGCAACCTGACGGAAGACGAACGCAAGGCCATCGACATCCAGTGCGTCGGCTCTCCCGACAACCTGGACACGCTTCTGGAAGAAGCCACCTCGGCGCTGTCCGGCCTGGCCCATTGCGCCAGTCTGGTGATGGCTCCGAAAACCAAAAGCCCGTTGCGCCATATCGAATTCGTCAACCTCAGCCCCGGCCGCGCCCTGGTGGTGATGGTGACCGAAGGCGGCATCGTTGAAAACCGGGTTATCGAGACGCCCCCCGGCCTGTTGCCGTCGGCCCTGGTGGAGGCGACGAATTTCCTCAGCGCACGCCTGGTCGGGCGCACCCTGGGCGAGGCCTACGACGAGATTCTGACCGAACTGGAAGACCACCGCGCCCAGTTGGACGGCCTGACCCAGCGCGTCGTCGAAAGCGGCCTGGCGACGTGGTCCGGTGGCGGACAGGCAGGCCAGCTGATCGTTCGCGGTCAGGCCCACCTTTTGGAGGACGTAACCGCGGCCGGTGACCTGGAGCATATCCGCGCCCTGTTCACCGCCCTTGAAACCAAAGAGGAAATGTTGAAACTGCTGTCTCTGACCGATACGGCGGAAGGCGTGCAGATCTTTATCGGCGCCGAAAACAACCTGTTTAACATGGCCGGCTGCTCGATGATCGTTGGCCCGTACCAGAATTCCTCGGAGACAATCGTCGGCGCTATCGGCGTCATCGGCCCGACCCGTATGAACTATGCGCATATCATTCCCATGGTGGATTACACCTCGAAACTGATAAGCCGCTTTCTTGGACAACAAAGTTGACGGAAAACATGACATCTGAAGAAAACCCTGCAGCCGTTCCGGAAGACCAAAACCCGGAGGCCCCCGAAGATCAGGCGCCGGACGAGACCGATGATGCG
>JACNJX010000001.1 GCA_014382345.1 Alphaproteobacteria bacterium
CAAATCTGGACTGTCGGATGGCTGCAGAGCGAAATTCCTTCCATGGGGGGAGGGGATCACCTACGATTGATTCCGAATTGAAGGGCATCTGGGAAATGTCGGTTTATTTAAGGCCCTACAACCGGTCAAGGATACGATAATAAGTACGCCAGTGCATCCCCGTTGGCTTGGTTCCATCTTCACCAAGCCGAGCCTCTAGCTTGCCCATCTTTCGCCACATACGATCCCAAGAATCTTCGCGAGTGCAGGCATAGGTAAGACGGTAACATTGTCGACAGGCAAAACCATCGTTTCCCAAATACAACTTGCCGACAGGCTTGGAGCAATATGGGCAGAGAAACCAGGAGCGCGAACCGCCGAAAAAACAAGGTGTCCGAATGATAAAGAAAAATTGGCGCAAGGGTTCGCCGTTCAACCGGCCGGTAACAGTTAACTGGCCTGGATCATTGCAGAGGGTAAAGGAACCCAATTCCTCTCCGCAGGCATCTCTCCAAGAAAAATTGCCGTGCCAGCCATGCGACAAGCCAATGCGGTTCAACTGGTTTATATCGAGCGAAAGGCAGCTCTCAACGATGGGCCGTCCGCCGTGATTTCCTGATCCAAATCCACCCATGATTTTTCTAAAACATTAGTGAGAATCGAAAAATTTCGTTGATTTCATTGGCTTTTTTCAAAACAACGAATTTTTTGTTTAGGCGCCTTACGCGGTGTATTGAACTCGTCAGTCCGCCCTGACCAATTACGGGGCAATTTCCATGCCTAAGATGGGATTTTATCAAAAGGGCGGCTCGCCCCACTTCTTTGCGCGAATCCCGTTCGGGCCAGAGCAGACACCGAAACCCTTGTCGACGCGCCGGAACTCGGCCTCGCGTTCCGCCATTTGCCGTTTCTCCACTTCGCTCGGCTCGGGGAAGATGGGCTCGACCTCCGAATACTCTTCGAGCACGAGAATGTTTTTCGCCCAAGTCACCTCATCCTCATGTCGCCACGAACTGAAAAGGTTTGATCCGATCCACCACCTGACACGGTGCTCGTCACACGTCATCCAGTGGCTGCGGTTTACGTTCAGACAATCGCTGTACTGTCCGCAGTGCGGGCAGCCACCGAAGTACTCCTCTGCGGTGATCTCAGTCATTTAAGTTCTCCGAATCTGCGTCGCCGTCTTGGCCCGGCGGCATGGCACTGGTGTTGAAGGTGTCGGGGGCCGTGTCCCACCACTCGATAGCTGCGGCACCGCAGCGACACCGCCGCAAGGACCGCCGAATAGTTGCAAAGACATGAATAGAGTTCTCTAGGAAGGCGTCAAAGTGACGCATGTGCAGGATTTGAAAGGCGCGACCGAAGGTCACCTCGTCGAAAACGTCTTCAGACAGACATACTTCCTCAAGCGTCGGGCTTTTCATTCATCTTCTCCGGTTTCGGTTCTCACGATCTTGCGCCGCCGGTCGCCGCCCCCGGACCCGTCGGCCGGTACCAACCCGAGGGCGGCCAATGCGGCGACAGCTTCCTCCCGCCGCTTGGTGCCGTGCGCCTCGAAACACCGCAACCCATACGCATCGCCAAAGTGGACGGTGGTCCCGTCGCCCAGCGGCCGCCAATCGGTCTTGGCCTCGTCAGTTGCCCTACCGCACCCGGCGCACCGGTCCGGGTCCACCACGGGGGGATTCCTGTTCAGCCATTCCATGATGGCGTGCTCGTACGCCCGCCGCTCGGCTTCGAGGCGGGGGAACCCGGCGTCGAACTCCAAGACGCCAGCCCTTTCCTCAAACCACTCGCGCCAGTCGGCCGCATCCCAGGTGACCCTGCCACCCGACAAGAATGTCAACACATCCGCCTTGCTTCGGCGAAGGTCGTCGACCAAGCGTCTTGGCAGAGGGCAGGGGGCAGAAACTTCGAGCCGATTTCCATTGGCCGCAAGGTTTCCGCCCGCAGCCTCGACTTCGCGGATGATTTCGGCGACGGCTCCGGTCATAGCGAAACACTCCATTGTTCCTCGTTTTCGGCCTCAATACCCCTTTCCCTGGCGGTTTCCTGGTTTTCATCCGTCACACCGTCACAAGCCAAGGTGACTGCGGGTTTCGGCGTTTTTCCATCCGTCACATCTCCCAATTTGTGACGGATAGAATTAGGCGAAAAGTCCAAGTTTTCTGCGGGTTGTGACGGTGTGACGGATAGATTCGGGGAATAACGGGAGAAGGCATCGTCAAATTGACCACGGCGATAGCCCTTCGCCGTCCTTCCGCCCTCGTTGCGGATGGTGCCCGGTGCAATTCCGAAGGGTGCCAACAGCTTCGCCAATCCCCTAGCCGTCAGGGGCTTGCCATGCCGCCACTCCGGCCAAGGCCGGTCCTCCCTTTCAACCAGCGCCGCCAACATGTCGGCCGAAACGATGCGGTCGGTATCCCGCTCCGCGAAAATGCCGTGAATATCGGCCAACAGCATCACCCTGGCCGAATCGTCATCGTCGCCCGACTTTGAAAGCTCCGTTGCCGTCGCCCTTGCCCGTGCGGGCCAGTCCCCGCCAACACGGTCGGCGATGGCCAAAAGCGCCCGCCAGTTGTCCGCCGCCCGGTCATGAAGTTCCGACGGGGTCTCTGGGTCCGACGCGCTCAGGGCGTCGCGGTTGTCCTCCACCCCACGCGCCGCCTGTCGGGCAAGGGTCGTCAGTTCCTCCATCCGGTCCACACGCACCCCCTCAACCGTT
>JACNJX010000069.1 GCA_014382345.1 Alphaproteobacteria bacterium
TTTAGGGAAAGAAGCTCGGCCCGCATATCAACTAAAAACTTAACACCATCTGGCAATGCATTGAATTGTCTTAATAATTTAATGCGCGGAGCAACGAGCACTTGTTTAAGTACGGTTTGCGCCATGCGCCGTAAATTTTTGTCGGCGGCCTTGCGAAGTTCGGCCATGGCGGTATCCACAGGAGCATCATCGACATCGAAATCGTGTGCCAGCATTCTGAGAAAACGTTCACGCCCCGTGTTGTCGAGCGCCAGATAGACATGACCCAGCGCTGCCGCCCTGCCCCGTGCTGAAACCTCGCCGCCCCGGGTCTCAAGACACGCCAGCATTTGGTCGCGAAGTTGTTCCAGGTCTTCGTCCGGCAAGTCCGGCCGGGAACTGGCTTTGCCGGCGTCATAAGCCGAGCCGGCAATCCCGCGCCAGGCGGTTTTCAGATTTTTTAGCGTTCGGTCGAGGAAGCCTGCACGCTTTTTAGCGTCCACGCCATTCGCCTTGTCAGCATTCGTTTGATTTTCCATGCCCCAAAGATCAGCCAGTAGGGAGGGAATTTCAAGTTAAGTTACGATGACTTTTAAATCGCGCAGCACTTGCGGCAGGTTTTCAGGCAAATCCTCGGCGATCAGGCCGGGCCCGGTCTTCTCCGCAGCAGCACCATGAATCCAGGCCGCCATACAGGCCGCCTCGAAGGGCAGCAGGTTTTGCGCCATCAGTCCTAGCGCCATGCCGGCCAAAACATCGCCGGAACCGGCGGTCGCCAGATCGGGCGGCGCGTTGGCGTTGATGACGGCGCGGCCGTCGTAATCAGCGATCACCGTATCTGCGCCCTTGAGCAGGATCACCGCCCCGCACAGCGCCGCTGCTCGCCGCACCCTGGACAATTTATCGCCCTGGATACCGAACAGGCGTTGGAATTCGCCTTCGTGGGGCGTCATCAGGCAAGGTCCCTGGATGGCATCAAACAGAACACCCGGATCGTCGGCGAAAGCGCTCAGGCCGTCGGCATCGATAACCATGGCCTTGCCGAAGGACAACGCCGCAAGGACCCGTTCCCGGGTGGTTTCAGAAACGCCAAGGCCCGGCCCGGCGAGGACGGCGTTCTTGCGCGGATCATCCAGAATTGCCCGGAACCCGGCATCGTCGTCGACGGCCTTGACCAGGGTGCCCGGATCTTCCGATGCGTAGATGGCGAAGGCTTCCTGCGGGGTCGCGATGGTGACCAGTCCCGCGCCGAGCCGTCTGGCGCCCAGGCCGGCCAGCCGTGCAGCCCCGGTCATCTCCGCGCCGCCGCAGATGACGGCGTGGCCGCGGCTGTATTTGTGCCCGCCGGCATCGGGCCAGGGGAATTTTTGCAGCCACAGTTCGGGTCCGTTGACAAAGGTCCTGGGCCGGATCTCGTCCAGCACGCTTTCCGGGATGCCGATGTCGGCGACAATCAGATCGCCGCGCAGTTCGCGGCCGGGCAGTAGAAAATGCCCCGGCTTGGCACGGAAAAAGGTCACAGTCACGTTGGCTTTGACGCTGCCGCCCCCTTCCTTGCCACACAAAATGACCCCGCTGTCGCCGTCAACGCCGCTCGGGATATCGGCGGCGATGCAATCAAGATTTTGTTGATTTACAATTTTTACGGCTTCAAGCGCCGCGCCCTCCAGGGGCCGGGTCAGTCCGGCGCCGAACATCGCGTCGACGACCAGCGGCTCGTCTTTCAGGAGATCGTTGATGGTGTCCGGGGTCAGCGGTTTCGTTTCCCCCTGCCAGCGCCCGGCATTGACGGCGGCATCGCCTGTCAAATTTTCCACTTTCCCAATCAGGGCAAGGCGAACGTTCCATCCGGCCTCACTCAGCAACCGGGCAACGACGAAACCGTCGCCACCGTTGTTTCCCGGACCCGCCAGGACGGCCACCGGGCGCCTAGGCCAGCGCCGGATGATTTCATCCGCAATGGCTTGTCCGGCGGCCTCCATCAGGTTCAGCGAAGGCACGCCTTCCTGTTCGTCCCTGGCCTGCTCGGCGAGGGAGTCGGCCCGATACATCTCATCGACGCTTAAAAGGACGGTTTCGGTCATTTCACCAGTCATGCCACCAGTATGATCGGGCTTCGGAAAAGAAAAAACCCCCGGCGCTCCTTCCTTTTGGTGGGAACCGGGGGTTTGGGGTAAAGCCTCTACTTCGGCAGGTGCTTTCAATTCCGGGTGGGTGCTTTCGTGTCATAACCCTTAAAGAAATTCCCTGATCGCGCATTGATGCAGATCAAGTTTTAAAAAAATTATCAATGGGTTATGGAGCGATTTGGTTACATTTCATTGTAACCAGTCATTTTTGGGTGGTAAGTTTTGCGACCAAATAAAAACCAATTTTTTCTGCTTTCCGGGAGAGCAGACTTGAAGCCACGTTTACGCATTCTTTTAGCCGCCGCTTTTATTTTCGTCGCAACGGTGCCGTTGCTGATCCTCGGGTTTTGGGTCGAACGCTCGGCGCTGGAAAATGAATTGTCGTTGGTTTCCGAAAAACACCTGCTGGTGGCGAAAAACCTTACGGCGGCGTTGGATCGCTATGCCATCGATGCGGGAGCCGCGTTCGGTTTTTTTTTCGAGTCCCTGGCACAGGAAAAAACACGGTTAAATGGCTCAACGTCATCCATTGATTTAGGCAGAAACCTGGGATTCCGGCATGTCTGCATCGTCGAAAGCGATGGCCGGGTGTCTGCTTCCCTGAGCTTTACCGGTGACGCGCCGAAGCGGATTCCGCAAAACCTGATGGTCCCTTTGCGCGCCGCCTCCAATGGCGAGAAAACCGTTTTCAGCAACGTCATGCGGGACACCAAGGGCCGGGCGACAATTTTCCTGGTTCGTGGTTTCAGGGACGGCCGTCTGGCGATCGGCGCCCTGGACCTGAACTTTATCCGCGAGACTCAGAAATCCATTGTCTTCGGCAAACGCGGGCATTCGGCGATTGTTGATAAAACCGGCACGGTCCTGGCCCATCCCAAGCCGGAATGGCAAGAGTCCCTGAAAAATATTTCCAGGATCAAGCCCGTGGCGCGGATGATAGCGGGCGAAACGGGGATCGAGACATTTTATTCACCGGCCATGAAAAGCGACATGATTTCCGGCTTTTCGACCGTGTCCCGTACCGGCTGGGGTGTGATGATCCCGCAGCCCATGAGTGAACTGGTCGACCACACCATTGGTGTGCGCTACGCGGTGTTGGTCCTTATTCTTGTCGGGCTGGTTGTCGCTGCGGCTTTGGGGTGGTTTATTTCCGGCGCTCTGGTTCGCCCTGTGGAATCCGTGGTGCGCGCGTCTAGGGAAATTGAGAGCGGTAATCATGAATACCGGGTACCCACGGAAACAGGATTCGCGCCCAGGGAATTCCAAGAACTTGGAGCGGCCTTCAACGCCATGGCGCGGGATATCGGAACCGTCATGGTGCAGCGTGAGCGGATCGAGGACGAACTGCGCGAAGCCCGGGACGATTTGGAACGCCGGGTCGAGAAACGGACAAAGGAACTGACCGGCGAAATTGCCGAACGAAAAAATATTACAGAAGCGCTTCGCCGAAGCGAAGAACGTCTGCGCGGCGCCATTGAAAGCCTGCAGGAAGGGTTCGCCCTGTTCGATGCCGACGACCGCCTGGTTGCCTTAAACAAGGTTTATCTGGATGTCAGTCCAGGCGCCCGGGACGTTATGGAAAACGGCGGCACCTTCGAAGACGTCATCCGGGCCAATGTGCAGACCGGAAAATTGATTGAGGCTGAGGAGGACAAGGAAGCGTTTATTGCCGAGCGGGTCCGCCAGCACCGCAATCCCGGCGGCCCCCTCATTCGGCGCTTCGTGGATGGCCGCTGGTTCATGATCAATGAGGTGCGCACCCCCGAAGGCGGCATAGCGCTGTCCTTTATTGACATCACCGAAATAAAGAAGGCCGAAGAAGCGCTTCGTGATACCCAGCAGCGGTTTAAGGATTTCGCCGAAGTGGCGTCGGACTGGTTTTGGGAAATGGACAAGGATCTTCGGTTTTCCTATTTCTCGGGACGAAATTTCCAGGTCACCGGGTATAAGACCGACGACCTGATCGGCAAGTCGCGCCGGGAAATCACGGGTGAAAATGTTTTAGAAAAAAAATGGCAAATGCATCTGGAGGACCTGGAAAACCACCGGCCGTTCCAGGATTTTACCTACGACCTGATGACGCCATCCGGCGCTCCCGTCAGCATTACCATCAGCGGTAAGCCGGTCTTCGATGCGGAAGGAAATTTCATGGGGTATCGCGGCACAGGGACGGATATTTCCGCCCGGGTGCGGGCCGAGGAAAAGCAGCGTGATGCAAGGGAAGAAGCGGAATTAGCCAACCGCGCCAAGACCGAGTTCCTCGCCAATATGAGCCACGAACTGCGAACCCCGTTGAATTCGGTAATCGGCTTTTCCGACTTATTGAAATCCGAAGCCTTCGGGGAAGTGGACCATCCAAAATATCTGGAATACGTCGATGCCATCAATGAATCCGGCAAGCATCTGTTGAACCTGATTAACGATATCCTGGATGTGTCCCGCATCGAACGCGGCATGTTGGAACTCGACGAGCGCAAGCTGGATGTTCCTCTCATGCTCGGCTCGTGTCTAAGGCTGGTCCAGGATCGGGCCTATGAGGCGGATCTGAAGCTTACCACCGACTTCGCAGGTCCCCTGCCGGGGCTTTATGCCGATGAACTCCGGACCAAGCAAATCATCCTTAACCTGTTGTCCAACGCCATAAAATTCACCCCCAATGGCGGCTCGGTGAGCTTGCAGGCCGGGCTGGACGACGAGGGCCGGTTCCGCATCGCCGTATCCGACACCGGGATCGGCATCGCGCCGGAAGACATAGATATCGCGTTTGCCGATTTCGGCCAGGTGGACGCTTCTTTATCCCGGAAATTTGAAGGGTCCGGCCTGGGCCTGCCGCTCAGCAAGAAACTAACCGAGGCGCAGGGCGGTGAGATGTTCATGGAGAGCAAACCCGGCGTCGGCACCACGGTGATCGTCTTGCTACCGAAAGAGCGCACCCTTCAGGCCGCGTCTTAAATTTGTCTTGAACCTTGCACCATGCTCACCAAGAAGTGATGACGGTTTTCGCCAGAATCAATCACGGCGTGGGCGCGAAAAAAAATCGGTATCGACCTGCCGATACCGGTGAAGAAATAGTCCCCTCTTCGGCCCGGCTGGACAATTCCAGCGCCATGGTTAACAAAGGCCTTCCCGCTAAAAGGATTGCGAGAAGCCCCATGACTATGCCTCAGCACCCCCCCCTGACTCCTGACGACGTTGAAGTCATAGAAAAGGACACCCCGTTTCGAGGCTACTTCCGGCTCGATCACTACCGCCTCAAACACAAACTGTTCGAGGGCGGCTGGAGCGGTGAAATGTCGCGCGAGATTTTCGAGCGCGGCCATGCCGTCGCCGTATTGCCTTACGACCCTGATCGCGACGAAGTCGTGTTGATCGAACAGTTCCGGCCAGGGGCATACGCTGCGCTGGCATCGGAATGGTTCGACGACGGGGCTTCACCGTGGCTGCTGGAATGCGTCGCCGGCATCATCGAAAAAGGCGAAAATCCCGACGAGGTGGCGAAGCGGGAAATGGTCGAGGAAACCGGGCTGGAGATCTCGCACCTGACCCGCCTTTATCACTATCTGGTCAGCCCCGGCGGATCGTCGGAAAGCGTGTTTCTGTATTGCGGCCGGGTCGATGCGGCCAATGCCGGGGGTGTCTACGGCATGACCGACGAGCACGAAAACATCCGCGTCTTTTCCGTTTCCGCCGATGAGGCTTTTGCCATGATGGAGCAAGGGCGCTTTATCAACGCCATGACCATCGTCGCCCTGCAATGGCTCAAGGCCAACCGGGACACTATCCGGACCGAGTGGTTGGACAAATAATTTTAGCCGTGCTTGAACCCCCCTTTCCTGCCCTTTATCTTTTCCTTCCCGCAAATCTCCTGACAGGACTTTGAATGCTTATGAAGATTCTCAACGGTTTTGTTGAAACTGTCGGCAACACGCCCCTGATCCGCCTCCGCCAGGCGTCGGACGAAACCGGCTGTGAAATCCTTGGCAAGGCCGAGTTCCTCAACCCCGGCGGTTCCGTCAAGGACCGCGCGGCTCTGTTCATGATTAACGACGCGGAAGACCACGGCGTCCTGCAGCCCGGCGGGCTGATCGTCGAGGGAACGGCCGGCAACACCGGCATCGGGCTGGCGCTGTGCGGCAATGCGCGCGGCTATAGGACACTGATTGTCATTCCGGAAACCCAAAGCCAGGAAAAGAAAGACATGTTGCGGCTGTGCGGGGCCGACCTGAAAGAGGTCCCCGCTGTCCCCTTCAAGGACCCCAATAACTACGTCCATGTGGCCGAGCGGCTGGCAGAAGAGCTTAGCGGTTCCGAGCCGAACGGCGTTCTCTACGCCAACCAGTGGGACAACACCGCCAATCGCCGCGCTCATCTCGAAGGCACCGGCCCGGAAATTCTGAAACAACTGGACGGCAAGCTGGATGGTTTCATCTGCGCCGTCGGTACCGGCGGCACGCTGGCCGGAATATCCATGTTCCTGAAGGAAAATGCCCCGAACGTAAAGATCGGCCTCGCCGATCCCATGGGCGCGGCGCTCTATAGCTATTACACCACCAGCGAATTGAAGGGCGAAGGCAGTTCCATCACCGAAGGCATCGGCCAGGGTCGCATTACCGGCAACCTGGAAGGCATGGAAGTCGACATGCCGTTCCAGATTCCCGACGCCGAAGCCCTGCCCTATGTGTTCGAGCTTCTGAAGCACGAAGGCTTGTGCCTGGGCGGGTCCAGCGCCATCAACATCGCCGGCGCCGTCAGGATGGCCAAGGAAATGGGACCGGGCCACACCATCGTCACCATTCTGGCCGATGGCGGTTCGCGCTATCAGAGCAAGCTGTTCAATCCGGAATTTCTCAAGGAAAAGGGCCTGCCGGTTCCCGACTGGCTGGAATAATAGACATGGAATACACGAATCCTCAGGCGCTGGTGGAAACCGACTGGCTGGCCGACAACCTGAACACCGATGGAATTCGCATTATCGACGCAACCTATTTTCTGCCCAATTCCGATCGCGACGCGCATGCCGAATACGCTGCCGGCCATATCCCCGGGGCGGTGCCGTTCAGCATCGACGACATCGCTGACAAGGCGACAGACCTTCCGCACATGCTGTCCGATGCCGAAATATTCTCTGCCAAAGTCGGCGCACTCGGCATAGGAAACGGAGATAAGGTCGTGGCTTACGACGCCAACAACGGGCTTGCCGCGCCTCGTGCCTGGTGGATGTTCCGAGTGTTTGGCCATCAGGATGTCGCTGTTCTGGACGGCGGTCTCGCGAAATGGCAGGCAGAGGGGCGGCCCGTCACTAGCGATGAATCCAAACCCACAGCCGTGCCTTTCACGGCGGAAAAAAATCTTTCACTCGTCCGCGATATCAACCAATTGCTTGCCAATCTGGACAGCCATGCCGAACAGGTGGTCGATGCGCGGGCCAGGGAACGCTATGAAGGCACGGCGCCGGAACCTCGCCCCGGTGCGCGATCCGGTCATATTCCAGACTCTCTCAGCCTGCCTTATGTTGAATTCCTTGAGGGGGGTAATTTCGTCTTCCGTTCCGCCGACGTGATCGCCGATGCCGTCGCCAAGGCGGGTGTGGATATGAATCGCCCCATCGCCACCACCTGCGGGTCCGGCGTCACGGCCTGTGTCTTGTCGTTAGGGCTGTACCTATTGGGCAAGGAAGATGTCGCCGTTTATGACGGCTCCTGGTCGGAATGGGGCTGCCGCACGGACACGCCGATCGAGACCTGAGCCCCCCATTTCATGGTAAACTCTTCGGATGGCAGCCAGACACGCACCATCCACTCCGGACTCGGAACAAACAGCCCAGCGCCTGCTCGAATGCGTCCGTTCACTGGTTGAGGAATTGCAACCGGGCCGCACCGGTCTGGCTGTGGAACTCGACAGCATTCTTGACCGGGAACTCGGTATCGACAGCCTGGGCCGCGTCGAACTGTTCGCCCGCATCGAAACCGAGTTCGATCTCGTCTTGCCCGAAGTCCTGTTCGCCAACGCAGAAACACCCCGGGACTTGCTGCGCGCCGCCATAGGTTCCGAAGGCAAGTCCGGCACAGCGGTAATTCCGTCACCGGTGATCGCCCCGGCCGACAGCGATATAGTCCCCTTGCCCCGGGAGGCCACAACCCTTTGCGAAGTGCTTGATTTCCACGCCGCCCAACACCCGGACCGTATCCACGTGCTGTTCCATTCCGATAACGGGACGGGCTTGACGCTAACCTATGGTGGTCTGCAAGAGGGCGCCCGACGCGTCGCCGCCGGGCTGCGGGTAAGGGGGCTGAATCCGGGTGAACCCGTAGCCATCATGCTGCCGACTTCGGACGCCTATATGATCGCGTTTTTTGGTGTTTTGATGGCAGGCGGCGTTACGGCGCCGCTTTATCCGCCCGGTCGGCCGGCCCAGCTTGAGGAACATCTGACGCGGCATGCCCTTATCGTCGCCAACAGCCGGGCGCGTTTTATGATTACGGTGGAAGAAGCGAAACAGTTCACGTGGCTGCTGAAGGCCCGGGTCGAAACCCTTGAGGCGGTGCTGAGCGTGGAGGAACTCGAAAGCGAACCCGGAGACTGGAGTCCGCTCGATATCTCGCCGGCAGATACCGCCCTGTTGCAATATACATCGGGCAGCACCGGCAATCCCAAGGGCGTGGTGCTGAGTCATGCCAATCTGCTGGCAAATATCCGCGTCATGGGCGAAGCCCTGGAAGCGGGTCCAAAGGACGTCTGTGTCAGTTGGCTTCCTCTTTACCATGATATGGGGCTGATCGGATCCTGGCTGGGCAGCCTGTATTTCGCCACCCGATTGGTCATCATGTCGCCGTTGGCCTTTTTGGCGCGGCCGGAACGCTGGCTCAGGGCTATTAGCGATAACCATGCCACAATATCCGGCGGCCCCAATTTCGGTTTTGAGCTTTGCCTGAGACGCCTGGACCCGGAGAAACTGGCCGGGCTTGACCTGTCCAGTTGGCGGTGCGCCTTCAATGGCGCGGAAATGGTCAGTCCCCATACCATTCAGGCTTTTTGCCAGCATTTTTCCGGGTTGGGTTTTGATGAACGGGCGATGATGCCGGTCTATGGTCTGGCGGAATCGTCGGTAGGACTTGCTTTTCCGCCCCTTGATCGCGGCCCCGTCATCGATGCCGTGGATCGGAACCTGTTCACGAAACGCGGGAAAGCAAAGGTTACCGATAATGAGAATGCACTGAAATTTGTTTCCAGCGGAAGGCCGCTCAGCAAACACCAGATCCGTATCGTTGACGCCGCCGGGCGTGACCTGCCGGACCGCCACGAGGGCCGCTTGCAGTTTCGCGGACCGTCAGTGACCAGCGGGTATTTCCGTAATGTCGAACAGACCTCCCGTCTGTTCGCCGGCGATTGGCTGGAGTCCGGCGATCTGGCCTACATGGCGGATGGCGAGGTTTACATCACCGGACGCACCAAGGATCTCATCATCCGGGGTGGACGCAATATTTACCCGACCGAAGTTGAAGAAGCCATCGGCCGTCTGGAAGGCATCCAGGCCGGCAACGTCGCCGTGTTCGGAAGCCCCGATCCCGACACCGGTACCGAACGGTTGATCGTTCTCGCGGAATCCCGGAAACGGGAGGACGCGGACCGGGAAGGCCTGCGGGCTTCTATCATCGGTCTGGTTACGGATTTGACGGGGGTCCCGCCCGACGATGTGGTCCTGGCTCCACCCCGCACCGTGCCGAAGACCTCCAGCGGCAAGATTCGCCGCGCCGCCAGCCGGGAAATTTACGAACTGGGCCGTGTCGGCGCGCCGTCACGGGCAGTCTGGTGGCAGGTGGTAAGGATTGCAGCTTCCGGCATTAAACCGGAACTGCGACGCCTGGGGTCGGCGCTGGGCGGCTATATTTACGGTGGATATGTCCTGGCAATAGCCGGGGTACTGGCGCCGCCGTTGTGGTTGGGGATCGTGCTGGGGCCGTCACGGCCTTTGCGACTGGGTTTGGTGCGAGGGGTTATCCGGTTGTTTTGCCTTGCCGCACGAATTCAAGTCACGCTTCGGGGGCTGGAAAATTTGCCGCCCGGGGATCGGACGCAAATTTTCGTTTCCAACCACATGAGCTATCTGGATAGCGTTCTGTTGACGGCGTTCCTGCCCAGGAAATTTCAATTCATCGCCAAATCGGAACTGAAAGATAGCTGGCTGACCCGGTTACCGTTGGACAGGCTGGGCGTGGCCTACGTTGAACGCTTCGACCGTCAACAAAGCCTCGAAGACGCCGAGCGCATCACATCATCCCTTTCTGGCGGGGCCGCGCCTTTTTTCTTCGCCGAAGGCACCCTGACCCGGGATGCCGGCCTGCTGCCGTTCCAAATGGGGGCGTTTGTTGCCGCAGCCACGGCCGAGGCTCTTATTGTGCCGGTGACCATACGCGGCACCCGCATGGTGTTGCGCGACAAAACCTGGCTTCCACGTCACGGCGCCGTCTCCATCACCATCAGCCCACCCGTGCAGCCAGAAAAATCGGAAGGGAGCGACATCTGGGCCGAGGCTGTGCGGCTACGAGACGCTGTCCGTGCTGAAATCCTGCGTCAATGCGCGGAACCCGACTTGGCCGGAGAACGTGCGGAATTATTTAGCGTAGAAACGGAATAGGCCGGACGTAAGGACTTTCTTAGCGCAACGCCGACAGGTTGGCGATCAGGGCGGTGTTGACGCGGTTGATCTCTTCGGAGAGCAAATTCCCCTTGTCCCTGTCATCGACAAATTTGGAAGCGACGTCGGCGCAGCGGTGGCGTTCCTCGAGCAGGGCCTTGGTGATGGTGCGTTCCAGGGCATCGGCAATTTCCTTAGGCTGCGTATCCGCAGACACGCCGAGAATTCCCTGAATCTCCCTGGTCGCTTCCTCGGCGCGCGCTCTAAGGCTTCTGGCCATTTATTATTCCCCGTTTATCAGTGCGCCAGGATCTGGCTGAGGAACAACTGGGTGCGTTCGTGCTGAGCATTGTCGAAAAATTCGTGTGGATCGTTCTGTTCGATGATCTCGCCCTCATCCATAAAGATCACCCGGTCGGCCACCGTCTTGGCGAATCCCATTTCGTGGGTGACCACGATCATGGTCATGCCGGTTTCCGCCAGTTCAATCATCACGTCGAGCACCTCCTTGATCATTTCCGGGTCGAGCGCCGATGTCGGTTCGTCGAACAGCATGATTTTCGGGTTCATGCACAGTGACCGCGCGATGGCGACGCGCTGTTGCTGGCCGCCCGACAGCTGGCCGGGGAATTTCAGGGCCTGTTCCGGAATCTTCACCCGTTCCAGGTACTCCATGGCCGATTCCTCGGCCTCTTTTTTCGGTGTATGGCGGACCCAGATGGGACCAAGGGTGCAATTCTCGAGAACCGTCAGATGCGGGAACAGGTTGAAGTGCTGAAACACCATGCCGACTTCGCGGCGGGTTTCCTCGATCCGTTTCAGGTCGTTGGTCAGTTCGATGCCGTTAACGACGATCTGCCCTTGCTGATGCTCTTCAAGCCGGTTGATGCAGCGGATCATGGTTGATTTGCCCGACCCCGACGGGCCGCAAACGACGATGCGTTCCTTGGCCTTGACGGAGAGATTGATATCTTTCAGGACATGAAACTCGCCGTACCATTTGTGCATCCCGACGATCTGGATGATGTCCTCCTCGCCTTTCGAGGATTTGATTTGTGCCGAGGTTTCGTTAAGGTTTTCCGTTTCCGCCATATTTCCGGTTCCCTGTTTAATGCCCTGTATGCAGCTTTTTCTCGAGCCAGAGAGAATATCTCGACATGGAGAAACAGCTGATGAAGAAGAATATTGCGACAAAGACGTAGACTTCCGTCGAAAGCCCCTGCCATTTCGAATCCGCCAGAGACGAATTGCCGATACCAAGAATATCCAGCCGCCCGATGACGATGACCAGCGTCGTATCCTTGTAAAGGCCGATGAAGGTATTGACGATGCCGGGAATGGAGATTTTCAGCGCCTGCGGCAGGATCACCTTGCGCATGGATTGCCAGTATTTCAGTCCCATGGCGTCGGCGGCTTCGTACTGTCCCTTGGGGATCGCCTGCAGGCCGCCACGGATAACCTCGGCCATGTAGCCGGACGCGAACAGGGTTCCCATGATCAAAATCCGGACCAGCAGGTCGAAGTTGGTTCCCGGCGGCACGAAGTAGCTCAGCATCACAGCGGCGACGAAAAAAAGCGTAATTAATGGCACGCCGCGAATGAATTCGATGAAGGAAACGCAGAGAATCCGCACGATCGGAAGATGCGATTGCCGGCCCAGCGCCAAAAGAATGCCGATGGGCAGAGAAAAGGCGATGCCGGTGACGCCGATAATGATGTTGAGCATCAGGCCGCCGAATTGATCGGTTGGAACTCTTTCCAGTCCAAACCCGCCGACCAGAAAAAAAGCGGCGATCAACGGATACAGGCACGAATAAATCAGCGCCTTACCGCGCTGGGGGGTGCCGTCATACAGCACCGGCACCAGAGCCAGGATCAGCAACACGAAGGTCAGGTCGACACGCCAGCGTTCGGCTTCGGGATAAAACCCGTAAATGAACAACGACAACCGGTTGCCGATAAACGCCCAACAGGCCCCATTGGCCACGGCGCGGCAATCTTTTCGCGATTCCCCTTCAAAGGCCGCATCCAAGTATATCCAGTCCACCAACTGGGGAATAACGGTGTACAGGAAATAAATGGTCAGAAGGGTCAACGCCGTATTGGTAACCGAACCGAACAGGTTGTATTGGATCCAGTGAACGGGGCCGTGAACGCTGGCCGGCGGGGGCAAGTCCGGGTGTGTGCCGGGCAGATATCCGCCGTCCTCGGTGACGGTCAGGGGTTTTTCGGTTTTGCTTAAGGTCATGTCCGGTCCCCTATCTTTCCACCAGCGCAATACGCTTGTTGTACCAGTTCATGATCGCCGAAATGCCCAACGAGATACTCAGGTAGACGCCCATGACCAGGATCATGGATTCCATTTCCTTGCCGGTCTGCATCATCGATATTCCGCCAATGGTGGCGACGATATCCATGTAGCCGATGGCAATAGCCAGGGACGAGTTCTTGGTCAGGTTCAGATACTGGCTGGTCAACGGCGGAATGATGACCCGAAGCGCCTGCGGTATAATAACCAGTTGCAGGATCCTGCCCCGTTTGATTCCGACCGCCTGCGATGCCTCCCACTGGCCCTTGTTGATGGCGAGGATGCCTGAGCGGACGATTTCGGCGATAAAGGCCGACGTGTAGACGGAAAGCGCCAGCCACAAGGCCAGAAATTCGGGGATCATCGTCACCCCGCCCTTGAGGTTGAAGCGGCCAAGTTTCGGAAGTTCCCAGGTCAACGGCGCGCCGGTAATCAAAAAAACGAACAACGGCAAGCCGATCAGGATGCCGAGGGAAATCAGGAACACGGGATATATCTTCCCGGTATCATCGCGCACCTTCCTGGCCCATCGGCGGAAGTAGATAATGATGCCGATGGCGGCAAAAAAGGCAAAAACGGAATAGGAAAAGTCGTCTCCAAAAACCGGATTTGGAATGGTCAGGCCCCGGTTGGAAAGGAAAATACTGTCGCCGACATATAGCGCCTGGCGTGGGCTCGGCAATACGTGAACGATGATTCCGTGGATCAGCAGGATGTGCAGCAGAACCGGCACGTTACGGATCACTTCGATCAGGCAGTAGACCATTCGGCTGGCGATCCAGTTATGGGACAGCCTGATGATGCCAAACAGGAAGCCCAGGATGGTTGCCGTAATAACACCGAAAAAAGCGACCAGGCCCGTATTCAGAAGCCCTACCAGCATCGCCCGGAAATGCGTGCTCTGGGATGTGTATTCGATCAGCCGCTGGTTGATGTCGTAGGACGCGGACATACCAAGGAAATCGAAACTGAAGGTCTTGCCGAGGGCTTCCAGGTTGAGGATTGCGTTGTTGACGATGTAAGCGATAAACGCGAACAACAAGGAAATGGTCAGTATTTGCAGAATGACAGAGCGCGTATCCTTGTTGCGCCAAAGCCGGAGAAGGATATTCGGTGCGTCGGTCCCCCGCGTTTCGCCTGCCTGATTTTCGGCTGTTGTCACCTTAGTCCCCTGTTCTTATGCCCTGCTTATTATTTAAATGTCTTACGGACCGGGCTTTGTTTCCGGAATTAAAATATAAAAAATTAAGAAAAGATTTTGCTAACCCTAAAACAAGGCGCGCCGGACGGAGGTTTCCGTCCGGCGCGATTTTCTTGTTCTGGCTACAAGGCCATTTTCTCTCTAATGGGCCCTGTTTTACCGGAACGGCGGGGAATATTGTAGTCCACCGTTCTTGTAGTGTGCGTTCAAGCCGCGAGCCAGCCCGATATTGGTTTTCGTACCGAGGTTGCGCTCGAAGATTTCCGCATAGTTACCCTGCGACTTGATCGCGCGCTTGGCCCAATCCTTGTCGAGGCCGATCATCGTGCCCAAGGTTCCTTCGGAACCGAGCAGACGGGCCGTGGCGGGGTTCTTCTTTGAAGCCATGGCGTCGGCATTGGCAGCCGTGACGCCGTGTTCTTCACCGGCGATCAGGGCATAAACCGTCCAGCGGACGATATCGGCCCACTGATCGTCACCGTGTCGAACGACGGGACCAAGCGGCTCCTTGGAAATGATTTCCGGCAGGATCAGATGGTCGCCGGAATTGTCGAAGGTCGCGCGCGTCGCGGCCAGACCGGAAGCGTCCGTCGTGTAGGTGTCGCAACGGTCAGCCAGATAGTTTTTGCGGGCTTCTTCGTTGGACTCAATCGGAACCGGCTTGTAGGTGATCTTGTTGGCGCGGAAGTAGTCGGCCAGGTTCAACTCGGTGGTGGTGCCGGTTTGGATGCAGACCGTGGCGCCGTCCAGTTCCTTGGCGTGCTTGACGCCCTTGGACTTGCGGATGATGAAGCCCTGGCCGTCATAATAGGTGGTGTGGATGAAGTTCAGCTTGACGTCGACGTCGCGGACGAAGGTCCATGTCGTGTTACGGAAGATGACGTCACCTTCCTTGGAGTTCAGCAGCGTGAAGCGGGTCTTGCCGGTGGCGGGGATGTATTTGACTTTTTCCCCGTCGCCGAGAACCGCGGCGGCAACCGAACGGCACATGTCGGCGTCGAAGCCTTTCCAGCGGCCGGACTTGTCGGTGTAGGAAAATCCGGGAAGACCGGTGTTAACGATGCAATTGAGAACGCCACGGGCTTTCACGTCTTCCAACGTGCCGGCCTTGGCGGCTTGCGATGAGAACGTCAGCGCCGCCACCGCGACTGCGGCAAGGGCGTAGGATAGCTTCTTCATAGAATCAACTCCCTGATAGGTTGGTGTTTTTAAAAATAATTTCTTTGACCCCTGTCTTGATCTTCGGGACCGTGGATGAACCGTATCAGGAATTGTTTTGTAATCTCAAGGGGAAAGCGAAACCTTTTCTTGTATATGGTATACCAACGTAACCAGCGGTCTTTTATTTTCGGCTAACGGCGATTGCATCCCGCCCGTTCCTGAGTCAGCCTGCGATGAAACATACAAACATATGGAGCCGTGCTTCCGATGAAAAAAGACACCCTGTTGACCCATAGCGGACGCCATCCGGAAGACAATTTCGGCATCGTCAACCCGCCGGTCTATCATGCTTCGACCGTGACCTTCCCGACGATGGAAAAATATGAGGCCAAACCGGCCACGCCTTTCGCCGGGGTCCAGTACGGACGCACCGGGACGCCGACGACGTTTGCACTGGAAGAAGCCGTCACCGTTTTGTACGGCGGGCACAAAACAGTCGCCACGTCTTCAGGCGCCGCGGCCATCGCCATTACCATGACGGCGTTTTTGAAATCCGGCGACCATGCCTTGGTGATCGACAATGTCTATGGGCCGACGCGCACACGGGTGTCGGACGGATTGTTGGCGCGCGCCGGTGTCGAGGTGACGTATTTTGATCCCGCCCAGCCTATCGGCGGACTGCTGCGTGCGGAAACCAAAGTCGTCTTTATCGAATCTCCCGGCTCCCTGACCTTCGAAATGATCGACGTCGCGGCCATTGCCGCCGAAGCTCACGAAGTGGGCGCCCTGGTGCTGATGGACAACACCTGGGCGACGCCGTTGCTGTTCCGTCCCTTCGAACAAGGCGTCGATATCGTCATCGAGGCGGCGACCAAATACATCGGCGGCCATGCCGACGTCATGCTGGGGCTGGTTACGGTGCAGACCCCCGAGCACCATCTGGCGGTCAAAAGTACGGCCAACGCCATGGGCAATTGTCCCGGGCCGGACGATTGTTATCTGGGCCTTCGCGGGCTTCGCACCTTGTCGGTGCGCCTGGAGCGCCACCAGAAGAATGCCTTGAAAGTGGCCGGGTGGCTCGCTGAACGTCCCGAGATCGACCGGGTGCTTTACCCTGCCCTGCCCGGCGACCCCGGCCATGCTCTTTGGAAGCGGGATTTCTCCGGCGCGTCGGGTTTGTTCGGCCTGATCCTCAAGCCGTGCTCCAGGGACGCCGTGTCGGCGATGCTGGACGGAATGGAATTGTTCGCCATGGGCGCAAGCTGGGGCGGCTATGAAAGCCTGATGATCCCGGCGGAACCGGGCAAAATCCGCACGGCGTCGGAATGGTCGGCCGCCGGCCCAACGCTTCGCCTGCATATCGGACTGGAAGATCCCGACGACCTGATCGCCGATCTGGAAAAGGGACTGGCGCGCCTCAGATCAAACTGATTTTGATCGATTGTAAAAAATTAGAGCAACTTATCTGCCCTCACTCGAGGGCAGGTTGCTCTACCGCTTCGCAATAACGGCGGACGCCGCCGTCACCAGAAGGAATAGAACGAAGGCGGCGGCGACGATGGACGGGCCAGACGGCGTGTCCAACTGCATGGAGCCCCACAATCCTCCTGCTACGGCGACGCACCCGGCCAAGGCGGCCAGCCCGGCCATCTGTTCCGGTGTCGAGGCAAACCTTCGAGCCGCCGCCGCCGGAATGATAATCAGCGATGTCACCAGCAGGATGCCGACCACTTTCATGGCCAGCGCCACGATGACCGCCAGCAAGAGCATATATCCGAGGTTGACGGCGCGTACCGGAACGCCTTCGACCAGGGCCAGTTCCTCATTCACGGTCGCCGCCAGCAACGGCCGCCACAACACGGCCAGCACGCCGGCGACAAGGGCGCCGCCGACGTAAATCAACACAATGTCAGCCTCCGTCGTTGCCAGGACGTCGCCGAACAAATAGCCCATCAAATCGATGCGCTGGTTTTCCATGAACGACATGGCGATCAGCCCGAAGGCCAGGCTGGCGTGCGCCAGGATGCCGAGCAGCGTGTCATTTGACAGCCCCGAAGGCCTGGACAGGCTGACCAGCAGGACCGCGACGACGGCACAGACGGTGAAGATGCCGATGTTGAGATTGATGCCGAGCAGAAACCCCAGCGCCACGCCGAGCAAAGCCGAGTGCGAAAGTGTTCCGCCGAAAAACGCCATGCGCCGCCACACCACGAACGCACCCAAAGGCCCCGCCACGGCGGCGACGCCGAAACCGGCGATCAGGGCGCGGAGCAGAAAGTCATCCATGAGGCCCCTCCTCATGGTCGTGATGGTCATGAGAACCCTGGGTTCCGTCATGCGGCACCACGTTGCCGTGGGCGTCGTGTTCATGATCATGATGGTGGTGATAGACGGCCAGTGCGCCCGCCACCTGTTTGCCGAACAACTGGATATAGGCCGGGTCGCTGGTCACCGTTTCGGGATGCCCGGCGCAACAGACATGTTGGTTCAGGCAGACGACTTCGTCGGTATCGGCCATTACCAGATGTAGGTCATGGGATACCATCAGCACGCCGCAGCCGCGCCGGTCGCGGATGCGGGTAATCAGCCGGTAAAGGTCGGCCTGTCCGGTCACGTCGATGCCCTGGGACGGCTCGTCGAGAACCAGAATGTCCGGATCGCGGAGCAACGCCCGGGCCAGCACGACGCGCTGGAACTCGCCGCCCGAAGCCGCCTGCACGGGGGTGTCCAAAATTTCGCCGACGCCGACTTCATCGAGGACGCGGGCCTGTTGGTCCGGGGAATAGCGGCGGCGCCCCGCCCCCAGTATCAGAAACCGTCCGACCGACAACGGCAGGGTCGGATCGATGCTGAGCCGTTGCGGCATGTAGCCGATGACCAGATCGGGCCGGCGCACGACGACGCCCCTGTCCGGCGTTATCAGTCCCAGAACGACCCGAACGATGGTTGTCTTGCCGGCGCCGTTGGGGCCGATCAGGGTGACGATTTCGCCGCTTCGAACCTTAAGGTTAGCGTTGGACAATATCTCCTTGCCCGAGCGCAGCACGGTAATGCCGTTCGCTTCGACCAGGGGGGGCTTGCCGGCAAAGGGGTCGTTGTTCGCTTGCATGGGCTTACATTTCCGCCTTTTGACAATTCGGGCACTGGCCCTCGATTTCGATGACTTTGCGGGCGATGGTGAACCCGGCCTGAGCGGCACTGTTGCGGATCGCTTGATCGACCGTGTCGTCATTCAGTTCGGCGGACAGGCCGCAGTCCCGGCAAATCAGGAACTGGCCTCCATGCGGCGTATCGGGGTCGGGGCAGCCGACAAAAGCGTTCAGGCACTCGATTCTATGCACCAGGCCTTGCTGCAAAAGGAATTCCAAAGCCCGGTAAACCGTTGGCGGGGCGGCGTTGCGCCTTTCGGTCTTCAACGCCGTCAGAATGTCGTAGGCGCCCAGAGGCCGATGGCCGCTCCAGACCAGCTCCAGCACCCGGCGGCGCAGAGCCGTCAGGCGCGCGCCGCTGTCCGTGCAAATCTGTCCGGCATGATCGAGAGCGTCTTCCAGGCAGTGGGAATGGTCGTGTCCTACTCCGGGAAACGCCGCCGTTTTAACCGGTTGCGTTTTGGGGGCCGCATGCGCCATAACATGTCCTTTAAATGATATAATATAACATTATACACACGGCCCCGACAGTTGACAGAATTCTTTCAAAAGCCGATGTAGGGCTGTGAAAATGAAAAAAGGACGCCTTTCATGGCCCCTGAGGATTTAGACATGGGTAACTCTGAAACCGCCACCCCCGCCGTGCTGGACGCCATCACGTTCAACGCCGACGGTCTGGTGCCGGCCATTGCCCAGCAGTTCGACACCGGCGAGGTGCTGATGATGGCGTGGATGAGCCGGGACGCCGTCGCCGAGACCCTGAAGACCGGCCAGGTCTGTTACTGGTCGCGCTCGCGCCAATCCTTGTGGCGCAAGGGGGAAAGTTCGGGCCAGACCCAGACGTTGAAGGATTTCCGCTGGGATTGCGACGCCGATACGGTGCTGGTCCTGGTCGATCAGGTCGGCGTCGCCTGCCACACCGGGCGGCGAAACTGCTTCTTCAATGCCGTGCGCGACGGGGATGTGGCGGAAATCGCCGACGTCGAAAAAGATCCGAAGGACCTCTACGGGGAATCCTAGTCCTTTTTCGGCTCGGAAAGGGTCAGCCCTTCGATCCTTTTGGCCATGGCGTTTTGCAGGATGTCATAGGCCGTGGCGTCCAGTTCAAGAAAAGTCACGGCCATTCGCTTTGCTTCCGGCTCACCGCGGATCACCCGACAGCGGATTTCGACATCCGACAGGGTCCCGTCCGTATCGACAAGGGCGGTGATGGTCAGAAGCGAGCCCGCCGACAAAAGGCCCTCATAGCCTTCGACAAGGGAACCGCCGATGCTCAGGTTGCTTGTGCGATAGGACATGCCATCAATAGTCAGGTTGATGGTTGGTGTTTTTGACCGTTTGTGAAGGCGGCGTTCCTTTTTGGGTGCAGGCAAGTTTGCGCTCCGCCTAACGGTTCTTCATTTTCTCAAAGAATTTTTTACGCCGCATCATCAGGGCGTCCAGCACATCGTACGACAGTGAGTCGAGTTCGACGAAGCTGACGCCGAGCTGGTTGCCGAGGCGGCGCGCCACCGTACAGTCGACGCGCACGGCAACCATGGTGTCTTCATCGAGACCCAGGCCGTCGAGCAGAAATTCCTTGCCCGGCATCAGTTCCCCTTCGTAACCGGCGATCCCGAAGCCGCCGAACCCGATGTCGAGCACCTGATAAACGTTTCCCTCGAAGGAAACACAGGCCGGGGTCTCGACCCGGTTGTCCTTGCGGTTGTATTCCGCGGTTCCGGCAATTCTGATCGCCACGTCTTGATTCCTTTACTTGAGGGTACGCGTCCTCATACACCAATAATATAAGGAAATTTATGAAAAAACCCTACCCCCGTCGCCAAAAACTCTCTTTATCCCTGATCCGGAAGATATTCGTCGGACCATTTCAGGACGATATTGAAACTGATGGAAATGCGGGTTTCCTTGCTCAAATTCGGATGCACGAAGTGATTAACGAAGGCCGGCCATAACAGCATCAGGCCCGGTTCCGGCAACAGGGTGTGTTCCGGGTCGACGTAGGGGTCGTTCTTGATAGCGCCCATGTTGACGCCCTGCCTGGGATCGTAAAACGTAATACAACCGGGTCGAACGTCGCTGCGGCTTTGCAGGGTTTCCCGGTTGCTCGGCATTTTGACGTAATAGGTGCCGCTGAGGTACGACCACGGGTGGTTATGGGGGTCGTGATAATCGCCGAACCGGTTGACGTTGGGCCAGCCGGTGATGGTCCAGTTGACCGGGAAATTGATGCCTAAGGCCTTAAGGTATTCGATGACCGTACCGTTGACCTGTTCACGCAGCCAGTTGACCGCTGGCTGATCCATGTTGAACATGTCCGGCGCCAGGTAATCGGTGGTCAGGTTCTTATTGGCCTTTTCCAGGTCCCGCACCAGCTTGACCAGATCCTTGTTCCACTGATCGCTCTCGGCAATCCGCCGGTGGAGCAATCGCGTCGGCCATAAATCGGTAATGCCGAAATCTGTATTGGGGGTTTGAGTCATGGTGTTTCCGGTTATGGAGGTTTGGCGCGCCCGGCAGGACTCGAACCTGCAACATCCGGCTTAGAAGGCCGGTGCTCTATCCGGTTGAGCTACGGGCGCTCTGAACCAAACTAAAACGGTCTGTGATAACTGAAGTTATCGGCGTAGTTCTTGGGCTGGATTCGTCTTTTCTTGGGTTCGTGAACGCGGGCCGTCAGGCCGTTCTTTTTGGCGAAGGCGATGGCCGCTTCCTTGCTGTCGAATTTCAACCGGACCTGTCCGCGGGTGTCTTCGGAACCGATCCATCCCATCAGGGGGTCGGTTTGCTTGGGCCCGCCGGGTTCGAATTCGAGAACCCAACGCTGGACATGGGCCCGCCCGGACTGCATGGCGGTCTTGGAAGGCCTGTAAATGCGAACGTCGCTCATGGGGGTCTTTCCTTAAGGTTGGCACCGTTAGCCATGGTGTCCAAAAACCACCGTAATTTCAACCGCCGGAAATGGTCGGGGCGAGAGGATTCGAACCTCCGACCCCCTCGTCCCAAACGAGGTGCGCTACCAGACTGCGCCACGCCCCGCCAAGCCGGCTCGGTTATGGCGGAAAGTACGCCTTAGGTCATTTCCGCGCAAGTCCGGGATGCAAAATCCCTTCTATTGCCTAGACGAACATGGACAGGATGCTCTGCTGCGACAGGTTGGTGATCGTCAGCGACTGGAGAGCGAGAGTCTGACGGGTCTGCAAGGCCAGCTGGTTGGCCACCTCTTCTTCCAGGTTGGTGTTGACCAGCTTGCCGGCGCCTTCTTCCAGCGTACCCACCAGTTCGCTGGTGAAGTCTTCCCGTGTCTGGATGATCCCCAGGCTGGTGCCAAAGGTGGACGAAACGGACCTGAGTTCGGTAATTGCCTTGTCCACGTCCGCCAGGGCCGACGAGATGTCCCCCGCCGTCGTGAAATCATAATCATCGGCTTTCTGGGTGAACTTCAAGCCGGACAGGATTCCGTTGGAATCCGCCTCCAGGGCCCTACCGGAAACGGTCAGGTTGGAATCGCCACTGACGTTGAACTTCACGTTCAGAGAGGCGGAGCCTTTAAGCAGGTTCTTTCCCTTGAAGGAGGCATCGCCGATCAGCTTGTCGATCTGTCTCAACAACGACCGGAAGTCGGTAGTCAGGGAGCCGACCTCGGCTTCAGTGCCCAATTTCGAGTATGTCACGTCCACACCCGACGTAAGGTTGCCGGTTCCGGTGTTAAGGGTCAGGCCTGTGAAGCCGGTGCCGGAGAAGTCGACGGCCACACCATCGGCGGCCTTGATGTCGATCTTCGACGTGTTGGTGTTGTAAGACGCCGTCAGCGCGGTATCCGCTTTGTTGATGGCCGCCACCAGGTCGGCAATCGTCGTCGCCGTATCACCCGTACCGTCGGCGACGGTGAAGGTGTTCGTGCCGCCCGACGTCACGGTGGTGATGATCGTGTCGTTATGGGCCAGGCCGAAGGCATCTGCAAGCTGATCGGTGTCCTTGTTTTGGGACGCGAATGTCTTCGGCGTTAAATTCGCAATCACCGTTCCGTCGTCGGCCTTGAACCCGCCCATGCCGGTAAAAACACTGGCGCCGACGTCGCTGAATTTAAGGTCCGTACCGCCGTTGGCAGTGATGTCGATCTGGTTGGTGGTGGTGTTATAAACCGCATCAACCCCGTTCTTGCCATCCAAATACGTCACCAAATCGGCAATCGTAGTGCCTGCACCAATGATGATGTTGTCGAAAAAAAGAGGTTCGATGCTTGCGGCAAGGGTTCCTGCGGTCGCGCCGAGGGACACGAGTGTGACCGCATCGGACGTCGCCCCGGCGCCGAACGCCGTGGAAACCGTGGTGACGCCGCTGATGGTGGTGGCTTTCTCCGTTGATATCACGGAATTGCCGGCCGTGGCCGCGTCTTCGGCCTGCTGGGCTTTCGCCTTGGCCTGTTCCACCAGGCTGGTGAGGGATTTCAGCGACTGGTCCGTCGATTCCAGAAGCGAAATCGCCTGGCCAATACCGTCCTTGCGGGCTTTTAGGTCTTCGGCACGGTTGGTCAGTTTTTTGGCGGTAAAAAATAAATTGGGACTATCGAGGGCGGAATTAACCTTCTTGCTTGTGGAAAGCCGGTTGGAGTTTGAGAGCAGGAGTTCCGTGGTGTTCTTTAACGACAAGAGGTTCGCACGGATACTTGCAGAAAGATTAATTGCAGACATTATCCGTTCCTTTTCAAAGGAATCAGCAGGATTCCAACACCTTAAACCGATTTTTTGCCGTAACCCAATCGGCGCCTTTAACCAATAACCTCACCCTAAATTAAGCAACGGAAGTGAGCGGGAAACACAAAATGGTTTGTAGTATTTAAGCCCAAAACAATTAACAAGGGGTGCTTTTGACGGATTTATTATTAAAAGGCTGGACCTAAAGCCTATTCAAAGATCGCGTGGCGCACCCGATCCCCGGCCCGAAGGCCGAGCCTGACCGCCGTCCCGGCCCGGACCTCCAGCACCGCCTTTGCCGGTCCCGCCGAGGCAATACCGGCGAGCGACAAAGGCGTGGTGTCGCGGGCGATATTGAGGATTCGCCCGTCCGGGGCGATGAAAAGCATATCCAGCGGCACATAGGTGTTTTTCATCCACATGCCGACGGGTTGCGGCGTCTTGAAATCGAACAGCATGCCGGCGTCGGGGCCAAGACTTTTACGGTATTGCAGCCCTTGCGTCCGCTGACGGTCGGTTTCCGCTACTTCGATTTGGAAGACGTAGGTCTCGCCCTGCCCCGTCACGATGCTCAGAGTATCCCGGCGAAAGGCCTCTTCGGCCTGTGCGCCGAGCGGTAAAACACCCCATAGCGCCAAACAAGCGGCGGCCCAAAGGAATGTTCGGCTTAACGGCATGATTTTACCAATGACCTAATTGGCGAATTCTAGAGTTTCTTTGATCGCGTCTACGCCGGTTTGTGCGCATTGTTCATCGATTTCCGGTTCCGCCCCGGCGACGGCGACACCGCCATAAAAATGGCCACCCACACTGATCGGCACGCCGCCGACGATAAGCAGGATTCCGGGCGCGAAGCTGAGGTCGGTCCGTGTTTTCATCTGCGAGGTCGGGGCCTGGAAGGTGGCGGAGGAATAGGCCTTGCGTTGGGCAACCTTGACCGTATGCGGTCCCGATAAAGGATTTCTCAGGAATGCGGCCAGATTGCCATCCCGCCCGACGACGGCGGCGGAAACCTTGTAGCCCCGCTTGGTGCAATCTTCCAGCGCCGCGATAACGGCTTTCGTCGCCAGTTCCGGGCTGAGAAAACGCAGAGGAAACGTAGGCCTGTTTCCCTCAGCGGTGGCAAGAATCGGAAAAAAAATACTGGCCACAAAAAAACCATATATCAGACCATTTATCATCTTGAGGATTCTTTCAAAATAAAGTTTACATAACTTGTTCTCATCACCCGTTTCCATCGCATTGCGAGTTTCGACACAAGGCTTCTTTTTCGCAACTGTTTTCACTTCAAATCCCTGTCATTTATCCGATTTTTGTCTGGCTACTCGGGGGCGCGGTCCCTATCCTTCCGGGTGGTCGGAGGATGGGTTTTATGCCCTTGGGGGGCGCTGAGTTTTGCTGCATGCGGTTAGTTTAGGTCTGGTTCTTTTTGGCTTGTGGCTGATGCTTTCCGGCTATTTTGTCGGGCTTCTGCTGGGGCTGGGCGTTGCCTCGGTAGCGGTTATTGTTTGGGTCGCCCACCGGATGGACGTCATCGACCACGAAGGCCATCCCATTCACCTGACCGTGCGGGCCTTCCTGTACTGGCCGTGGCTGATCAGGGAAATCGTGATGGCGAACATTCACGTCGCCCGCGTCATCCTTTCGCGCGAAATGCCGATCAATCCGTCGGTTTTCAAGACCAGATCGACTCAGAAAACGGAACTGGGTCAGGTCGTTTACGCCAATTCCATTACCCTTACGCCGGGAACCGTGTCCATCGAGGTCGACAAGGACATTATCACCGTGCATGCCCTGACCCGGGAAACCGCCGATGATCTGCGGTCCGGGGAAATGGACCGCCGCGTCACCAGCATGGAAGCGCACCCGGACAGCCACGATCCCCTGGTCCAGACCACGAAGGGGCCGGTTCAATGATGGGCGCGGTTTCCGCCGCTGTCCTGGTGACCATGGTGATGGCGGTTTTCCGCGCCATTAAGGGGCCAACGGTGTACGACCGGATTCTGGCCGTGAATGCCTTCGGCACGCTGACCGTGGTGCTGATTTCCGTTTACGGTTTCCTGAGCGGACGGCCCGAGTTTCTCGACCTGGCGCTGGTCTATGCGCTGATAAACTTCATTGGCACCATCGCGGTTTCAAAGTATGTCGAATTTTCCCACATGGGCCGTCCTTCCGGTGGCGATGAGCTGGGGGATATTTGATGGCCGTGGTTCTGGACATTGTCAGTTGGGGATTGCTGGCGTTGGGTTCGTTTATGCTGATGACCGGCGGGCTTGGTTTGATCCGCCTGCCGGACGTGTTCTCGCGCATGCACGCCGCCGGTATCATCGATACCCTGGGCGCAAGCGCCATCATGGCCGGACTGATGTTCCAGGCCGGGCTGAGCATCGTCACCGTCAAACTTGGCCTGATCATCATCTTCATTATGTTTACCGGTCCGACGGCGACCCACGCCCTGGCCCGCGCCGCGGGCCAGGGCGGCGCCGCTCCTCAGCTGGATAAACCGGAGAAAAAAAATAAAAAGAGACAGGAAGAGGGAAAGGCGTCATCGAAGACATAATCGTCATTTCCCTGATGGGCATCATGGCCGTGATCGGGATCGCAGTGGCCAGGCTTCACAACCTGTTCGCCGTGGTCATGCTGACCGGTATTTTCAGCCTGACCGCCGCCGTACTGTATGTGGTCCTGGATGCCGTCGATGTTGCCTTCACGGAAGCCGCCGTCGGGGCCGGAATTTCCACGGTATTGATGCTGGGCACCCTGGCGCTGACAACCAGTGAGGAAAAACCGCACTATCCCGGTAGGCACCCGTGGGCGTTGGTGCTGGTTTTGCTATGCGGTGCGGCCCTGATCTATGGCACCCTGGACATGCCGCCCTACGGCGACCCAACGTCGGCCATTCATCATCACGTTGCGCCCTATTACCTGAGTAAATCCGCAGGCCATACGGGCCTTCCCAATGTCGTAACCTCGATACTGGCCAGCTATCGTGGCTATGACACGCTGGGCGAGGTGTTCGTGGTCTTTACCGCCGCCGCCGGGGTTTTGCTGATTATCGGCCGGGCCAAAATCGGACGACGGCGCACCCGGCGTATGGCGCCCGGCGAATTGAGCACCAGCATGCGCCAGAACGTGATCCTGCGCGTAGTCTCGAAGCTTTTGATTCCGTTTATTCTGCTGTTTGCGTTTTACGTGCAATGGCACGGCGATTTCGGTCCCGGCGGCGGCTTTCAGGCCGGTGTGATCTTTGCCGCCGGGTTCATCCTTTATGCCCTGATTTTCGACATCGACACGGCGCGCACTATGATTCCGCCCCACATCACGCGCTTTGGCCTGGCGGCAGGGGTGTTGCTGTATACCCTGGTCGGCGTCGCCAGCATGCTGAAGGGCGGCACCTTTCTGGATTATTCGGTTTTGGCCGGTGATCCGGTCAAGGGTCAGCATCTGGGAATCCTCCTGATCGAATTCGGCGTCGGCATCACCGTTGCCGCGGCGATGATATCCATTTTCTTTACCTACGCCCGTCAGGAACGTTGAGCCATGGACGTTATTAACGGTTTTCCGGGCCTGATGAATTATTGGATCGTTGTCTTTTTGATGATGACCGGGTTTTACATCGTTATCGCCCAGGACAATCTGGTGAAGAAGATCGTCGGTCTGAATATCTTTCAGGTTTCCGTGTTCGTGTTTTACATCACCATGGGCAAGATCAAGGGCGGCACCGCGCCGATCCTGGCCGACGGTACCGAAATCTATTCCAATCCCCTGCCCCATGTCCTGATTCTGACCGCCATTGTCGTCGGCGTGGCGACGACCGCGCTGGGGTTGGCATTTGTTGTACGCATCCGGGATGCCTTTGGCACCATCGAGGATGACGAAATTCAAGCGATGGAGAACGAAGACTGATGGCGGCGCTTGTTTCCTCGCATCTTCCCGCCCTTCAGGTGGTGCTGGCCTTGCTGGCGGCCCCGGTGTGCCTGTTGTTGCGTCGGCCCAATGCATCCTGGGCGGTGGCGACGGCAATCACCTGGACCCTGCTGGCCGTGTCTATTGCCCTGCTGGAAAGGGTTTTGCAAAGCGGCACGATCATTTATGCGCTTGGCGGCTGGCCGGCACCCTGGGGCATTGAATACCGGATCGATCTCGCCAATGCGTTTATGCTGGTCATCGTCACCGTAATCGGCTCAGCCGTCATGCCCTATGCGCGAGCCAGCGTGGAGGCCGAAATCCCGGTCGAGCGAATTTACCTGTTTTATTGCATGTACCTGTTGAACCTGGCCGGGCTGTTGGGCATCGCCATTACCGGCGACGTCTTTAATCTGTTCGTGTTTCTGGAAATTTCGTCGCTGTCGTCCTACGTGATGATCAGCCTCGGGCGCGAACGCAGTGCCCTGACGGCGGCCTACCGCTACCTGATCATGGGCACTATCGGGGCGACGTTCTACATTATCGGCGTCGGCATGATGTACATGGTGAGCGGATCCCTGAACATGGCGGACCTGGCGAGCCTGCTTCCGGACGTCGGCGGGTCGCGCACCGTTATGGTGGCGCTGGCGTTCATTACCGTGGGCTTGGGCCTGAAGCTGGCGCTGGTGCCGTTGCACATGTGGCTGCCCAACGCCTATACCCATGCGCCTTCCGTCGTCAGCGTATTCCTGGCCGGCACCGGCACCAAGATCGCGGTGTACGCGATGATGCGGATCATCTTCACCGTGTATGGCGGGATGGGAGTCTTCGACGACTTCGGATTGGGTGAAATGCTGATGGCGCTTGGCATCATCGCCATGATCGGGGCATCGGCGGTAGCTATTTACCAGGACAACGCCAAGCGGCTGCTGGCCTATTCGTCGCTGGCGCAGATCGGCTACATCGTGCTCGGTATCTCCATGGCCTCGGTCTTTGGCCTGGCCGCGGGGATCGTGCATCTGTTCAATCACGCGCTGATCAAGGCCGGACTGTTCATGGCCCTGGGCTGCATCTTCCTGCGCATCGGATCCGTTAAAATCGAAGACATGAAGGGATTGGGTAAAGCCATGCCCGTAACAATGGCGGCTTTCGTCGCCGGCGGGTTCGGACTGATCGGCGTGCCGTTGACGGCCGGGTTTATTTCCAAGTGGTACTTACTTCAAGCGGCCATTGAAAAGGGCTGGTGGCTGGCGATCATCGCCCTTCTGATCAGTTCCCTGTTGGCCATCATCTATGTCTGGCGTGTGGTCGAGGCCGCCTATTTCCAGGACCGGGATAAAAAGGCCCCTGCCGTCAGCGAGGCGCCGGTTTCCATGCTGGTGCCTATGTGGGTCTTGATCGGGGCATCTATCTACTTCGGAATTAACGCCACCATGACCATGGATGTCGCCATCGGCGCGGCGGAAGCGCTCATCGGAGGCATCCAGTGAGCGTCGAGCAAATCATTCTATACGCCGTTCTGACCCCATTGGCCGGCGCCGGGTTGATTGCCCTGACCGGGGCCAGACCCAATCTGCGCGAGGCGGTGACCCTTGCGACCGGACTGGTGCTGTTTGCGCTGGTCGCCAACCTCTACCCGGTGGTTGCCGCCGGGCAGACCCCATCGGTGTCGTTGCTGGAAATGCTGCCCGGGCTGTCCCTTAGTTTTGTCATCGAACCGCTCGGCATGATCTTCGCCGGTATCGCCAGTTTTCTCTGGATCGTTACCTCGGTCTATTCCATCGGCTACATGCGCGGCCATCATGAGCAGAACCAGACCCGGTTCTATGTCTACTTCGCCATCGCCATCAGCGCCGCCATGGGCATTGCCTTCGCCGGCAATATGCTGACGCTGTTCGTGTTCTACGAAGTGTTGACCATTTCCACGTTCCCGCTGGTTACCCATCACGGCACGGCCGACGCAAAGCGGGCCGGGCGGATCTACCTCGGTATTCTGATGGGCACCTCGATCCTGTTTCTGCTGGTCGCCGTGATCTGGACATGGTCCCTGACCGGAACCCTGGACTTTACGAAAGGCGGCATCCTGGCCGGCAAGGCCGACGGCCTGACGGCTGCCATTCTTCTGGGGCTTTATGTCTTCGGCATCGGCAAGGCGGCTTTGATGCCCTTTCATCGCTGGCTGCCGGCCGCCATGGTGGCGCCGACGCCGGTGTCCGCCCTTCTGCATGCGGTGGCCGTGGTCAAGGCCGGGGTGTTTTCGGTATTGAAGGTAGCGATCTATATTTTCGGCGCCGATTTTCTGTTCACCATAGCCACCAGCCGCTGGCTGTTGTATCTGGCGGCGGCGACGGTGCTGATCGCCTCTCTGGTTGCCATGACCAAGGACAACCTGAAGGCCCGGTTGGCGTACTCCACCATCAGTCAGCTTTCCTATATCGTCTTGGGCGCGATGCTGGCGACGGACTTAGGGATTCTCGGAGGCGGTATGCATATCGCCATGCATGCCTTCGGCAAGATCACCCTGTTTTTCTGCGCCGGCGCCTTTCTGGTCGCCGCGCACAAGACGGAAATCAGTGAGATGCACGGCATCGGGCGCACCATGCCGTTCACCACCCTGGCGTTTTTCATCGGTAGCCTGTCCATAATCGGCCTGCCGCCGACGGGCGGGTTGTGGAGCAAATGGTATTTGGCGCTGGGCGCACTGGAGGCCGGGCAAATCGCCATTGTCGCGGTTTTGATGATCAGTTCGCTGCTGAATGTGTTCTATCTGTTGCAGATCCCCTTCAATGGATTCTTCTCTGGCAAGGATGGAGATAAAGCCGCTGAAATCAAGGAGGCGCCGGTGTCCTGCCTGATCGCCATTGGCATTTCCTCAACCGCCTGTATGGTGCTGTTTTTGTATCCGGATCCGGTCTACGACCTGATGCGTTTGGTTGTGGGCTCATAGGGACTGGAGGGTGTGAGTTGACGAAAAAACCGAAAAAAACGGACAAGGGGATGAAAACCGCTAAACCGTCCGGAAGCGTTAATAAGACAGAGGCGCCGCTGCACTGGCTCGTCAGGCCTGAAACCATTCGCAAACTCTGGACCGGGGGCGGCGTGCTGTTGACGGTTCTGGTCGTTCTTGAGTTATGGGTTCATCCGAAAGGGTATTTCGGTATCGATGCGACCTTCGGCTTTAATGCCTGGTACGGGTTTATTGTTTGCGTGGCGATGGTGGTCGGCGCCAAGGGATTGGGCATCTTCTTGAAACGCGAGGATACGTATTATGAGCGTGATTGAGGCCCTCCCTCCGGGCGTGACCATGATCATCGGCGCTTTGGCCATTCCCTTCCTGCGGGGCGTGCTGCAAAAGGTCTGGATCCTCATTTTACCCCTTTTGGTACTGGGTCTGGTCTGGGGGGTTCCGGACGGGGCGAGCGTGTTCGTTTCATTCCTCGATTACACGTTGATCCCCGTCAAAGGCGACGCCCTGAGCCGGTTGTTCGCCATTATCTTTTCTATCATGGCGTTTGCCGGTGGCCTGTTTGCCCTTAACCACTGCCGAACCATGGAAATCACCGCCGCCTTTATCTATGCCGGAAGTGCTATCGGCGTCACCTTTGCCGGGGACATATTGACGCTTTTCCTTTTCTGGGAAGCGATGGCGCTGGGCTCGACGGCGGTCCTGTTAACGGCGAACACCCCGCAGGCCTCCCGCGCCGCCATGCGGTACCTGACCGTGCATATTCTCGGCGGCTCGCTTTTGCTGGTCGGCATTATCGTCCAAATCAGCACCACCGGAGACATTGTCTTTTCCGCTATGAAGCCGGACTCGCTCGCGACCTGGATGATCCTGCTCGGTTTCCTGATCAATGCCGCCGCGGTTCCGCTCTCGGCGTGGTTGCCCGATGCCTATCCGGAAGCCTCGCCGGGCGGCATGGTGTTTCTCAGCGCCTTTACCACCAAGACCGCGGTGTATGTCCTGATCCGGGGCTTTCCGGGGACTGAAATTCTGATCTTTATCGGCCTCGGCATGGTGTTTTACGGGATCATCTACGCGCTGCTGGAGAACGACATGCGGCGCATTTTGGCTTATTCCATCGTCAACCAGGTCGGTTTCATGGTCACCGGCGTCGGTATCGGCACAGAGATGGCGCTTAACGGGGCGGCTGCCCATGCCTTCACCCACATCATCTACAAGGCTTTGTTGCTGATGTCGGCGGGCTCGGTCCTGCTGATGACCGGCAAGCGAAAGTGCAGTGATCTGGGCGGCTTGTTCCAGTCCATGCCCCTGACCACGGTATGCGGGATTATCGGCGCGCTTTCCATTTCATCGTTCCCCCTGACGTCCGGCTTTATTTCGAAATCCATGATTTCCCAAGCCGCGGCCGATGAAACCCTGACGACGGTATATTTCCTGCTGGCGGCCGCCTCGGCGGGCGTGTTCCTCCATGCCGGCATCAAATTTCCCTGGTTCGTTTTCTTCCAAAAGGATTCCGGTCTCAGGCCGCCGGACCCGCCCCTCAACATGCGGCTTGCCATGATTCTGTTTGCCGTTCTGTGCATCGGGCTCGGCGTTTTCCCGGAGCCGCTGTACGCGCTGTTGCCGTTTCCTGTCGACTACGTACCCTATAAGGCCGGAAAGGTTTTGGGCATGATGGAGCTCCTGCTGTTCTCGGGTCTAGCCTTTTTCATCTGCCTGCCCCTGATGAAGCGGACGCTGACCATCAGCCTGGATGTCGACTGGTTCTATCGCCGCGCGCTGCCGTGGCTGGCCCGAAGTTTGGTGGCGTTATTTGCGCCGGTGGACCGTGGCGTGCGAACGGCGTTCCTGGGCGGCCTGAACCGCGGCATGGAGAGGCTGTTCCGCTACGCCGGACCCAAAGGGCCATGGGCGCGCACCATGCGCGCTGGCGCCATGGTCTATTGGGCGCTGTCGTTGCTGTTGGTGTATCTGGTGATGTATCTGGCCTAGAGGCCTTATCCACCGAGAAACAGACGCCCGACTTCCGGATTATCCAGCAGTTCGTCGCCGGGACCGGCAATGGCCGTTTCCCCAGACACCAGAACATAGCCGACGTCGGCGAATTCCAGGCCCTTCTTGGCGTTCTGCTCGACCATGATGATGGTCTTGCCTTCGTTGTTCTGAAGGTCGTCGAGGATTTCGAACACCATGTCGATGAACCGGGGCTCCAGGCCGATGGACGGTTCATCCACCAGCAGGACCTCGGGCTCCATCACCAGGGCGCGGGAAATTTCCAGGAGGCGTCGCTCGCCGCCGGACAGCACCTTGGCCTGGTGGGTTCGGCGCTCGGCAAGGCGGGAATACTTGGAGAAAATTTGTTCCGCCTTTTCCTTGGCCTGATCCGGCTTGTCCATCAGGAAGCCGCCCATCCAGAGGTTTTCTTCCACCGTCATGTTGGGAAACACGGACTTGTCCTGAAGAATGTAGGCGATGCCGGCATTTTTCAGTTTGTCGCTCGACGACAAGCCCGTGATGTCACGTTTGTCGTCGCCGTCGCCTACCATGATCTTGCCGCCGAAGATATTGGTGAAGCCGAAAATGGAATGCAGGATGGTTGATTTGCCGGCGCCGTTGGGGCCGATCAGGCACAGCGACTGCTTGCGCGCCACCTGCAGGTTGAAGTTATGCAGGATTTCCATCTTGCCGTAACCGGCGTTGAGGTTTTCGATGGATACGAATGGCGCGTTGTTGGCCAGTTCGGCAATCCGTTCGATCGGCACGTTCTCCGCCATGGCCTGGGCCTGGCGGGTAACCTCCTCGACGGAGATTACCGATTCCGTGTCGATTTCGTGGTAACCGGTGGCTTTGTTTTTCTGGGTGCTGTCGGTTTCAGCCATCAGTGATCTTCCATTTCCAGGTGGCCGCCAAGGTAGGCATTGATGACCCTTTCGTCATTCTGAACTTCATCGGGGGTTCCGTGCGCCAGAAGCCGTCCGTTGGCGAGGCAATAAACATTATCGGCCAGGTTCATGACCACCGGCATGTTGTGTTCGATGACGAACAGCGTAATGCCCAGTTCCGTCGTGGCGCGGCGCAAGCGGTCAATCAGGCCGTTGATCAGGGTCGGGTTGATGCCCGCTGTCGGTTCATCCAGTAACAGAACCTTCGGTTCGTTCATCAGCGCCATGGCAAATTCCAGCAGCTTCTGCTGACCGAAGGACAGGTCGCCGGAAATCAGATGGCGTTTCGAATAGAGGCCTACGAATTCCAGCAGCCGATCGGCCTTTTCCATCGTTTCCGCCCCATAGGGCTTGAACATGGAAGAATAGCCTTCGGTGCGGTGCGGCAGCGAAATCAGCATGTTTTTGACGCAATCCATTTTCGAATAGATGCGCGTCTGCTGGAATGTCCGAAGCATCCCCAAGCGGGCGATCTCAGGCACCATCATGTCGGAAATTTCCTGGCCCTCGAACTGAATGGAGCCTTCATCGATGGGATGATAGCCGACGATGGAATTGAACAACGTCGTCTTGCCGGAGCCGTTGGGACCGATCAGGCCGGTAACGCGGCCTTCCGGGACATCCAGGCTGATGTCGCGGTTTGCAACGACGCCTCCGAAGGATTTCGAGACGTTACGGACTTCGATCAAATTGCTCATTGGGCAGCCTCGGAGCTCTTCTTGGCAACGACATTCTCATCGACGGTAATACCGAATCTACTCGGCCATTTTTCCTGCAACCAACCCATGACACCTTGCTGGAAGAAAACCACCAGAATGATGATCAATGCTCCCAATGCAACCCATTGCCAGCCCAGCATGTAGGTCCAGGTGACCTCTTTGAAGATATGAAACAAGGCGGCGCCGACAACGGGCCCCCACAGCGTGCCCTTGCCGCCCAACAAACACATCACGACCATAAAGATACCGAAGGTGACGGTCGGAAAGGCGACTTCCAGCGGTTCGATAAAACCGACCATGTTGCCGAAAATGGCGCCGGAAATGCCAAGAAAAAACGCAGCAATAGTCCAGCCGACGGTTTTGTAGCGGAGCGTGTGAATGCCCATGGCTTCGGCTTTTTCCTCATCGTCGCGGATGGCGTTGGCGGCCAGCCCGAACTGGCCCGCATACATCCATTTGACGGTCAAGAAGGCTATCACGGCCAGGATGAAGCAGAGAAAATTGAACAATAGGGAGCGCTCATCCGGCGGGCCGGGATAGACGGGAAGCGCGATGCCCCCGCCGCCGCCGACCCATTCCCAGGCGCCGACCAGTTCACCGGCGGCCAGCGTGAAGCCCAGCGTGCCGATGGCGAAGTACGGACCTCGCAGACCGAATACCACCCAACCGAAGATGACGGCGAAAATCGACGCGACTATGGCCCCGGCAAAGGCGCCGAGGCCGAGGCCGATGAAATATTCTTCCGGCGTCAGCCTCAGGTTGGCGCCGCCCGTTGCCGAGGTATACACCGAAACGTCCGTATAAAGACCGACCTGCACTAGGGCGCAGGTATACATGCCGACGCCGAAAAAGAAGATGTTGCCGAGCGAGTTGTATCCCATCTGTCCGCCCAGGATATCCCATGTCAAAGCGAACAGGATCATCACCCAGAGGACGCTGATCTGGAACGTGTAATTGGGGAAAATAAGCGGGCCCCCGATTCCGAGAACCAGAATAACGGCGTAAAGAAGGATTTTTTGTTGTGCGATGCTCATTTAACGGCCTGCCGATGTCTGCGTTGTTGAACCTGCCGTACCGCCAGCACAATGACCAGCAGGGCAACGACGGAAAATTGCTGTAACTCGGCGCCAAATACGAAACCGGAATACAGTTCCGCCCCGCCAAGACTAAGCCCGGCGATAATCACACCCGGCAGGTTACCGAGACCGGCCGCCGTGACCACCACGAAGGAGCGGATGGAGTGGCCGATGCCGAAAAACGGCTGGATCACCCAGATCATGGAAATCAGGGCGCCCGCCGCGCCGCAAATGGCGGCGTTGAGGGAAAAGGTAAAAGCATAAATACGATCGGTATCGATGCCCATGACCTTGGCCGCCCGCGCGTCCTGAGCCGTCGCCCGGATCGCCTGTCCCATGCGGCTGAACTTCATGAAGCCAACCACCATGGCGGCCAGACCGGCGGCCAGCAGCAGGGAAATGAATTTGATATTGGCGACGGTGACCAGGCCGTCAAAAAAGCTGTTGATGGCGAAATGGGATTCCGCAACCTGGACTTCCGGGCCGAAGGCCAAATTCAGTAATTGTTGGATCACCAGGGCCAATCCGAAGGTCGCCAGCAGAGAGGTAAACATATCCTTGTCGATGACCCGGCGGATGATGACCACATACACCACCCATCCGAATCCAAACATCAACACCATCGCGATCGGCAGCCCGAAAATGGGATGAATGCCCCAAGTCGACAGGAGCCAGGCTGTATAGCCGCCCATTATGACGAAATCGCCCTGGGCCAGGTTCTTGACGTTCATCACGCCCCATACCAGGGCAAGCCCGTAAGCCGCCAGCGCGAAAATGGAGCCGACGAAAAGCCCGTCCAGAAGAATCTGGACATTCAGCAAGGGCGCTTGAATTAGCAGGTAAATGTTATCCAGCATGCGCGGGATGTCTCCGTATCATTGAAATCACTAAAGAAACCGCCGCCCCCGCGTGTCAGCGGGAGCGGCAAGTCTTTGAATGTTTATTGCATCATGTCTTGCGACAGCAATACCAGATCCGTAATTATTTCCGGGGCCAGTTGACCTTGTGAGACGCCCATTCGGACGGCGCAACCACGTTGAATTCTCCGTTCTGAATTTGGCGAAGCACCATCGGCTTGGCGATGTTGTTGCCACCTTTGGAAAATTTGATGTTGCCGTAGAACGTCTTCATGTTGGTTTTGGTCAACGCAACGCGAACCTTTTCCGTATCAAAGGAATTGGCGCGCTCGAAAGCGTCTTTCCAGACCAGCACCGCGGCGGTCGCCTGGGCGGACTGATAAGGAACGTTCTTGTAGCCCTTGAAGGTTTTCTTGAACAACTTGTCGTATTCCCCTGCCGTTCCAAAGGCCGCGCCCTTGTAGCTCAGGGTTTCCGCCCACTGGGTCGGGCACAGGTAGTCGTTGGTGGACGCACCGAATTTCTGGACGATCTTTGCGGCTTCACAGTGGGTCATGGCGATCATCGGAACCTTGATCTTCATTTCCGCGATCTGGCGGGCCGCAGTCGCCGCGCCCTTGGAATGACCGGAAATAACCAGCAGGTCGGGACGAAGTGCCTTAACCTTGGTCAGGGTCGCGGCCATGTCGCTCAGGTCACGCGGCAGCTTGTCGTCGATAACCGCCTTCATACCGAACTTCTTCATGTCGTCCAGAACACCGGCGCGAACGTCGAGCGAGAACGGATCGTTCTCAAACGCCATGGCGACTTTGACGGAAGAGGGGTCCTTGCCGTTTTTCTTGGCAATTTCGGCGGCCAGCGCGATGGAACTGGCGAGATACTGTTCAGACGTCGACAGCACGGCGAAAATATATTTGTACCCTTTGTTGAAGAGCGAGCGGGACGCGCCTTCGGCTTCGACCATCGGGATTTTGTATTTTTCCGTGATCGGCGCCAGCGCCTTGGTGGTTGCGGAGCTGTACGGCCCCAGGAAGTATTTGACGCCGTCCTGCTTGATCAGGCGTTCGGCCAACTGGGCGGTACGAAGAGGCGTGGATTCATCATCGTAATAGATGATTTTCAGCTTGTAGGCCTTGCCGCCGACTTTGACGCCGCCCATTTCGTTGATCCGTTTGACGCCCAGGTTATAGCCGTTTTTGGCATGGATGCCGTTGGTGGAATATTTACCGGTAAAGGAAATGGCAGATCCCAGAACGATAGTATTGCCTTCGACCTTAGCCTGGGCCGGGGCCACGGCAATCAAGCCAGCCGCGGCGACACCGAACGTCAAACCGCGCAGAAACATAGTACTTACAGTCATCGGAAATTGTCCTCCCTAGTTTAATTATCGAGATAAATCTCGTCTTCCCCACAGTGAAACCAACAACCGGAAACCCGGCGGAGAAGGTGACACCTGTTTATTATTTTATTGTAGCCGGACGGGAAGGCAACATGAAAGACCTGATTTGCCATGAAAATATCTTTCAGGCCACGTTCCCGACTGCCGCTGGGGGGAGGCTGGCGGCAAAAGAAAGCCAACCCGATATAAAATATTAGGAGAATATCAGCGCTTGGTGGCGGTCTTGGCGCCAGGCACCCAGGCCTTGACGGTTACGGCCCGACCGGACTGTGTTCGGAGAACCTTCGGCTTGACCACCTGGCCGACGCCGGGAGTGTTTTCGGCCCGGGCAAAGGACAGACGCATGGTGTCGAGGGAAATTTCCGCCCGGTGCCCGCGCTTCATGGCCTGTTTATAGGCGCTCGTATCTTTGGTCATTTTGTTAAGCCGTTCGGTGGAATGGTGGCCGAACCGCCGCCAGATACCGTCGAGGAAGGCTTCCACCTCATGGGGCAGGAACAGCCGCGCATCGACATCCGGGCGCCCTTTGGAAAAGGCGATGTAGATATTGGGTTCCACCGGCCCCATCTCATCGGCAACAAAGATCGCCGGCATCAGGCGGCTGCCGTTGAAAGCGACCGAATAATAAGCCTGGGCAATGAACATCAGGCGCTGCAGTTTTTGCGGCTGCAGGTACTCGTTTTCATTCAACGCGGTATCGGCGAACCAGAATGCGATATCAAACGCGTTGTCCACATCGGCAGGCATGGCCATCCCCGGTGCTAAAGATAAAAGCGAACGTCCCGACCTTCACGATAAAGCCGGAACATGTCCTGATTAGTATATAGGGTGCGGCCAAGAGTTTAAAAAATAATAAAGCTTTAGCCCGGAAAAGGGCAAACGCCAGGAAGATGAAATCCACCCCCCCGCACTGGGTTCGCCATGGGTGGATAAACCAGGCAGGTGCGTCAGGCGGTAATGTCGAGAAGCGCGCGCTGGAGGTCTTCCGCTGTCTGGATAACGCGGGCATTGGCCTTATAGGAGACCTCTGCTTCGATCAGGCGTGTGAATTCGGTGGCCACGTCAACCGCACCGCCTTCGAACAGTTGGGCGGCCAAGCTGTTGCCGGTCCCAGATCCGATCCCTGATGTGCGGGTGATCGGATGAACATCCAGAACTTTGTATCCGACCGTGTTCTGATTGACGATATTGGTCGCGGACACCTCGGCCTTTTTGGCGCTGACCTGAAGCCCGGATATTGCAGTCGCTAGAACCTGTTCGATAGCCATGACGTATCCGTTACAAATTCAATAAATCCGGCTGGCTCACCCACCATCCATGCCTGTGATTCCTAGCAAAATCTGTATGAAAAGACCGTGATGGCCGTCACATGTCATAAAAAATGTGAGCCCACTCACATGGTTTTTAAAATGTGAGCCCACTCACATGGGGCATAAAAAAAGACGCGTCTCCGCGTCCCCGTAAGTTCCTATGACATCAGGACCCGGGCCTAAAGAACCACGCTGACTGACGTGCCCAGGTAGCGCGGTTCACCACCGGCAATCCTGGCATTGGTTTCATAAATCTGAATGGCTTTTGCGGCTATACCGACATAAGGCACGGTGCCGGGGGCGCTGCCTTCGGAACGATCGTCGTTTCCCTGGGAAATATCGGTTGTTTCCAACATGGCGGCGAAGATCTTGGTCGGCGCATCGACGAAGCCGGGGAAACCCTGCCCGCCCCTTTTACCGGAACCCTGGTCATAAGAGACTTGGCCTTCCTCCTGAAAACCGAAGGTGGCTGATTCAAAAGAGACACCGCTACCGTCAAGAATTTGATCGACAGAAGACCCGCCAACAGACGAAACGCGAGTCGGGGGGCCACCCCGTCCACTCGTTACATTCGTCGGTGCCGGTAAAGGCCCCGATCTGGGAATTGTAGCCATTTTCAAATCTGCTTTTCGGTCTACGTATCGGTCTACTTAACAAAATTTCCAATGAAAAGGACGGGGCCAGATTTACGCAATACCACCAAAAAAGCGGACGCATTCCGGACTCACTTACACCATTCCACTATGTAAAATAGATGATAATGCTTTGTGGGTCAAGAAAATTTCGCCCTTGGGGATGGCCAAAACTCTACAGAAACCAAGGGTTTTCAGAGGGAAGCGGATGGATTCACAGAGGAGAATATGGACTACTTTAAGGTGTTCTTTTGAATGAATACTACAACCAAATCCGAAACGCCATAATCATAGAGATTGTTGTGCCCCGCTCCTGCGATCCAGTGCGCCTGTTTTGGCTCTCGGGCGGCTTGAAACAACCGTTTTCCCTGGTTTGCGGAAATTACCCCGTCTTCTTCCCCGTGAACGACCAAAACCGGCGCGTTAACGTGCTCGATCTTGGCAACCGAGTCATACCGGTCGCGGACAAGAAATCGTGCCGGAACAAAGGGATAATGGGATTGGGCGGCATCGCCAAGAGAGGAAAACGGAGATTCGAGGACCAGGGCCCCAATGGGGCCGCCAGCGGCGGCCTGGGTTCCCTGATTGGGGTCTCCCCCGGCTTGCTCATATGCCATCTGCACGGCAACGCCGGAGCCAAGGGATTCTCCGTACAAAATCCATTGTTTCGGGGAAATTTTCTGGTTTTTCAGGAATTCCAGGTGCGCCCTGGCGTCTGCGTATAGCCCTGTCTCGCTTGGTTTTCCGGGATTGCCGCCGTAACCGCGGTAGCCTGCCAACAAGACTCCAAACCCGGCATCCAGATAAGGCCGGACCTTGAACCCGCGTCCGGAAAGATTGCCGCCGTTACCGTGAAAATAAACCACGGTCGGCTGCCCCGCCTTGGCCGGGGCGTACCAGAAGGTCAGGGTCAGCCCGTCTTCGGTATTGGTCCTGAGGGCCTGCATCTCACTCACTCCGGCCTGGGCCGGAGACGCCATGGATTGTGAGGGGTAATAGATAAGCTGGCGTTGCAGCAAAAACAGGCCGCCGACGATGACCGCGTAGACTCCTATGGCAACGGCGGCCAGATTAAGCATGGCGCGGCATCCGTTCACCGTAAAACGCAAAATACGGGGAAAATTTGGGTCCTAGCTGAAGTCGTCGGAAACAACCTGCCATTGTCCGTTGGGCTGGCGGCAGGCCATGCCGACGCCGGATCGCACATTCTTCTTGAAGGACACGGTTGTGCGGTATTGACGGCAATACCGGCCATCAGCCATTTGAAAGGAGTTGGTGGTCCGGAAAATGCCGGAGTTCCCGGTTTCCGGATTCTTCCAATCCAGAACCTTGCCATCTTCCGCCTCGGCAAGGCCTTTCTTCGTCGTCTGCTCATAAGCCGCGCGGTCCGTGCCCATAAGGGCCTGGGTGGCGTAATACCCGCCTGCTCCGCCGGCAACGGTGCCGAGGGTGGCGAAAACGGAATTCATCAATATCCCGCCGCCCAACTGGTAACCGAGAAAGCCGCCTGCGGCTGCGCCAGCAGCGGTGCCGAGCATTTCTTCGCGGGTCATATCGACATTCGAGCAACCGGCAACCGAAACGGCCAGCATGATCGCGGAAATTTTCTTTTTCATAGTTGGTCTCCTCACCGGGAATCCAAAACAGTTATCGCTAATAAACGGTTTTAGTTAACGTAGCGTTTATCACCAATTAAATGGCGGGTCGTTTATCTGCCTTTTAATTGGCGACGCATCTATAAATAGCGCCGACCGGCGTAAAAAGCGGACAAACCAGCAAGGACTGGTCTTCGAACTTCGCCGTTTTATTATATTTAGCACATTCCTTGACTGCCATATTGGCAATTTTAGCGGCCGTTGTCCCGGATTTATTGTAACATATTGTAATAGAATCAGGAATTACAGTCGGCTTAGAAAAAGTATCGCGATTGAATTCACTCGGATCAAAAACAAAGACGTTTTTGCCCCCTTCCCGCCCGGCTTCGTTTGGCCCGGCGCAGGCGCCCGTCAGCAAAAGGGCGGCGGTCAACACGACGTAAGAGCATTGAGAAAAAAGGCGCATTCCGTTTCTATAGCCTCTTTCCCTTTGGTGCACAATCACAGGTCAGGCAGTGTTCGGGAACCATCTCAAGGTCTGCTCAAGGTTTGCCGTGCGCCGATGGACGTTTCACGTTAGGGTCCGGCAACAACAGCCTGTTTTCAAGCATGGGATTTCAACATGAGCGCGCCTTTGATCGTCGGTATTTCCGGGGCGACCGGCGCCATTTACGGCATCGAGGCGCTGCGCGCGCTCAAGGAACTGGGCCATCCGGCGCACCTGATTGTCAGTGAAATGGGACAGCGCACCATCGACATCGAAACCGGGTGTTCGATGGAAGACGTCCGCGCTCTGGCAGAGGAAACCTATTCCAACAAGGATCTCGCCGCCGCCGTCTCGAGCGGTTCGTTTCGCGCCGGCGGCATGCTCATCGCGCCGTGTTCCATCAAGACCCTGTCGGGCATTGCCCATTCCTTTTCCTATAATTTGATGATCCGGGCCGCGGACGTAACGTTAAAGGAAAAACGCCCTTTGGTGCTGATGGTGCGCGAAACTCCGCTGCATAAGGGGCATCTGGAACTGATGACCAAAGCCGCCGATATCGGCGCCGTGATCCATCCGCCGGTGCCGGCGTTTTACCACAATCCGCAATCCATTACCGACCTGGTGCGGCAAAGCATCGGCCGCGCGCTAGACCACCTGGGCGTTGAGCACGACATCATGGAACGCTGGAACGGGGCCTGATCGGGAGATCAGTCTGGGGGGGCAAGGGCCTCGACCAGGGCGTCGCAAATTTCCCGCACCGCCCCCGCACCGCCGTTGCGCTCGGTTATGATCACCGCCGCTTCGAAGGCTTCGATATGGGCGTCGGCGACGGCAATGGGACAGCCGACGGCTTCCAACAGCGGCACATCATTGATGTCGTCACCGATATGCGCGGTTTCAGACATATCCAGCCCCATCTCCTGACACAGGGTTTCCAGCTTGGCGCGTTTGTCCTCGACGCCCGTAAAGACATGCGTGATTCCCAAAGTCGCCGCCCGTTCCGGGATCGACCCGGAAACACCGGCCGATATGATGGCGATCTGGACGCCGGCCTGCAGGGCGCGCTGGATGCCGACACCGTCTTTGACGTTGTATTTCCTCTGGATGTGTCCGTCGTCGGAATAATACAGGCCGCCATCGGTCAAAACCCCGTCCACATCCAGGGACAACAGGCGGACCTTTGAAAGTTTGCGCAGGATTTCCGCATCGCTGCGTTTCCGGTGTGCGGCGGTGATCGGCAATCGGGGAACCCCCGGATGGTTTTCGTTCATGGTTTTGGCGGTCTCCTGACAATTCGTCCCTGATGAACAGGCATTTTACAGCCTCGCGGGATGTCCCGCCAGCAGGATAAGCCACTGGCGGCAATGAACCAAAGCCAAGCAGAAAAAATGTATAAGTTTTTATTTAAATTTTATTGAAAAATAAAAACAAATAATAAAATCGTCTTTTACTACATACATCTCTAATCTATACATGTCATGGATTATATAAATAAACCAATCATCCAGGGCGGATTGTTGATGAGGAGTTTTATCATGCACCGCCAACACCTAAATCCTTTCGACCGTTTCGGGCGCACCTGGCGAATTGAGCAGACCTCCAGTCTGGTCACCCTGTTCATCTGCTCTGCGCTAACGCTGATCCTCTATCTCTCCACGTCCGCCATCGGCTTTGGCTCTTTCAGTGACAAGTGGTCCTATCGGCCCAGGGACGAAGCCGCCCAACCCTTTAGGGAAACCCTTCCCCCCTTTGGGTTTTCGGGGATTAGGTTGGGCATGACCCCAATCGAAACCGGATCGGTACACCCTTCCATTTCCATGTCGGGCGCGCCGGAAGGACGGCAAATCGGCCGCTTCAAACTGGGCAATGGGACATATACGGTTTCCTTCATGGGCCCGGAGGCGGGGCGCAAGTCCTACCGGCTCCATTTCACCGAGACCTACTGGAACGTATCGGAAATAGAAATCCGCGAACGCCTGAAAAGAAAATTCGGCGCCCCCGACATCAACCGCTGCGGCATGGAAAACGCTTCCCAGGGTTGGGTTTGCCGGCTCCGCTGGCAGCGCACCGACAACGTGGTGCTGGAAGCCTTGACCCGGACCTCGTTGTCGACCCACGGCGCCCGTTCGACAGACCTGGAGTTCACGGCCCTGGACCGGCAAACCCTGGCCTACAGGAAAAAACCCGCCCTGACCCGGATGAAAGCCATATCCTCGGCTATCAAGGGCGCCGCACTTGGGATGTGAGCCCCATCTACCGGCATACTGGTCTACCGGCATACTGGTCCCAGGCGGCCAGGATTGGTATGGATAGTCCCTTGATTCCTTAGAAAGCGAACCGATGGCCGCAGATCAACCGCCCGCCGGCAATGTGCCCGAACCCCCGCGCGAAAATAAGGGACGAAACACAGGGGGTAACACGGGGGAAGTAAACGAAGAGCCCATCCGCGAGCGGAGAATCATCACCGATCCGGATGAAGACTTTAAGTTCTCCGACGATCTGGCCTTCGAGGAAACCTTCGGCGATCCAACCGGGATGACGTTCGGCATGCGGGTCGTGACCACCCTGGTGGTCCTTTCGCTCCTCTTTATGGTCGGGTATCTGGTGTTGCTGGTCCTCTATCCGGAAAAATACGGCTCCAAGGACTGGATCGGCAAGGCGTCCCCGAAACAATCCGCAGGAGTGGAAACGATGGCCCTCAAGGGGTTTCAGCTTGGCGGCATTTATCTCGGCCTGCCCGCGGACGAGGCGCTTCGGGTCTACCCAAGCATGACCTTCACCGCCAATCCTGCCGGCGGCCGGATCGGCTCGTACCGCCACCATGAGGGGGTTTTCCGGGTATATTTCCACGGCCTGGAGAAAAGTGCGCGCGCCTACCGGATCGAATCCCGTCACGACTATACGAAAATTTCCTACCTGGAACTGCTGACGGAACTGAGCCAGCGCTATGGCCAGCCGACCGGGTCCGAATGCGGGGCCGAACAGCAAATCGTCTCCATCGAATGCGATATGCTCTGGAAGTACCCAACCGTCAACTTGACCGCGAAAATCAAAACCACCGTCAACGACGACGGCAGCCGGGCCAGCACGGCGCTCATGGTTACCGCCGTTGATCTGCGGTCCGATTTTTTCTTTGAGCGCGCGCTTAACAAAAAACCGAAAAAAAGACTCAAGGACATCAACCAGTAGCCAACCCCGCCCTTGTCGCCCCACCCTTGTCGTAGCGCCTATTCCGTGTCAGCATTTTCCCCATGACCGATAGTGACAATAAAGCGAGCCCCCTTCCCTCCGCCCCCCTGTCGAGTCCGGGGCCCCGCCACCACGATATGGGCGGCCAGGGAATGAAGGATGCCGGACCGGTGGACCAGGTCGAGCACGATTACGCCCCCTGGGAAAAGCGCGTCGACGCCATCATGCGGCTGGTTTCGGACCGCAAGCGCAAGCTGATGACCGTCGATGAGCTGCGCCGCGGCATCGAGGACCTCGGCCCCGGCGCCTACGAAGACTACAGCTACTATGAACGCTGGATTTCCTCGATCACCAATGTGCTGATCGAAAAAGGCGTACTCAAAATCGACGAGCTGGGCCGCAGGATGGAAGACGTCCGCGCCCGCTGGGAGCAGGCAAAATGACCGCCGCCGGGGTTTCCGCAAGGTTTACGGAAGGCGACCGGGTCCGGGTGCGTGCGGCCTATCCGCCGGGCCATATGCGCACGCCCTTTTTCATCCGCGGACATGTCGGAACCGTCATCCGGTTTGTCGGAACCTACGCCAACCCCGAAGAACTGGCCTACGGCCGCGACGGCAAACCGAAACAGCCGCTTTACTGGGTTTCCTTCCCGCAATCGGACCTGTGGCAGGACTACAGCGGAAGTCCCAAGGACACCACCATCGTCGATGTCTTCGAATCCTGGCTCGATCCCCTGGATGCAGGAGAGGCTTCATGACCGCGCCTCATGACGATCACGATCACGGGCACGATCATGGCGATGAGGACTGGCCCTACCCGCATCCCAAGCAGCCCGACCTGGAAGACGGCCCGGTCAGCGAACACATGATCATGACCGAGGCCGTCGCCGAACTGCTGATCGACAAGGACATCTTCTCCGCCGGCGAACTGCGCGAGATGCTTGAATCCATTGATTCCAAAAGTCCGGCGGAAGGGGCCCGCATGGTGGCCCGCGCCTGGACGGATCCCGACTTCAAGGCCCGTATGCTGGACGACGTCAACGCGGCGGCGGAAGAAATAGGCATCGATGCCGGCACCATCCCGATCCGGGTGATGGAAAACACAGCCCTCGTCCACAACGTCATCGTCTGCACCTTGTGTTCGTGCTATCCCCGGCTGCTGATCGGCCTGCCGCCCGACTGGTACAAGTCGCGCAATTACCGCACCCGCATGGTCCGCGAGCCGCGCGCCGTGCTGGCCGAATTCGGCACCGAAATTTCCGATGACGTCGAGGTCCGGGTGCATGATTCGACCGCCGACCTGCGCTACATGGTCCTGCCCATGCGCCCCGACGGCGCCGATGGCCTGGACGAAGACTCCCTCGCCGCCCTGGTCACCCGCGACAGCATGATCGGCGTCAGCGTCCTCAAACCCGACAATCAAAAATAATTAAAGGAAACATCCATCGTGGCTTCCAAGAGCAATTACCAATGGGATGATCCGTTCCGTTTCGACGAACAACTGAACGAAGACGAACGCCTGGTCCGCGATACTGCGCGCGACTACGCGCAGGACAAGTTGATGCCCCGGATTCTCGAGGCCAACCGAAACGAACATTTCGACGTCGAGATCATGCGCGAAATGGGCGCACTCGGCCTTCTCGGCTCGACCCTGCCCGAGGACTACGGCTGCGCCGGCGTCAACCATGTCTGCTACGGGCTGGCGGCGCGCGAGATCGAGCGCGTCGATTCCGGCTACCGGTCCGTGATGAGCGTGCAGTCGTCGCTGGTCATGCACCCGATCCATGAATACGGCACCGATGAACAACGCCAAAAATACCTGCCGAAACTGGCCACCGCCGAGCTGATCGGCTGTTTCGGCCTGACCGAGCCCGATCACGGCTCCGACGTCAACGGCATGAAATCCCGCGCCGTGGCGACTGAGGGCGGCTACGTGCTGACCGGCAACAAGATGTGGATTTCCAATTCTCCGATCGCCGACGTCTTCATCATCTGGGCCAAGCTGGACGGCGTCATCCGCGGCTTTATCCTGGAAAAGGGCATGGAGGGCTTAAGCGCGCCCAAGATCGAGGGCAAGATGTCGCTGCGCGCCGCGATCACCGGCGAAGTTGTCATGGACGGCGTGTTCGTGCCGGAAGAAAACCTGCTGCCAAACGTCAAAGGCCTGGGCGGTCCTTTCGGCTGCCTCAACAAGGCGCGCTTCGGCATCGCCTGGGGCGCCTTGGGGGCGGCGGAATTCTGCTGGCACGCGGCCCGGCAATACACGCTGGACCGCAAACAGTTCGGACGGCCCTTGGCGGCGAACCAGTTGATCCAGAAAAAACTCGCCGACATGCAGACGGAAATCACCATCGGCCTGCAGGCCTGCCTGCGCGTCGGGCGGATGCTGGATGACGGCGACTGCCCGCCGGAAAACATCTCCATGATCAAGCGCAACTCCGCCGGCAAGGCGCTCGACATCGCCCGTCTGGCCCGCGACATGCACGGCGGCAACGGCATCAACGACGAATTCCACGTCATCCGCCACATGCTGAACCTGGAAACCGTCAACACCTACGAAGGCACGCACGACATCCACGCGCTGATTTTGGGCCGCGCACAGACCGGGCTTCAGGCCTTCACGGGTGAATAAGCCGGGGGAATGAGCAAATCCCGAGCGGATGGAATCATCCGCGACGACGTATTTGCGTCCAAAATATAGTTTCTTTTAAGAAACTTCCGGGGTTTCGGGGATTGCTTCGGCGGGCGCGACGCTGGCGCGGGTCAGGATATAGGCCGCCGCCGGCACCATGACCGCGGCCAGCAGCGCCGGCAGGTGCCAGCCGTCCGCGACATAAACCGTCACGTAGAGGAAGCTCGCGCTCATCATCGCCGCCGCCAACACCTTGGCCTTTAGCGGAATGACCCGGTGTTCGTGCCAGCTCCGGATCGGCGGGCCGAAGCGGGAATGCTCCCACAGCCAGCGCTGGAAGCGGTCCGAGCTTTTGGAAAACGCCCACAGCGCGATAATCAGAAACACCGTCGTCGGCAGGCCGGGCACGACAATGCCGATGATGCCGAGGCCGACGTTGAGCCAGCCGAAGGCGAACAGCCCCCAGCGCAGTGTGCAGTGGGCCAGATTGTCGGGTCTTTCCTGTCTTTGGTCTTCGGGTTTCATGCATCGTTCCTGAACGATTGATCCAAACCCCTGGGGGGGTTTAATGCAGGGTAGGCCCCCTCACAGGCCCAGCTCTGCTTCCCTCTGCCGTCTTGATAGCATATTAAGGCGTATCGGGACAAAAAATCGTTCCCCGAAAACAACAAGGGACGCCCTATGCCAGAGCCGTTAGACTTGCCGTTTGGGGCCGGAATCGACGACGACCAGCTTTGGAGTCAGGTTCTCAACCGGGTGCAAAACGTGCCGGGCATCCCGCCTTTAGGCGATCTTCGCCGCCCGGCGCTTTTTCTCGACCGCGACGGCGTCATCGTCGAAGACGCCCACTATCTGCACCGCCCCGAAGACGTGCGGATGATACCCGGCGCAGCCGAGGTCATCGCGCGGGCCAACACACTCGGCGTGCCCGTCATCGTCGTCACCAACCAGGCCGGCATCGCGCGCGGCAAATTCGCCTGGCAGGGCTTCGTCAAAGTCCAGGAAACCATCATCGAAACCCTGGACAGCCAGGGAGCCTTCCTCAACGCCGTCTTCGCCTGCCCACACCACAAGGACGGCAAAGCCCCCTTCGACAACCCCAACCACCCGTGGCGCAAACCCAACCCCGGCATGCTGCTCGAAGCCGCCCAGCGCCTGCCCGTTGATTTAAGCAAATCCTGGCTGATCGGCGACCGCGAAGCCGACGTCCGGGCCGCCAAAACGGCGGGCCTACAAGGTGCGCTGCACGTGCTGACCGGGCATGGCCAGGACGCCGGCGAGCGCGAGGGGGCGGTGGCGCTGGATGGCGACGGGTTTCAGTGTTTGACGGCGGAGAGTGTTGGGGAGGCGGGAGAAGTGTTGCCGATTTTGGGGAAGTAATTTCGGCGGTGGGCATATTCCCCCCTTGACTCCTGCGCCAAAAAAGAATATATTCCGTTTATGGTTTTATAGGCGGCGGGGAAAGGCCCCTGTGTCTAGGCTTTGGTACTTGGCAAGCCGGCAATGCCTGCATAACACAAGCAAACTTCTTACTTTTTAAAGCCCAAATTATTCGGCCTGGGCTTTGTGCGGGCGGATTGCAGTTAGGAATATTAACTGAAAATGATGATAAATGATGAGTTTTTCGCCGCCCGGCCGGGCGTGTCTCCTTTGAATTCAAGGCGTTGCGGTGCAATGGAGCCGGAAAAATGATGAGTTTCGGACGAGTTTCGGACGACTTTTTGACGATATCCTGACGATAACGGGACGCCCGCCGCTTCGCCACGGGGGCCTGTGCCGAAGGCCGCGCATGAAAAAGCGCGCCGGGGCCGTGCCGCCGGCGCGCCGTTGTTTTTTTGCGTCGGCGAAAGCCTTACGCCTTCGCCTTCATGCCGTAGTGGATGTAATCCGACCAGGTGCGTTCCAGCGATTGCAGGCCCTGGCAGATGTCGTCGATCGATTCCGGCGTTGCGCCTTTTTCCGCGAAGGCATCGGCGTTGTAGTCCTGCAGGGTCTGCATCGAGGTGACGACGTCGAGCGCCCTTTCGGTCAGGCGCACGTTGACCGAGCGCTTGTCGTGGGCCGAGCGTTCCTGCTCGAGGTAGCCGAGATCGGTCAGCTTCTTGATGTTGTAAGACACGTTGGAGCCGAGGTAATAGCCCCTCTCGACCAAATCGCGAATGGAAATTTCCTCAGCCCCGATGTTGGTCAGCAACAGCGCCTGCACGCCGTTGATGTCGCGCACGCCGATCCGGTTCAGTTCCGCCTTGAGAACGTCGATATACCGCCGGTGCAGCTTTTCGATCAATCGTGTCAGTTCAAAATAATGTTTTTTCACGATCCTGGTCTTTCATGTTGGAAAGGTGGCTGGTGTTGAACGTATAATCCCTTGAGACACCAGAACGAATGACGGCCATCACACCTGAAAAAATAAATTCGCTTAACGTCCCCCGCACTTCTCAAAAAAACGGCGATTTTCCGGTTTGTCTTTTTACCTTAAGCCTTTGAAATACTTGAAACTCTGAGGGAATTCCATGAAATTGCTGCGCTTCGGCCCGAAGGGTCAGGAGAAACCCGGCCTTTTGGACGCAAACGGCCGGATCCGGGACCTGTCGGACAAGATCAACGACCTCGATGGCGCGGCCCTGGACCCCGACCGGCTGTCGGCGCTGGCCAAAATCGATACCGCATCGCTGCCCCTCGTCGAAGGCAACCCGCGCCTGGGGCCGCCGGTCACCGGCGTCGGCAAGATCGTCGCCGTCGGCATCAACTACAAGGCGCACGGCGAAGAAGCGAAGATGGATATCCCCGACGAGCCGATCCTGTTTACCAAGGCGGTGACCAGCTTAAGCGGCCCCAACGACCCGGTGGTCCTGCCCAAGGGATCGAAGAAGGGCGACTGGGAGGTCGAACTGGCGGTCGTCATTGGCCGCCGCGCCCAGTATGTTTCGCAGTCCGAAGCCCTGGGCGTGATCGCCGGCTATTCGATCATGAACGACGTTTCGGAACGGGAATACCAACTCGAACGCGACGGCCAGTGGCTGAAGGGCAAGAGCTTCGATACCTTCGCGCCGCTCGGGCCGTGGCTGGTGACGCCCGACGAGGTGTCCGACCCGCAGAACCTCAACCTGTGGCTGGAGGTCAATGGCGACCGGCGTCAGGACGGCAATACGTCGTCGATGATTTTCGGCATCGGCCACATCATCAGCTCCATCAGCAGCTACATGACCCTGATGCCGGGCGACGTCATCCCCACCGGCACGCCGCCGGGCGTCGGCCTCGGGCGGGTGCCGCCGATGTATCTGAAACCCGGCGACGTCATGCGCCTCGGTGTCGAAGGTCTCGGCGAACAGACGCAGCAGGTCAAGGCCTGGGAAGACGTTAACTAGGGGGCTTTGATTTTAGGGCGCTAAAGCGCCGAGGCCGTACTCCGTTGCCCAGCCGAGGCTCTCAAGCGTGCCCGAGCCGCCCGAACGCGGGCTGTATTCGCAGCCGATCCAGCCTTCATAGCCGAGGCCGTCGATGGCCCGGAACAGGGCCGGGTAATCCAGCGGGCACCGGTCGTCGGGCTCGTGGCGGCCGGGAACGCCGGCGACCTGCATGTGGCCGATGACGTCGAGGTTTGCCTCGATGACGGACGCCATGTCTTCTCCGTTCATAGCCCCGTGATAGAGGTCGTATTGCAGGAACAGGTTGTCGTGGTCGACCGTATCGACCACGGCGCGGGCGGCCTCGGTGTCGGAAATCAGGTAGCCCGGCACATCGACCGGATTAAGCGCCTCGATCAGCATGGCAACGCCATGGCGTTCGCATTCCGTGGCGGCGAAGCTCAGGTTTTCCCGGAAGGTATCCAGGGCCTTGGAGCGCCCCGCCTCATCTACCAGCCCGGCCATGACGTGAATTTGCGGGCAGTTCAGGGTTTCGGCGTATTCGATGGCGAGTCCCAAAGACTCGCGGAACTCCCCTTCCCGGCCCGGCAAGGCGGCGATGCCGCGTTCGCCGGCCTCCCAGTCGCCCGGCGGCGCATTGATCAACACTTGCTCAAGGCCGTGTTCGTCCAGACACCCGGCCAGATCGGAGCCCGGCCACTGGTAGGGGAAATGGAACTCGACGGCCCGGAATCCGGCCTCCCTGGCGGCCTGAAAGCGGTCCGGCATCGGCATGTCCTGAAACAGGTACCAGAGATTGGCGGAAAACCGGGGCATCAGGTTCTACAAACCCAGCCGGTCACGGATGGCGCGGGCAACGTCATCGGCGGCGTTGAGAGGCTCGTGGGACCACGCCTCGAAGCCGCCCCCCTCTACACCCGAGCCAAGCGGCCGGGCGTAGCCGCGTTCATACAGGTCGGCATGCAGGCGGGCGTGCTTCGGCGCCGTCAGGGCGTCGGGGCTGAAAATATAAACCGGCCCCGTCCCGGAACAGGCCTCCGAGCACATGGAAGTCGAATCGCCGGTGACGATAACCGCCTCGGCCATCGCCAGATAGGCATGGTACGGATTTTCTCCACTTTCTCCCCAGCGGAAAACGATCTTGGGAGCCGTGATGGCGTCGATCAGGTCATCGGCGGCGCTTCCGGTGCGGCGGCTGGTGGACACCAGCAAGGATCCGCCCGACTGCTCCGCCATGTTCGAGGCCCGCTCCGCCAGGTCCCGCGCCATGCCTGGGGTAAAGGTGCGCCTGCGGGTGCTGCCGCCGGCGATCAGGGCGATCCACGGTTTTGCCAGAGCGTCGAAGCGTCCCTGCCAAAGGCGGGCTTCATCGTCGAGGCGGCTTCGGGTCAGTTGATGCGGCGCGCCGGTAATGCTCAGGATATTGCCCCCGGAAACGGGGCCGTCGTGGCGCGGCACCGCGATCAGCCCGAAATCGCCCCGCCCCGCGCCGGGGTCCATGACCTGCACCAAAAAGCAGTCACTGCCATTGCGTTTGGCAAGGGCACGGATTTTCCTCGCAACCGGGGCGGTTCGCCTGCCGGCGCCTATCACCACATCGGGCCAGGGCGAATGGATGCCCAGGCGGCTGTCCGCCGTCAATCCCGAAAAGGACGCCCCCAGCACCACATTCGGCAACGCCGCCCACGGTCCATAGGCGATTTCCTTGACATGATAATCAATGCCCAGCGCATCGGCGACGCCCAGGCACTGGCGGCGGTTTCCGGCCCGGTCGTCGGCCAGCACCCAGATTGCAGGTGCTTTGTTTGCTCCCGTAACGGCCATCTTCTGGACCCTACCCCAAACGGCGGCCCCAGAAAGCCCCCGCGCAAAGGGTTCGCCCTCGACACAAGAGCGGACCCCCCCGTGCAAACGTCTGGGG
>JACNJX010000104.1 GCA_014382345.1 Alphaproteobacteria bacterium
TGCAAGAAAAAACCAAGGTGGATTCATGAGCCCGGGAAATGGCGCCGTGACCGAAAACAATGCCAACGCTTCCAAGGCGAGACTTGGCGAACTTCTGGTCGACGTTAAAAATCTTAAAATGTACTTCCCGATCACCGAGGGGATTGTCTTTAACCGTACCGTCGCCGAGGTCAAAGCGGTCGATGACGTCAGTTTCTACATTAACAAGGGCGAGACGCTCGGTCTGGTGGGCGAGTCGGGGTGTGGTAAGACGACCACTGGGCGCTGCATCCTGCAGTTGGAGAAGGCCACCGCCGGGGAGATTCTTTACGAAGGACAGGATCTGACGAAGCTCAGCCAGAAGGAAATGAGCACGGTTCGCGAGAAAATCCAGGTGATTTTCCAGGATCCGTTCAGTTCCCTGAACCCGCGCATGAAAATCGGCGATATTCTAGGCGAGCCGATCAAGGTTCACGGCATTATCAAGGATGCTGAAGAACGCAACAAGCGGGTGCGGGAATTGCTGTCCTTGTGTGGCCTGAACCCAAAGTTCGCCGACCGTTATCCGCATGAAATGAGCGGCGGTCAGCGCCAGCGTGTTGGCGTCGCCCGGGCGTTGGCGCTGAACCCTGAATTTATCATCTGTGATGAGGCGGTGTCCGCGCTCGACGTGTCGATTCAGGCCCAGGTCATCAACCTTCTGGAAGACCTGCGCGACGAATTCGATTTGACGTATCTGTTCATTTCCCACGATTTGAGCGTTATCCGCCACATTTGCCATCGTGTGTCGGTGATGTATCTCGGCCATATGGTCGAACTCGCCGAATGCGACGAGCTTTACGAAAATCCCATTCACCCCTACACTAGGGCCTTGCTCGCGGCCGTGCCGATTCCGGACCCGGCCATCGAAGCCAATAGAAAGCACGAAGTTGTTAAAGGGGAGGTTCCGAGTCCAATCAATCCGCCAAGCGGATGCGTATTCCATCCTAGGTGTACCCTGGCGGTAGACAGCTGTTCAAAAGACGTTCCCGAGTTCAGGGAAATCAAACCGGGCCATTGGGTGGCCTGTACACAGGTGTGATCATTCAATCCTTAAAGGAATGACGCATAAACAGAGGTAGGGAGGCCCTTAAACAGGCTTTCCGGATTCACTGGGAGAGGAGACAAGTTCTATGAGAAACGTCTATTCGAAATTGGCGCTTTCCGTCGCTGTCGGGGCCGGTCTGGTTCTGAGCGCGATCGGCGGCTCCGGGACGGCGCTGGCCAAAAAGTCCGGCGGCGTCCTTAACTTCGTGGTCGGGTCGAAAATCCCGTCTTACGATCTGCATCAGGAAACCACGTTCGGTGTTATTCACCCGATTCGCCCGTTTTACAGCCTTTTGATCCGGGTCAATCCCGAGAATCCTTCGTCGCCGACCGACTTCGTCTGCGATCTGTGCGAAGGGGCCGTTCCCAAGGGTGAAGACGGGTTTACGAAGTACACCTTCAAAATCCGCAAGGGCGTGAAGTTCCATGACGGCACGCCCCTGACGGCGCACGACATCGTCGCCACCTACAAGAAGATCATCTTCCCGCCCGAGGGTATCCCGAGTGCGCGCAAGGCTTTCTTCAAAATGGTCGACAGCGTCAGCGCGTCCGATGATCACACGGTCACGTTCAAGTTGAAGTTCCCGTCGGGCGCCTTCATCCCGGCCGTGGCGACGCCGTTCAACATCGTCCTGTCCAAGAAGGATCTGGATAAGAACGGTTTCAACTGGCATAAAAAGAACATCAACGGCTCCGGCGCTTTCACCTTCGTGCAGCACCAGCCGGGATCGTTCGTCGAAGGCAAGAAGTACGCCGGTTATCACCACAAGGGTCAGCCCTATCTGGATGGCTACAAGGCGATCGCGGCTCCGAAAATGGCCGTCCGTCTGCAGGCTATTCGCGGTGACCGGGCCGCCATCGAGTTCCGCGGCTTCCCGCCGAAGGCTCGTGACGACCTTGTCAACGCGCTGGGCGACAAGATCACCGTCCAGGAAAGCGACTGGAACTGCGTGCTGATGACCACGCCGAACCAAAAGCGCAAGCCCTTCGGTGACGCGAGGGTGCGGAAGGCCTTGTCGCTGGCGGTGGACCGCTGGGGCGGGTCGAAGTACCTGAGCCAGATCGCTATCGTGAAAACCGTTGGCGGCGTCGTCTTCCCGAAACACCCGCTGGCCGCGACCGAAGCCGAGCTGGTCAAACTGACCGGTTACAGCAAGGACATCAACGCCAGCCGCGCCGAAGCCACGAAGCTTCTCAAGGCGGCCGGTGCGTCGGGTCTGAAGTTCGACTTCTCCAACCGCGGCGTCGACCAGCCCTACAAGGTTGTGGGTACCTGGCTCGTCGATCAGTGGAAGAAAGTCGGCCTGGAGGCGAAACAGCGCGTGCAGCCGTCCGGTCCGTTCTACGCTACCTTGCGTAAAAGCAAGGATTTCGACGTGTCCATCGACTTCAACTGCCAGTCTGTGATCAACCCGATCGCGGACGTCACCAAGTTCCTTGGTTCTGCCGGTAACAACTACGGCAGCTACGAGGATCAGCCGCTCGAAGACATCTATGACCGTCTGCTGCGCGCTGGCACCGAAGACGAACAGCGTAAGATCATGCGTGAGTACGAAACCCGCGCGATCAGTGATCAGGCCCATCTGGGCATCACGCTGTGGTGGTACAAGATCAACCCGCACCGTTCCTACGTGAAGGGTTGGAAAATTGCGCCGTCGCATTACCTGAACCAGTCTCTCGACAACATCTGGCTGGACAAGTAAGGCGACTTAAGCGACACGACTAAGGCCCCCGCCCGCTTCCGGAAACGGTGGCGGGCGGGATCGCCCTTAGGCGTTGGTAACCGGAACACCGGACCAGCGGCCATCTAAAAAACGTACCGATCAACCAGTCCAAGAATCGATAAATGTACAAATATATCGTCAAACGCCTGCTGCTTATGATCCCGACCTTGATCGGCGCGGCAATTCTCGTTTTTTTCCTTTTACGCCTGATTCCCGGCGACGTCTGTGAATTGCGTCTGGCGGGGACCGGCCTCTATGCCGACCCGGCAGAGATCGAATTGTGCCGCACCAATTTGGGGCTTAACGATCATGTCCTGGTGCAGTTTGCCAAATTCGTCGGCGGGTTCTTCATTCTGGACCTCGGCGATTCCATGTGGACGGGAAAGCCGATCACCTACGAAATCGGGCTACGGTTCCAATTATCTCTCCAGGTTGCCTTTATGGCGACCTTCGTCGCGGTGATTATTTCCATACCGCTGGGGGTCATTTCAGCCGTCAAGCAGGACACCTGGATCGATTATGTGGTCCGTACGTTCAGTATTTTCGGCATCGCCATCCCGTCTTTCTGGTTGGGAATCATGATTATTCTGGGGCTATTGATCATCACCCAGGCTTGGTTCGGCGCCCCATGGATGCCACCTATTGAATATGTCTCGCCGCTCGAGGATTTTGGCGCCAATATGGCGCAGTTGATCTGGCCGGCCGTGGCCACGGGGTATCGCTATTCCGCCGTCGCCACCCGTATGACGCGGTCGGCGCTACTGGAGGTGCTCCGCGAAGACTATATCCGCACGGCGCGCGCCAAGGGCCTGTTGGAAAAGATCGTCATCAACCGGCACGCCCTGAAAAACTCGCTGCTGCCCGTGGTCACCATCATCGGCATCGAGTTCGCCTTCCTGATGGGCGGGCTGGTTGTCACCGAACAGGTCTTCAACCTGAACGGCCTCGGCAAGCTGTTCGTGGAATCCGTGCTGAACAACGATTATTCCATGACCCAGGCGCTGGTCATGATCGTGGTCGCGATCTTCGTGTTTACCAATTTCGTGGTCGATCTGTTCTACGCCTGGCTGGATCCCCGCATCCGTTACAGCTGATTTAGGAATGCCCAATGGTTGTTATTTCTGAAAGTCTGGTTGAGAGCCAAGTCGAAGACCTTTCCGAGGAAAAGACGTGGGGTCAGGTCGCCTGGACGATGACGCGGAAATACCCGCTCGGCGCCTTCGGCCTGCTGATTGTGGTGGTCATGATAATCCTGGCGGTTTTCGCGAATATCCTGTCGCCCTACGATCCGGAGGCCAACGCCTTCGAGCACATGCTGACCCCGCCCGACCTGCAGTTCTGGCTGGGCACCGACCAGTTCGGGCGCGATATCCTGACCCGGATTATCTATGGCGCAAGAACGGCCCTGTTCGTTGGGTTTTCCTGCGCCATTATCGGTTCGGTTGTGGGGTTGATCCTGGGCGTTGCCAGCGCCTACTTCGGGGGCCGCATCGACCTGATTTTTCAGCGGGTCATGGACGTGTTCATGGCCTTCCCGCTGATTATCATGGCGCTCGCCGTGGTGTCCATTTTCGGCACCGGCACGCAGAACGTGATTATCGCCATTACCATCCCGTTCATCCCCCGTTGCGCGCGGGTGGTTCGATCCAGCGCGCTTGCCATTCGTGAAATTCCCTATGTCGACGCGGCCCGGGCGCTTGGTTTTACCCACACCCGGATTATCATGCGCCACATGACGCCCAACGTTATGGCGCCGTTTTTGATCATGTTGTCGGCCTTCGTCGGCCAGGCGATTCTTCTCGAAGCGTCCCTCAGCTATCTCGGCCTCGGCGTGCAGGAACCGACACCGGCCTGGGGCCTGATGTTACAGGGCGGCGCCGAGGAATACGCTGAAAGCGCGCCGTGGGTGGCGATCTGGCCCGGCATCGCCATCAGCCTTGCCGTGTTCGGATTCAATCTGTTCGGTGATGCCCTTCGCGATGCGCTGGATCCGAAACTGCGCCAGCAGTAAGCCGAATTTCTTAAAGATCGACGTGACTTGACCGGTCCGGCCAACCTGGGGGTAACCCTTCGTGAATACACCGCAACCGCCTAAGCGCATCGCCCTTCTGGGGATGCATCTAGAAAGCAATGCCTTTGCGCCGGTGTGTCCGGAAGACTCCTTCCGCACACTTTGTTATTTGGCGGGCGACGAAATTCTGGCCGATCTGAACAGCGAAAACCCCATACAGCCGGCGGAAATTTCCGGATTTGTCGATGAAATGAACCGCCTCGGCGTGGCCTGGGAACCGGTGCCCATTCTGGTCACCGCGTCGGAGCCCAACGGCCCGTGCGATCAGGCGTTCTTCGACGCCACATTGGAGGAAATGCGCCGCCGCCTGAGCGAAGCAGGCCCCATCGACGGCGTCTATTTTAGCGCCCACGGCGGCATGACGGCGACCGTTTGCCCCGACCCGGATGGTGATTTGCTACAGATGGCGCGCGACGCCGTAGGTCCGGATGTTCCGCTGATCGCAACGCTGGACCTGCATGCCAATGTTTCGCACCGCATGGTCACGGCGACGGATGTCCTGATTTCCTATATCACCAACCCGCATGTGGACCAGAAGGAACGCGCCTGTGAAGCGGCCCGCGCCATGGCCGATATGTTTGATGGCATGAAACCGCAAACGGCGGCGATCCGCCTGCCGATCACGGCGCCGACGGTGACGCTGCTGTCGGCCAAGGGGCCTTATGCGGACCTTATCAATTACGGCCAGAAGACGATGGGCGAAGATATCCTCAATGTCTCCGTGGTCGCGGGCTTCGTGTTCAGCGACCTTGCCAAGAACGGAATGACGGTGCTGGTTACGGCGAGGGACGATCTTGCGGTTGCGCGCGCCTTGGCCGAAGATATCGCAACCCGCGCCTGGGCCATGCGCGAACGCTTCCAGACCAGCCTGACGTCATTGCAGGATGCCGTCGATATGGCGGTTAAGAACGGCCAGGACGTCTCCCGCCCGGCGCTTATTTTAGCCGATGTCGCGGATAATCCCGGCGGCGGTGGGCGCGGTAATACGGCATGGATTCTGTCTGCGCTTTACGAGGCCGGAGCCCAAGGTGTTCTGTTCGGGGTCTTCAACGATCCCGCACTGGTCCGGGCGGCAAGGGATACCGGCGAGGGGGCGGAGTTCCAGGCCGTCTTCAACAGCGAAACGGCAAGTGAATTTTCCAAGCGCTTCGAGGCCCCGGCCCGTGTCATCGCGCTCTCCAACGGGGAATGCATCGGGCGGCGGGGGTTGTGGGCCGGGCGGTCGCTCAGCTTAGGTCCGACGGCGTTGTTACAAGTGGGCGGCATCAAAGTGGTGGTGGTTACCAACCGAAAGCAATGCGCCGAGCCCCGGTTTTTTGAGATGTTCGGCCTGGATATCGCGGACGCCCGCACCGTAGTGGTCAAATCGAGGGGTCATTTCCGCGCCGGGTTCGATGAATTTTTTCCGGACGATCGTGTCATTGAAGTCGATGTCCCGGGCCTGACGTCGCCGGTGTTGAGCCGGTTCGATTTCAAGAACCTTCCGCGCCCGACGATCCCCCTAGATGCGGACGCGACCTGGGACGGCCCCAAATGGTGACGTCTGCTATCCGTTCCCTGCTGTTCACACCGGGCAATCATCCGGCCAAAGTGACAAAGGTTTTCACCTCCGGCGCCGACGTGGCGATCCTGGATCTGGAAGACTCCGTTGCCTTGTCGGAAAAGGCAGCAACCCGCACGCCGGTCGTCGAAGGCCTGAAAACCCCCCGAATATGTCTGGGCTACGTTCGCGTCAACGCCGCGGATACCGAATTTTACACAGACGATCTTTCCGCCGTGGTTGGGCCGTGGCTGGATGGCATTGTGCTGCCCAAGGTCGAAAGCGCGGACCAGCTTGTCGCCGCCGACGCCGAAGTGCGAAGGCTCGAAGAAGCCAGCGATATGCTCCCCGGCGCTATTGATATCATTCCCATTCTTGAAACGGCGAAGGGATTGGCGGCAGTTTCCGAGATCGCGGGGTGCGATTCGCGGGTGCGTAAACTCAGCTTCGGTGCCGTCGATTTCGCCAAGGACCTCGGCATGCGCTTAAGCCTGGACGAATGGGAGCTGACCCCGGCCCGGTCTTCGATCGTGCTGGCGTCGCGCGTGGCGGGGCTGGACGCGCCGTTGGATAGTGTCTGGGTGCATTTCAAGGATACGGACGGGCTGGTGGCGTCCGCTGAGCGGGTCCGTGACATGGGATTTAGGGGCAAGATGTGCATTCATCCGGCCCAGATTGCTCCGGTCAACGGCGTCTTTACGCCGTCGGACGAAGAAGTCGCCCGCGCCGAAACAATCGTCGCCGCCTTCGAGGAAGCCGAAGCCGCAGGCTCGGCCTCGATCCAGATTGACGGATTTTTCATCGACTACCCGGTCGTCGAACAGGCGCGCCGGACGTTGAACCTGATCAAGAGTATTCGTGGCGGCGGCTAAGGCCGCAGTCCGGGGAAGGAAAACGGCAATGGAGCGGGGTTCGGTGCGGGAGGTTTTCTCCGTTTTTCTCAAGCTGGGTCTGACGTCCTTCGGGGGGCCGGTGGCCCACATCGGATATTTTCGCGAGGAATTCGTCGTTCGCCGCAAATGGCTGGATGATGCTTCGTTTGCCGACCTTGTCGCCCTTTGCCAGTTTATGCCCGGTCCGGCCAGCAGTCAGGCCGGTCTCGGCATCGGCCTGGCTCGCGCCGGACTGCCCGGCGCGGCGGCGGCGTGGTGCGCCTTTACCCTGCCGTCGGCCTTGGCGCTGGTGCTGTTTGCATACGGTGTGCTGGCGCTTGGCGATGCCCTGGACCAGGGTTGGCTAAGGGGTTTTAAGTTGGCGGCGGTGCCTATTGTCGCACAGGCCGTGTGGGGGATGGGGCGAAGCCTGTGCCCGGATGCGCCCCGGATAACGCTGGCGGCGTTCGCTGCGCTTGGCGTGTTGGCGTGGCCGACCCCGTTGGGGCAGCTTGGAGTGATTTTGCTAGGCGGCGTGGCTGGGTTTTTCATCGTTCGGGTGTCCGCTGACAATGTTTCTTCCGGGCTGTCATCCGGTGTTGGGCGGGGAACCGGCGCTTTTTTACTGTTTTTGTTCGGGGTTCTATTGATAGGGCTGCCGATCCTGGCGTCATCGTTCCCGGACCGTGGGTTGGCGCTCTTTGATTCCTTCTTCCGCTCCGGTGCTTTGGTGTTCGGGGGCGGTCATGTGGTGCTGCCGCTGTTGCAGGCGGAGGTCGTGCCACCGGGGTGGGTCAGCCAAGAGGCCTTCCTTGCCGGCTACGGTGCGACCCAGGCGGTGCCGGGGCCGCTGTTCACGTTCGCTGCCTTCCTGGGCACGGTAATGAACGGGGCGCCCAATGGAGTCTGGGGTGCGGTCTTGTGCCTGTTCGCCATTTTCGTGCCGTCGTTTCTGCTGGTCCCGGGGCTGCTGCCGTTCTGGGACGGGATTCGAAAAATGCCTGCGGCGCGGCAAGCTCTTGCCGGCATCAACGCCGCCGTTGTCGGGTTGTTGCTGGCGGCGCTTTATAATCCGGTGTGGACCAGCGCTGTCCGGTCACCCGTCGATTTCGGGATCGTCCTTGTCGGTTTCGTGTTGTTGGCGTTCTGTCGCACGCCGCCCTGGGCCGTGGTGATCTTAATGGCGGCGGCGGGGGCTGCGGTACAGGGATTGTCCGGCGCGGTTCTCTGACCCCGCTTCCTAGCCGCCCAGATACATGCCGCCGTTGACGTGCAGGGTCTGGCCGGTGATGTAGGCGGCCTCGGGCTGGCACAGGTAGCGTACCATGGAGGCGATCTCAACCGGCGATCCCATGCGGTCGATGGGCGGGTGCACCTTCAGGGGCGGGCGCTTTCCGGCCGACGCCGGGCGTTCGGTATCGATGAAACCGGGTGACACGCAGTTCACGGTGATGCCGTGTTCGGCCATTTCCATCGCCAGGCCCCTTGTAAAGCCGACGAGTCCCGATTTGGCGACCAGGTTATGGACCCGGTTTTTTGTGCCTATATGCCATGAAATGCCACCCAGGGTGACGATGCGGCCCCAGCCCTTTTCGATCATGTGTAAAACACAGGCCTGGGTCAGGAAGAACGCGCCGTCCAAGGAAATATCAATGACGCGCCGGTATTCCTCGTGGGACATTTCGGTGAACGGTTTTTGTCCGCGCTGCGATGCGTTCAGGACCAGAATGTCCAAGCCTCCCAGTTCCTCCACCGCTTTGCCGACCATGTTGTCCACCGCCCGGCGGTCGGTGACGTCACAAAGACAGGAAATGGCCTGTCCGCCATTGGTGCTGATTTCCCAGACAACCTTTTCGGCGGCCTCTTCGTCCTCAAGGGCGTTGATAACGACACTGGCGCCGTCGGCGGCCAGGGCCAGGGCCGTGTTGCGTCCGATATTGCGTGCGCTGCCGGTAACAAGGGCGACCTTTCCGGTCAGGGGGCCGTCGGTGTCGGTCATGGTCGGTTCCTTTTGGTCATATCATTGTAGGTAATTTTTATCATTTTAAGGTGAAGCGTGGAGGTCTTTTTTCAGAAAAAGCGGCTACCCCTTCGGCGAAATTTTCCGTTACGGCGCAATCGGCAAAGGCCTGCTTCTCGGCCTGCAACTGGTCTTCCAGTGAGCGGTGCAATGATGCGTTCAGCAGCGCCTTGGTTTGTGCGTAAGCGGTGGCAGGCCCGGACGCCAGCCGTTCGGCTAGTTTGTCCGTTTCGGCTTGTAAATCCGTTTGCGCCACGACCCGGTTGATCAGGCCGGCGTCGAGGGCTGTGCGGGCGTCGAAGCGATCGCCCAGCAGGGCGATCTCGAACGCACGTTTGAGCCCCACCGTGCGCGGCAGGGCATAAGTGGAGCCGCCGTCCGGGGCGGTGCCGAGATGGCAGTAGGCGAGGGTGAAAAAGGCGTCTTCGGCGGCCAACACCATGTCACAGGCTAGCATCAGGCTGACTCCGGCTCCCGCCACGGCGCCTCGAACGCTACCGATAACCGGCTTCGGCATTTCACGGAAATCGGCGATAAATGCATGCACCGTTCCAATCAAACCTTCGAATTCAGCCCGGATTTCCGATTCATCGGGCTTGCCGTCGAGGAAATCCTTGAAGCTTTTGACGTCGCCGCCGGCCATGAAATGGTCGCCTGCGCCCGACAGCAGCACTACGCGAACGGCATCATCGGCGCGAATGTCGGCGGCGATTTGTTTCAAGGCTTCCGCCATATCGCGGTTGATGGCGTTCAAGGCCTGGGGCCGGTTAAAGGTAATGCGGCAGATGCCGTCTTGCATCTCGACAGCAATGGTATCGTTTGGCGATGTGATCATGGCCGGATATCCCTCCCTGGTTCGGCGCCTCTTTTTTTATGCCTTTGGGGCGTTGGGGAATAAGGTAGCGCAATCACCGCCGCCGGTAAAAGACCGGCGGGCGTCCAGGGTAAAACTTTTAAGGAAAGCTGGAAGGTTTCAGTGGCAGTTGTTGCAGGTTTTCTTGACACCTTCGACGGCCTGCATCACCGGCGCCTTTTCACCGCCTTCGAGCCAAATCCCGGCGACCTTTATCAGTTCCCGGACGGCCTTCGTGTTGGCGGCAAACAGCCGTTCGTAATCCGCATCGTCCTTCCAGGGCCACGTCGAATCCGGACTTTTCTGTTTCGCCACGGAGACGGCATGGTTAAGCATACTGGCGGTTTCCAGCAGCCCTAAGGCATGGCGGACCACATTTTCGGAAAATGGGCTTTTTTCCGCCATCAATTGCTCGATGGATTGCATGTGCAGGCTGAAAATTTTGCCAATTTTATTGACATATGTCGTTTCCTCCCCGTCTGTTGCGGAAAGGGAAGAGGACAGCGCCGGTAGGCAAAGGGCCGCCGCCAGAACGAAAAATTTCAAATATTTTCCAACCATCATTTTGCCTCCCTACTTTGTCTCCCCCGACGGTAGGCGGGAAAAGAGTTCAAGCCGCACCCAACCCATTTTTGACGCCATTTCTCCGCTGGGGTCCGATATTTCCGGAGTTTGGAGTATGGCAAACATTGACCATGGAGGATTTAACTTTCGTCAAGTGCCGCCCACTCCATTTGCTTCGCCCGCACGTCAGGACGTTTTTTCGTCTTCCAGACGCAACACCATGTCCCGGAGCGTGACAATGCCGAGCGGGTTGCGCCCGTGATCGACGACCATCGCGCGGGTCAATTCGAAACGGACCAGCATTCGCACCGCGTAAACCACGTTCATTTCCGCCGCCAGGGTGAGGATCGGCTTGGACATGATTTCGTAAACATTGACGCGCTGTGGCGACAGGTCCTTGCCAAGAACCTGCTTGGCGATATCGGTGACCACGACCAGCCCGAATTCATCGTCATTGTTGCGGCGTTCGACGACGACGGAACTTGTCCGTTTTTCGCGCATCAATTTGATGGCCTCGCTGACCTTGGCGGTCGGTTCCACCGTAATGACGCCTTTGGTCATGACATCCATGACCCGGGTGATTTTTTTCTCGGTCATAGGTTTTCCTCGATTTCATGAATGAGGGCTTCTTCCTGGGTCTTCAGGCCGACGGCATCCTCGATCTCGATCTGAACAGCAATGCCGGTGCCGGGTTCCTCGTCGAATTTTCCGGCTTTCGATATGGTTTCCAGAATCTCCCGTGCCTTTGGCGCTGCCACTAAAAACATTAGCACGTCGCGTTGCGAGGTCAGGTCCAGCCCCAAGAACGTCTTTTCAGGTTCAAGTCCCTCCCCCCGGACACTTGGGAAAACGGTGCAACCTGTGGCGCCTGCGTTGCGGGCGGCTTCGAGAACGATTTCCGTCTTCTCGTCCGCCACGAAGGCCATAATCATTTTGAGGTCCATTGTGCCTCCTCCTTACTGTCGGGTTTGTCGCGACGCCTTAGCCAGGTTGAAGCCATGTCGTATCCTAATACGGAGACTATTGGAAAAACGCTGGCGAAAGCAATTAAGCCGAAGCCGTCGATCAAAGGGCTGCGCCCCGGAATGGTCGACGCCAGACCGAGCCCCAAGGCCGCCACCACAGGTACGGTCACTGTGGACGTGGTGACGCCGCCGGAATCATAGGCCAGGGGTATGATCATCTTTGATGCCAAAAAGGTTTGTATGATAACGACGATATAGCCGGCCATGATGTAATAGGGCAGCGGCGTGCCGGTGACGATACGGAAGGTGCCGATGGCAACGCCGATGGCGACGCCGATGGCGACGGCGATTCTGAGTTCAAACGCCTTCATGGCGCCGCCGGAAACTTCCTGTGCCTTGATCGATACGGCGATAAGCGACGGTTCGGCAATGGTTGCCGAAAAACCGATGGCAGCGGCGAAGGCATAGACCCAGAGATAATCGCCCCAATGAACGTCCTCGCCTTTCTCAATGCCTAGGAAACCGGGGTCGGTCAGTTGTTGCGCCATCAACTTGCCGAGCGGGAACAGCGCTTCATCCAGCCCGATCAGAAACAGGCTCAGTCCCACCAGGACATAGACGAAGCCGATCATGATGGTTTTGAGACGTGCCGGCTTTTTGCGGATTACCAGCGCCTGGAAAACAAACAGGATGACAACGATGGGCAGCACGTCGAAGATCGTGGTCAGGATTATTTCGGCGATGTTGATGAGGAATTCCATCACGCCAGCATCCCGAAAATCATGACGAAAATCATCGGCGTCAGGCTGGCGAAGGCGATCAGGCCGAAGCCGTCGAGCATGGGATTGCGGCCCTTGATGGTGCTGGCCAGGCCGACGCCGAGCGCGGTGACCAGGGGCACGGTGATCGTCGATGTGGTGACGCCGCCGGAATCATAGGCGATGCCGACGATTTCCTCCGGCGCGAAGCCGGTGATGACGATGACCAGAATGTACCCGCCGATGATGAAATACTGGATCGGCCAGCCGACCAGGATGCGGAACACACCCAGCACCAACGCCGAGCCGACGGATAGGGCGACGGTGATCCTTAGCCAGAAAGCATACGAGCCCTTGGCCTCCGTGGTGTCGACAATGGCCCCGGCTGCACCGGCGATCTTGGCCGCTTCGGCGGTGACGGCAATCAGCGCCGGTTCTGCGACGGTCGTTCCGAACCCCAGCGCGAAGGCGAACCGGAGCAAGACGGTCCGACTTTCCTTTTTCGCCATCGCCTGTGCCATGGCTTCGCCGATGGGAAACAGGCCCATCTCCAGGCCCTGGTCCATGAACTCCTAGCCAAGAATGACGCAGTCCCGCCCGATCAGAACGCCGCCGCTGCTGGTGAACCGCTTGTTCTG
>JACNJX010000046.1 GCA_014382345.1 Alphaproteobacteria bacterium
GATGAAGGATCGACAGGACGGATGTTATCTGCGGCCGATAAACCTGGATATGGGGGGAGAGGGGCCGGTTGCCAGCTGTCATGCCCTAAACCTTGAAGCGCCCGGCACCGGCGCGCCGTCCGCACCGTCCCGATTTCGTCCATTCCGTTTAAACGCTCCAAGGAGTCGAGTCAATGTCCGCTCCGGCGCCGCGTCGACAGCCTCTTTTGGGGCATGTTAATTAGAAGTTTCTAATGGAAGGAGAGGGCTCGTGCGTATAAGGCGTTGGAAATTCGAATTATTGACAATGAATGTGTATAGTAATGTGAATAACTTGTGGATAAATTGTGTAAATATAAGAAATTTATACACAGAAAACTAATTAATGGCCAAATTATCTTGTTGAACGCCTTTGTATTACTGCTCACTATCCATGTTGTACGCAGAAGCGTCGTCCCGAAGCCGAACTGGCGCCGCGCGCGTAGGCAAGGCCGAGGGCGGACGGTGGGGAAAGCGGTCGGGGCTTCGGTTCTGGAACGCCGAGCCGGCGGTCGGCAATGGCGCTTCACGGTGCGCGGGGCCTGGCCGGCTCCAAGAGGCGTCAGGAGCACCGCTTCGGCGGCGCGTTACGCGGGCTTCCCAGGACCCGCGTACCTGACGCCTCATTTTTTATCAGAAAGAGAATTAAAGTGACATGGTGTAATTGCGCTAGGGTGGTCACTCTCCGGGTTTAAACTGCGAGGTCTGAAGACATCAGCCTCATTAAACCTGCAAGGAGAGTGACCATGGAACAGTATGCTGGACTCGATGTTTCGTTGAAAGCGGTTTCGATTTGCGTGAGCGACGGAACGGGCCTTGTCGTGTGGCGGGGCGATGTGGTGAACGATCCGGCCGCGGTGGTGGCGACGCTCGGCCGTCATGCGCCTGATCTTGTCCGCGCGGTCTTGGAAACGGGCTCGTGCGGCATTCATCTGTATCGCGAGCTGGAGGCGGCGGGGGTTCCGATTGTGTGCATCTGTGCCCGTCAGGCCAAGGGGGTGCTCAAATGCAAGGTCAACAAGAGCGACGCCAATGACGCCGAGGGCTTGGCCCAACTGGCGCGCACCGGTTGGTACCGCCAGGTTTATGTGAAGTCCATCGATGCCCATGTGATCCGCGCCCATCTGATGGCCCGCCGGCAGATCGCCAAGGCGCGGCGCAATTTCGAGAACCAGATGCGGGCCATGCTGCGCATCTTCGGGCTCAAGGTGGGCACGGTATCGCGCGGCCGCTTCGAGGAGCGGGTACGCCGCTTGCTGAGCAAGGTTCCGGCGTTGCGGGTTCCGCTTGACCAGTTGCTCATGTCGCGCCGATCCCTGATGCAGGCGGAGGATGCGTTGAAGGACGAGGCCAAGCACCTGGCGGCGGCGGACGAACGCTGCCGGATCCTGCAAACCATGCCCGGCGTCGGGCCGTTGAGCGCGCTGGCCTTCGTCTCGGCCATGGACGGCCCGGCCCGCTTCGCCAAGTCGTCCTCGGTCGGGGCTTACCTTGGACTGACCCCGCGCGGCTATCAGTCGGGCGAAGTCGCCTGGACCGGGCGCATCTCCAAAACCGGAGACGGCCTGGCCCGCGCCCTGCTCTATGAAGCGGCCAACAGCCTGATGGCGCGGGTCAAGGCCAAGGCTCCGATGACGGCCTGGCCGCCGCTCAAACTGTGGGCCCTCAACTTGGCCGAGCGGGTCGGCGGCAAAAAGGCCCGCGTCGCCCTGGCCCGCAAGATGGCGGTGATCCTGCATCGCATGCTGGCCGATGGCACGGCCTATCGCTGGGCTCCCAAGGCGGCATAGAGGGGGCGGCATGGAAGGAAAGGAAATTACCCGAGTTCCCCACCTTGGGGAAGCATCGTCCTGACCGGGACGAGCACGGCGAGCGATCTCGCAAGTATTGCTGCCACACGGAAAACCAGCGACCCATCCGTGACGGCGTGGTTGTGACACTGAGACGCTCATCGTCATCCGACACCATCATGAGGCGGCCAAACACACACCGTGCCGACCTCGGAGACAACCATGAACCCGGTCAAGACAAACATAAACTCGGAGAGACACTCACGCGCAATTAGACAACATGATACTTAATTCATCGCAATTAAGTATCATGTCACCTTAATTCTTAATTCTCTTGAATGACCAGAACTTTTTTTATGGCCTTACTTTCCATCCCACGGGATGCATCCGCAATCAAGCTGTCGGATGGCTGGGGAGGGGAAACAATTCGGACGCGGGCGCGATTTTAGTGCGATTGCACTGGATTTGAAGGTGAACTGGGAAATGTTGGTCAACTGACGGGAGGTGGGAATGACCGGAATAGAAACTCTGCTGAACGGTTTTCGAAAATTCCGCGAAATGTATTTCGAGAAGGCTCCGGGCCTGTACCGAGACCTGCTTAGCCACGGCCAGAACCCGCGCTTCGCGGTGGTGGCATGTTCGGATTCACGGGTTGATCCCGCGATCGTCCTGCAGACTCGGCCAGGTGACATTTTCGCCGTGCGCAATGTCGCTGCCTTGGTGCCGCCCTATGAGGAGGACGGACACTACCACGGCACCAGCGCGGCGCTGGAATTTGCTGTTACGGGACTGGGTGTTGACTATATCATCATCATCGGCCATGCCCACTGC
>JACNJX010000037.1 GCA_014382345.1 Alphaproteobacteria bacterium
CCGCCATCTCGGCGGAACGCGACACCAGCCGCCTGAAGGAAACCATTCTCCGGGAAGCAAAGAGCCTGTCGAATGCGGCCGGCGGTACGCTTTACCTACCCGACGAGGACGGCAACCGGAGGTTCGAGATCATGCGCACGGACTCGCTCAAGACCGCCATGGGCGGGACCACGGGTGTTGAGATTACCTTCCCGCCGGTGCGGCTCTTTGATCCGGAAACGGGAAAGGAAAACCGCACCAACATTGCCAGCAGCGCGGCCCTGACCGGGCAGTCCATTAACATCCCGGACGCTTACGATTCCGAGGAATATGATTTTTCGGGCACCAAGAAATTCGACGAAGGCACGGGGTACCGGTCCCAATCCTTCCTGACGGTGCCGATGAAAAACTCCCTGGACGAGGTCATCGGCGTCCTGCAACTGCTGAACGCTCAGGACTCCGCCACCGGAGAGGTCATTCCCTTCGGCGGAGACATCCAGCCACTGATCGAGGCTCTGGCGTCCCAGGCCGCCGTGGCGCTGGACAACAAGCAGCTGCTGGATGCGCAGAAACTTCTTCTCGATTCTTTCATCAAGCTGATCGCGTCGGCCATTGACGCCAAGTCGCCCTATACCGGCGGCCACTGCCAGCGCGTGCCGGAATTGACCCTGATGCTGGCCAGGGCGGCCTGCGAATCGACAGAAGGCCCTTTCGCGGACTTCGAGCTCAACGAAGACGACTGGTACGAACTGGAAATCGCCGCCTTGCTGCATGATTGCGGCAAGGTGACGACGCCGGAATACGTCGTCGACAAGGCGACCAAGTTGGAAACGATCTACGACCGCATCCACGAAATCCGCACCCGCTTCGAAGTCATCAAGCGTGAGGCCGAAATCGAATGCCTGAAGGCCATTATTGACGGCAAAGGCGATGAGAAAACCCTACGGGCCGATCTGGAGGCCCGCCTGGCCCAGTTGGACGAAGACTACGCCTTTATCGCCGAATGCAACATCGGCGGCGAATTCATGGCCCCGGAACTGATCGAGCGGGTCAAGGAAATCGCCAACATGACCTGGACCCGGACCCTGGACAACCGGATCGGCATCGCTCACGAAGAGAAGAAACGCTGGGACCGGACTCCGGCGCCGGAATTGCCGGTTCAGGAAAACCTGCTCACCGACAGGGACGATCATATCGTCTACCGGGAGGAAGAAGCCGTCGCGGCGTCCAGTGAAGAGTTCGGGTTCAAGCTCGACGTGCCGGAGTTGAAATTCAATCTCGGCGAAATCTACAATCTGTGCATTGCCCGCGGCACCCTGACGGCGGAGGAGCGGTTCAAGATCAACGACCATATCGTTCAGACCATCGTCATGCTGGAACAACTGCCGTTCCCGGAGCACCTGAAACGGGTTCCCGAATATGCCGGCGGCCACCATGAAAAAATGGATGGCTCGGGATATCCGAAAAAGCTCAACAAGGACGATATGTCGATGCCCGCCCGGATCATGGCCATCGCCGATATTTTCGAGGCCCTGACGGCCGCCGACCGGCCCTACAAGCTGCCCAAGAAACTCAGCGATAGCGTCAAGATCATGTCGTTCATGAAAAAAGACGCCCACATCGACGATGATCTGTTCGAACTGTTTCTGACATCCGGAATTTACAAGGAATACGCCGAAAAATTCCTGAAACCGGAACAGCTCGACGAAGTGGATATCAGTGCGTATCTCGAAGAGAACGACTGAGCCCTTGAGCGCCGTCATGCCAGCAGGCCCTGATCCTTCTTCCCTCGATCACGCCAAGTCCTACCCTTTCAGGATTCCCTCGCGGTCCTATGTCGTGTCTAACGGGTCTTACCGGGAACTGGGGCCGGAGGATCCCCTGCCGGACGTTTCCGGGCGCCGCCCGGTTTTGGCCGTCGGCTCCAACCAGTCGCCCGAACAGTTGCTGCGGAAATACAACGATCCCGACTGCGGCCCCATCCCCGTCATCAAGGCCCGGCTGAGGGATTTCGATGTCGTCTATTCCTCCCATGTGGCGTCCTATGGCTCCATCCCGGCGACCTTGGCCCATTCGCCGGGAACGGTGGTGACGCTGTTCGTCAACTGGCTGACGCCGGAAGAGGAAGACCGCATGCACGAAACCGAAGTGTCCACCGGCAATTATCATTTCGGCCGGTTGGATGGAATCGAACTGCAACTGGACCGGGACCGGCCGCTGGCGTCCGCCTTCGTATATTGCAGCCGGCGCGGGGCGCTGGTCCGGGATGGACGGCCTGTCTGTTTAAGTGAAATTCCCGCCGAAGGCCGGCGCTGGCCGTCGCTTGGTCAGGAGGAAATCCAGGCCTATGTTCGCGATCGCATGGACCCCGGCCGGGACGTGGACACATTTATCGGAGACGCCATTGCCGATGCCCTGGTTCGCCGCGACCGGACCGACACCATGGCGTCGGACAGCCGCCCGTTCGATTATCCGGGATTTACGCCGATCCGCCTTTGATTCGTCCCGCAACCGGACTATTTTAAATAAAAGGAGAGGGGGGCTTCAGAGTTTGGAGTTTCGCCATGCGCGCTCATCGCTCTCAGGCCCGTTCCGACCTCGGCAGGGTGATTCGTGCCGCCGAGGCCCTGGGTATTACGGAGTTTGATTTTTTCCGTCTCGCATACCGGCGCTGGTCCGGCCAAGAGCCTGGTCCGCGCATGCTGGAAAGCACGTTCGCCGTTTATATGTTTCAACAAACCGTGCCCCATTGGGTGCGGCATCTGGCGCGTGAGGTGAACGCCCGCGCTGCCCGTGGCCGCCTGGACACGGTCGCCCACGAGGCAATGAAATACCGGAAACGGTTACCCCCGCCCCGGAACGGGCGGTTGTGTGTCGGGGCCGTGGTGGTGGGAGTGTTGCTTTATACGATCGCCTTGATGGACATCAGCTACGGTCCGGGAACCTCCGCGCCGATGCCGTGTTACGGTGGGCCGGGCTTAAAATTTTTTTCGGAAATGGCCTATTCCGTTTCCGGACAAAAACCGCCGTCTTGTGAATTCAGGAAGGATCGTTAGGCGATTGTCTGCGCGGCGATAATTCCGGCTAGGAGGATGAGGCCGAAGTCCCGGTTGGACTTGAACCGGCTGAGGCAGCTTTTGGGATCGGAGGTATCGACGCTTGTGATTTGCCAGACCAGATGCCCGGTCCCCACGGCCAAGCCGAGATAATAGGGCCAGCCCAACCCGGCCAGGAAGCCCGCCCCGCCCATCAGGGCAACGGTCACGGCATAGAACCCGAACAGCCATGGCGTCGTCGCGGCGCCGAATTTCAACGCCGTCGATTTCACGCCGATCAGGATGTCGTCTTCCTTGTCCTGATGGGCGTAGATGGTGTCATAACCCAGGGTCCAGAAAACACCAGCCGCATAGAGCACCATGGCCGGCGGGGTGAGGCTTTCCGTCACCGCGGCCCAACCCAGCAGCGCCCCCCAGTTGAAAGTGAAGCCTAAAAACAATTGCGGCCAATAGGTGATCCGCTTCATGAACGGATACAACACGATCAGGGCGAGCGAGCTGATCCCCAGCACAATGGCGAACGTGTTGAACTGCGATAGGACGGCCAGCCCCAAAAGCAACTGCAGGCCCAGGAAAACCAACGCCTTGAAGACACTGATTTCACCGCTGGCGATGGGCCGGGTCGCGGTTCGGGCGACGCGGGCGTCGAAGTCCCTATCGACGATGTCATTGATCGTGCATCCCGCGCCGCGCATGACGAGGGCCCCGATGGCGAACAGCAGGAAGAATTTCGCGTCCGGCCAGCCCGGCGTGGCGAACGCCACACTCCACCAGCAGGGCAGCAGCAGCAACCACGTTCCGATCGGCCGGTCGGCCCGCATCAAACGCAGATAGGGCCGCATTCCTTCAGGCGCATACCGGTCAATCCAGCTGCTCGTAGGAATATCCGTCGCGAAATGTTGCGATGTTTCTGCCATGGTGAAAACTATACCGGAAACCGCCGTCCGTTGATGGTATAAGCTTGAGAAAGATGAATTTTTCAACATGACCCTGTCAAACTCAAATCCCCGTTTGTATGTCGAAGGCTCCCTTGTTTTGGGGGGCGGCCTGACCCTGTCCCCGCCGCAGGCGCATTACCTGTGCCATGTCATGCGCCTGAAGGCGGGAGATCGGGTTGCCCTGTTCAACGGCAGGGATGGGGAATGGTCCGCCGTTTTGGAAAACGCCGGCAAGAAGACATGCGATGTGCGCGTGGAGCATCAATTCCGTGACCAGACGGAAGACCCCGGCCCATGGCTGGCGTTCGCCCCGGTGAAAAAGACACGGACGGATTTCATTGTCGAAAAGGCGACGGAACTGGGGGCATCGCGCCTGTGTCCGGTGTTTACCCGCCATACCAATTCGGCCCGTATCAACTCCGGGCGCATGGCCGCCCATGTTATCGAGGCCGCCGAACAGTGCCGCCGCCTGAGCGTGCCCGAAATCGCGCAGCCGCAAACCCTGGATGAACTGCTGGCGGACTGGCCGAACGACAGGCGGCTGTTTGTGCTGGATGAAAGCGGGGCGGGCCGTCCCATCGCCGAAGCCCTTGCGGAGCTTAGGCCGGGCCGCGAATGCGGGTTTCTGAGCGGCCCCGAAGGCGGGTTTGGACCTGAGGAGCTTGACGCCTTGCGCAAACTGGAATTTGTTACAAATCTTGATTTAGGGCCGCGAATTCTTCGCGCCGAGACGGCGGCGCTGGCGGCTTTGGCCTGTTGGCAGGCGGTTGTCGGCAATAAATGAAATTGATCTGAAATGAGAAGCCCATGAGCGCCGATACGCCATCCAAACAGGCCCCCATCGAAGGAAAGGCGGCCCTGGTCGAATATCTTGAGGCCGGGTGCAAGCCGGAAGCGGATTGGCGCATCGGCACCGAGCATGAGAAGTTTGCCTACCATCTGGCCGACCACAGTCCCCTGGAATATGAAGGCCCTGCCGGTATCCGCGCGCTTCTGGACGGACTGGCGCGGTTTGACTGGACGCCGGTGCTGGAGCAGGAAAACCCGATTGCCATGGCCAAAACGGACGGCAGCTTCATCAGCCTGGAGCCGGCCGGACAACTGGAATTGTCCGGTGCGCCGGTAGAAACAATCCACCAGACCTGCGACGAAGTTACCGGCCATTTGCAACAGGCCAAGGCCATCGCCCGTGAATTGAACCTCGGCTTTATCGGGCTCGGCTACCATCCCAAACTGACCGCCTCGGACATGCCGTGGATGCCCAAGGGCCGCTACAGGATCATGCGCGAATACATGCCGAAAAAAGGTACCCTCGGCCTGGAAATGATGCAGGCGACCTGTACCGTCCAGGTCAATCTGGATTTCGCCTCCGAAGCCGACATGGTCCGGATGTATAGAATTTCCATGGCCTTGCAGCCGGTGGCGACGGCGCTATGGGCCAACTCGCCCTTCAAGCAGGGAAAGCCTTCCGGGTACCTGTCTTACCGCAGCCATATCTGGACCGATACCGACGCTGACCGTAGCGGCATGCTGCCGTTTGTTTTTGAAGACGGCTTCGGGTTCGAGCGTTATGTGGATTATCTGCTCGATATGCCGATGTATTTTGTTTATCGCGACGGACATTACATCGATGCGTCGGGGCAATCGTTTCGGGACTTCATGGACGGCAGGCTTCCGGCCCTGCCCGGCGAGAAGCCCCGCCTAAGCGACTGGATCGACCATATGAGCACGGCCTTTCCCGAGGTCCGCCTCAAGCAGTTTCTGGAAATGCGGGGTACCGACGGCGGACCGTGGAGCCGGCTGTGCGCGCTTCCGGCGTTCTGGGTCGGGCTGCTTTATGACAAGGATGCCCGCGAAGCGGCCTGGGATTTGGTCAAGGACTGGTCGTTTGAGGAAATGCAGGAACTTCGGGACGAGGTCCCCAGACTGGCCCTGAAGACGCCGTTCCGAAACCGGACCATTCAGGAGGTCGCCCTGGAAGTCCTACAGATTTCGCACAAGGGCCTGCATAACCGGGCGCGCATCGATACCCTGGGGATGGATGAGACGCATTTTCTCAAACCCCTGTTTCAGACCGCGCACTCCGGTCTGACCCCGGCCGATGAAATGCTGGCGGCCTTTGAGGGCCGTTGGGACGGCAACATCGATCTCGTGTTTCAGGAATACTGCTACTAAAGCTTTTTTAGACGCAAATTCGTCGTCGCGGATGCAATCATCCGCTCGGGATTTGCTCTAGACCTCCGTGCCGCCGACGGTCAACTCGTCGATCTTGATGGTCGGTTGACCGACGCCGACGGGAACTCCCTGACCGTCCTTGCCGCAGGTGCCGACGCCGGGGTCCAGTTCCAAATCGTTACCGATCATGGACACTCGGGTCAGTACGTCCGGCCCGTTGCCGATCAGGGTCGCGCCTTTGACCGGGGCGGCTTTCTTGCCGTTTTCGATGCGGTAGGCTTCGGTGCAGGTGAAAACGAACTTGCCGGACGTAATATCGACCTGCCCGCCGCCAAAACTGACCGCATAGATCCCGTTGTCGACGGATTTCAGAATCTCTTCCGGGTCATGGTCACCGGCCAGCATGTAGGTGTTGGTCATGCGCGGGATCGGCGCATGGGCGTAACTTTGCCGCCGCCCGTTGCCGGTGCAGGGCACCCCCATCAGGCGCGCGTTCATGCGGTCCTGCATGTAGCCTTTTAAAATGCCGTCTTCGATCAAAACGGTGCGTTGGCTGGGCGTGCCTTCGTCGTCGATGGTCAGCGAGCCGCGGCGGTCTTCGATGGTGCCGTCGTCGATCACGGTGACGCCGGGCGCTGCCACCCGTTCGCCAAGGAGGCCTGCAAAGGCAGATGTTTTTTTGCGGTTGAAGTCGCCTTCCAGGCCGTGGCCGATGGCTTCATGCAACAGAATGCCCGGCCAGCCGGGGCCAAGCACCACCGGCATTTCTCCGGCCGGCGCGGGAACCGATTCCAGGTTCACCAGGGCCTGGCGCAAGGCTTCGTCCACGGCGGCCTTCCAGGCGTCTTCTTCCAGGTATTGCTCGTACGTGACCCGACCGCCGGTACCGTGCGATCCGGCTTCCATGCGGCCGTCCTTTTCGACAATGACGGAAACATTCAGGCGCACCAAGGGCCGGATATCGGCCGCCCGCTCGCCGCCCTGGCGGATAATGCCGACGGCCTGCCAGTTGCCGGAAAGCGATGCGGAAACCTGAACCACCCGTTCGTCTCGGCCTCGGGCATAGGCATCCATGTCGGCTAACAGGTCGACCTTGGTTTCGAAATCGACCAGCGACAAGGGGTTGTCGTCGCAATAGAGATTTTTGTTGGTACCGGGCGGAGCGGCAAAGGTTCCGCCCTTGCCGGAACAAACGGTTTTTACGGTTTCCCCGGCTCGGCGGATGGCGTCTTCGCTCAGTTCGGATGCCTGAGAATAACCCGTGACCTCGCCGGAAATGGCGCGCAGGCCAAATCCCTGGGAGGTGTCGAAAGCGGCGCTTTTGATCTGGCCGTCGTCGAATACGACGCTTTCCGACTGGCGGTATTCGAGAAACAGCTCGCCGTCATCGGTCCCCGTCAGGGCATCATCGACCAGATCTTGAACACGGATTCTGTCCAGGCCCGCGCGGGTAAAAAACAATTCATCGGTGGCGGCAATATCTGTCATAAAATCTTCTTTCGCTTTCGCTTTGTTGCCACGGTATGCAGACAACCAGGGCAATGATGATATGGTAGCTTTATAAGAAAAGACGAGGGAAAAGGCGAACATGGCGGCTTTTAAAGAACATCCCCTGCGCGAGGCCCTAGCCGCAGAAATGCACGCCCGCCCTCACGGGGTTATCGATGCCCCTGCCAAAATATCCTATATCGCCGTCATCAATGATGAAACCGGGGCCGGGGCGGATCAAGCGCACCTTTCCGAACTGTGCCAGTTGTTCAAGGTTCCTGCCCCCCCAGAAGGCACCACGCATTTTACCGGCGACCTGGGTCCGATGCGGCTGAAGTGGGAGCGTCATACGGAATTTTCCGCTTATACCTTCATCCTGGAAGCCCCGTTCGAACAACCGTTCAAAGACACCGTGATCGAACAAATCCCCCAAGCCTGGCTGCAGGCGCTTCCCGGCGAGGTGTTGGTCGCGTCACACTTTGCTATGGATTCCGAGGAACGCGCGGTCAAGGACGTGGTCGGCCTGTTCGATAACAACACCGTGGTCGGCGCACATGTCTCGAACCGCCGGGCCATGGTATGGACGGATTTTCAAATTCACGGCGACCGCTTCCGGCGTTTTCTGGTGCGCAACGTCAACAACAATCATCGGGCCATGGCGCGACTGGTGCAACGGGTGGCCGAGATCGAAACCTATCGCTCGCTGACGATGCTGGCGCTGCCCCTGGCCCGTGAGGCGCGCGAGCGGGTATCCGTGGCGGAACTGGAGGTCAGCGCCAGCATTGCCCAACTAGCCGTAATCGAAGGCGTCGAGGGGGAACAGGACCTGCTGGCGCGCCTTTCCGCGCTTGCGGCGGAAGCGGAATCCGTGTCGGCGCAAACCAGCTATCGTTTCAGCGCCGCCCTGGCTTATAGCGAGTTGGTCGCCCGCCGCCTCAAGGAACTGCGCGAGGAACGCATCGACGGCTTGCAGCCCATGGCGGAGTTTATCGAACGCCGTCTGGGTCCGGCCATGGAAACCATCGAGAATGTCGCCAAGCGGCTGGAAAGCCTGTCCCTCAGGATTGCCCGGGCCAGCAACCTTTTGCGAACCCGTGTCGATGTTGCTCTGGAAGGCCAGAACCGGGATCTTCTCCGGTCCATGGACCGCCGCGCCAAGACACAGCTTCGCTTGCAGGCCACGGTGGAGGGCCTGTCCGTCGTCGCTATCAGCTATTATCTGCTGAGTCTGGTTTCCTATCTGGCGAAGGGCGCCAAGGGTCTGGGCGCGACGCTCGATCCCTTTGTCGCCGTGGTGTTTGCATTTCCGGTGGTTTTCGCCGGCGTCTGGTTCAGTGTACGGCGTGTCCGCAAGTCGATTGCCAAAAAGGGTGACGATGCGGAATGAGGGGTTTGAGCCAAGGGGGCGGATTTAACCCTTGACCTATTGTCCCCGAAAGAGCTTTACTCCCCGCTGTTACGTGGTGATTTGGTCGACCGGCTTGCGCCCACGTTAAAAAAACCGCTAAAAGGTCGGAGCTGTCCATAGCCCTGACCCGCGCGGTTGGGGCTTTTTTATGCCGGGCCGGCATGTGATGGAGAGTTCTCATGGCAGAGAAAAAAACGAATTCGGATCAGTGGCGTCAGGCGACCCGTTTGGTACGGGGCGGAACGGAGCGGTCTCCCTTTAGCGAAACCAGCGAAGGCCTGTTCCTGACGTCGGGGTATGTCTACGGATCGGCGGAAGAAGCTGAACAGGCCTTTGCCGGCGAGGTCGAGCGCTACATGTATTCGCGCTACGGCAACCCGACCGTTGCCATGTTCGAAAAACGCCTGGCCCTTTTGGAAGGCGCGGAGACATGCGTTTCGACGTCCTCCGGCATGGCGGCGGTGTTCGCCTCACTGGCCAGCCAGCTCGAGGCCGGGGACCGGGTCGTCGCGTCGCGTGCGCTGTTCGGGTCGTGCCTGCATATCATCAAGGAAATCCTGCCCAAGTTCGGCGTTGAAAGCGTGCTGGTGGACGGCACCGATCTGGAGCAATGGAAGCAGGCGTTATCGGTCAAGACCAAGTGCGTGTTTCTGGAATCGCCTTCCAACCCGTGTCTCGAGGTGATCGATATCCGGGCGGTCAGCGATCTGGCGCACGAAGCGGGCGCCCTGGTCGTCATCGACAACGTGTTCGCGACGGCGGTATTGCAGCACCCGCTGGAACTGGGCGCGGATATCGTCATGTATTCGGCGACCAAGCATATCGACGGCCAGGGGCGGACCATGGGCGGTGCGATCCTGACCAACAATGAGGATTTCGTGGAAAATTCCCTGGTGCCGTTTTTTCGCAACACCGGACCGACGCTTAGTCCCTTCAACGCCTGGGTGCTGCTGAAGGGTCTGGAGACCCTGGACCTTCGGGTGGCGCGCCATTCGGAGAATGCCCTCGCCGTTGCCGAATTCCTGAACGAGCAGGAGGGGATCGCAAAGGTTCTCTATCCCGGCCTGGAAAGCCACCCGCAACACGCCCTGGCCATGACCCAGATGAGCGCCGGCGGCACCGTGGTGTCGTTCGAGGTGGACGGCGGCAAGGACGCGGCCTTCCGGTTGCTGAACGGACTGGATATGGTCGATATTTCCAACAATCTGGGCGACGCCAAAAGCCTCGCCACCCATCCGGCGACGACCACGCATCAGAAACTGAGCGCCGAGGAAAAACAAATCCTCGGCATTTCCGATGGCCTGATCCGGCTGTCGGTAGGCCTGGAAGACGCCGAAGACCTGAAGGAAGACCTCGACCGGGCGCTGGCCAAGGCCGGTGGGTAGCGGGGGCTGGTGGGCTACTTTTGTTTCCAGGGCAGTCCGTCAACTTGCCAGCCGTTGACCGTTGCCCGGTGTTTTTTCTTGTTCTTGTCTCCCTCGAAACCGCTGGTGACGTTGAAGCACGCAGTCCAGCCGGCCGCCGTCATGGCTTCCGCCGCATGAAGCGAGCGAATGCCCGAGCGGCACAGGAACAACAAGGGGGTGTCTTTGCCGGCACCGGGGCCTAGGGCCTGAACCGTCTGGGCGACGAAGTCCGGATTAACGGTCATGGCCGGAAATATCTTCCAGTACACCTGCAGGGGTTCCTTGCCGAGGCTTGAGAGATCGGGGCTGCCGACATAGACGAATTCGGCATCCGTGCGCACGTCTATCATTTGCGCGTTTGGGTTTTCGGCCAATAGGTCCCAGGTCTCCTGGGGCGTTTTGTCACCGGCGTACTTTTTCTTACTCATGTATCGTGTTCCCGGATCATGGCGGTTCTTCAGGATTAATCCAGAACGGCCAGCATGTCTTCAATGACAACGAACTTTTTGCGCGGGCGGCTCCCTTCCGCACCGGCAAGTTCCGCCGCCTCGATTTTCTTCCAGTCTTCGAAACTGACGGCCCGGATATTGCGGTCTTGCAGCATCGTTTTGAAGGCCTGGCGTCCCGGTTTGTTTCCGCCATCGGAGAAGTCATCGCGGAGGTGTTCGGCGACGCTAACGCCGTCGGGACGGTTGGATGAGATCACGCCCGTCGGGCCGCGTTTGATCCACCCGGCGGCGTACAGCCCTTCTCCGACCCGGCCGTCTTCGTTGGGAATGATGCCCCGTTTTTCGTCAAAGGGGGCGCCCTCAATGGGGGCGCCGTGATAACCGATGGCAGCAACAACCAGGCCGCAGGGAATGTCAAAAAACTCCCCCGTGCCGACGGCGCGGCCGTCTTCAACCTTCGTGCGTTCCAGGCGAATCCCTTCAACGCGGTCCTGGCCGAGGATTTCCACAGGCGACGCATTGAACTCCAAATGTATGCGCTTGGATTTGGCATCGGCATCGAGCACGGAATATTCCCACAGGGTTTCAAGGTTGCGCTCCCGGAGACGCTTGTCCCGATCCGAGTAATCGCCCTCGACCCCATCGGGCAGCTGTTCGGTTCGGACCACGGGGGTGCATTCGTCCATTCCCGCCAATTCCCGCAATTCCACGTTGGTGAATTTGGCGTCGGCCGCCCCGCGCCGCCCCAACATGTATACGTCGGTCAGCGGGGATTCGTTGATGGCCGTTTCCGCATATTCGGGCAGGTCCGTGGCCGCCAGCTCGGCTTCGGATAGACACAGCATCCGGGCAATATCCATGGCGACATTGCCAACGCCAATGACAGCGGCGGCGGAGACATCAAGGTCCGGAGCAATGTTCCGGTAATCCGGATGCCCGTTATACCAGTACACGAACGAGGCGGCGCCGATGACGCCGGCCTTATCGGTCCCCGGAATGTCCAGGGCGCGGTCCTGTGGCGCGCCGACGGCAAGAACGACGGCGTCATAGATCTCGCGAAGTTCGGCAAGCTTTACATCGCGTCCGATATCCACGTTGCCGAAATACCGAACGGACTCCAGCATCGCCGTTTTCTCGAATTTCCTGCAAATGTTCTTGGTCGTCTGGTGATCGGGGGAAACGCCATCACGGACCAGGCCATAGGGCGCCGCCAAACGTTCGATGATGTCGATTTGCACATCATCGACCGAATCGGCTAGGGCGGCCGCGGTGTAAAACCCGGCTGGGCCGGAGCCGACAATGGCGACGCTAACCGGCATTATTCCCCCTTCTTGTCACGGTGTCTTCGACTAATCGGTTATGGTCCAGGTGTGCCCCCGCCGCAAGAGCGCATTCAGGTCGCCCCCGCTTCCCTGTGCCTTGGCCTCGTCCTTGTGCTTCTTGACACCGTCATCATAGCTGGGCGCCGGTTGGCAGTACAAAACGCCGATGGCGACCGGAAACAGGGGGGGTTCCATCAACGCCAGCATGTTGGCCAACGCCCGGTTGGTCTCGTCATGGACCAGGATGTCCGCTTCCGTGATGCCGTTTTGGCCGATGGTGACGACCTCAAGATCGAAGAACCCGGCCTTGACGCGGAGCCCCAGGTTTTTCTCCTTGCCGAATATCAGGGGCTTGCCGTGCTCAAGGACGATTTCGTTGTCGTCGGCGATTTCCTTGTCGGTAAATTGCGAAAACACCCCGTTGTTATAGACGATGCAATTCTGGAAAATTTCCACGAACGAGGTTCCTTTGTGTTCGTGGGCACGCTGGAAGACGTAGGGAAGATGCGCCTGCATGGTGTCGACGGAGCGGGCGACAAAGCGCGCGCCCGCGCCAAGGGCCAGGGCGGCGGCGGAAACCGGTTTTTCGATGGAGCCCAGGGGCGTGGACGGGGACCGGGTGCCGGCTCGCGACGTCGGCGAATACTGCCCTTTGGTCAGGCCGTATATCTCGTTGTTGAACAGGAGAATTTGCAGGTTCACATTGCGGCGCAGGACATGCAGGAGATGATTGCCGCCGATGGACAGCGCATCGCCGTCGCCGCTGACGATCCAGACATCCAGCTCCGGGTTGGCCAGCTTGACCCCGGTGCCGATGGCCGGCGCGCGGCCATGAATGGTGTGAAAGCCATAGGTCGCCATGTAGTAGGGGAAGCGTGCCGCACACCCGATACCGGAGACGAAAACCGTATTTTCCTTTGTGACGCCGATGTCGGCCAGGGTCCGCTGCATGGCCTTCAAAATGGCGTAGTCCCCGCACCCCGGACACCAGCGCACTTCCTGGTCGGTGGCAAAATCCTTAGGGCTGAGTTTTTCGGGCGGCGTGACGACATTCATGTCAGTTCTCCAGCCTGTCGCGGATGGCGCTTTCGATCTCGGCGATTTTGAAGGGCTGTCCGGAAACCTTGTTCAGGCCCTGGGCATCGACCAGGTATTGGTCGCGGAGCAGGGTCTTCAGTTGGCCGGTATTCATTTCCGGAACCAGAATCTGCTCGAACCCGGCCAGCAGGTCGCCAAGGTTTTTCGGCAACGGCCAAATGTGGCGCAGGTGGATATGGGATACGTCCATCCCTTCGTCGCGAAGGGCGCTGACGGCGCGGTTGATGGAGCCATAGGTGGACCCCCAGCCGACCACCGCCATCCGGCCCTTGTCCGCGCCCTCTTCCGTCGTTTGCAGGGGCAGGGATTCCGCGATGCCGTTGATCTTGGCCATGCGCAAATTTGTCATTTTCTGGTGATTTTCCGGATCATAGGAGATGTGCCCGGTTTCGGAATCCTTCTCCAGCCCGCCGATCCGGTGTTCCAGTCCCGGCGTACCGGGGAGCGCCCACGGCCGGGCCAGGGTCCTTTCATCCCGCAGGTACGGCTTGAAGCCTTCCGGGTCTGTCCGGAACGACACGGGCGTGCGTTCATAGGTGTCCATATCGGGGATCAGCCAGGGTTCCGCCGCATTGCCGATGTATCCGTCGGTCAGCAGGATCACCGGCGTCATGTAGGTGACGGCGATGCGGATGGCTTCGATGGCGACGTTAAAGCAATCCGAAGGCGAACGCGCCGCCAGCACGGCCAGCGGGCTGTCGCCATTGCGGCCGAAAACGGCCTGGTACAGGTCCGATTGTTCCGTCTTGGTCGGCAGGCCGGTGGATGGGCCGGCGCGCTGGGAATTGAGGATTATCAACGGCAACTCGGCGCTTATGGCGAGCCCCATGGCTTCGCCTTTCAGCGCGATGCCGGGCCCGGAACTGGAAGTCACGCCCAGCGAGCCCGCATAGGACGCACCGATGGCCGAGCAGATGGCGGCAATTTCGTCTTCCGCCTGGAAGGTGACGATGTCGTATTCCATCAGGTTCGACAGGTAATGCAGGATCGATGTCGCCGGCGTGATGGGGTACGAACAGAACGTCATTTTCAAGCCCACAAGCTTCGCTCCGGCGACCAGTCCCCAGGTCAGGGCCTCGGCTCCGGTCACGGTGCGATACTCACCGGGTGCGATGTCGGCATGCCCGATGGAGAACCCGTGCAGGTCATGGGGCATTTCCGCCGTTTCCCCGAAGGCATGCCCGGCGTTCAGGGCGGCGATGTTTGCGGCCGCCACGTCCGGCAGTTTGGCGAATTTCTCGTTCAGCCAGTCGATGGTCGGCTGGCGGCTGCGGTCATACATCCAGTACACGAACCCGAGCGCCCACATGTTTTTACAGCGAAGCGCGCCTTTCTTGCCAAGGCCGAAGTCCTTGACCGCCTCCAGGGTCATGGCCGTCATGTCCAGTTTGATGACGCGGTAAGGTGCAAGGGAATCGTTTTCCAGCGGATTATCGTCGTAATGGGCCTTGTGCAGATTCCTTTCGGAAAAAGTGCCGGTGTCGACAATGATCAGGCCGCCCGGTTTCAATTCCGGCAATTCGGCCTTGAGGGCCGCGGGGTTCATGATCACCACCATGTCGCATTCATCGCCGGAGGTGCGGATGGTTTCAGCGCCGAAATTGATCTGGAACGCCGAAACGCCGAACGTGGTGCCCGCGGGGGCGCGGATTTCGGCGGGGAAATCCGGAAACGTCGCAAGGTCGTTTCCGGACATCGCCGTGGATTGCGTGAACTGGCTGCCCGTGAACTGGATGCCGTCGCCGGAGTCGCCCGCGAAGCGCACGACGGCGGAGCCCAATTCCTGGCGTTGATGGGGCGCAGCGGGGTCTTGCTTTACGGGTTCCTGCCTAGGCATGATCTTCCCAATAGGACGTCAAGCAACCATGAATATAATTAATAAGGGTTAGACCCAAAAAACTTAATCGAAACGTTCTAAATTGATATGGTATCTTTCTCCGATCTTGAGAACACCTCAACTCTTTTCACAAGAAATTGGTCTTTTTTCTTTTGTGGCCATCGGAATCGTGTCTTTTCCAGGCCCAATTTCCCAACGGTATAAAAACGAATGAATGAAAAAATTGATGCCTTGTCCCTTCTGGATGGATTGATCGGCAAGGCCCTTGCCGCCGGAGCCGACTCCGCAGACGGCGTATTTATGGAAGGCGTTTCCCTGTCCATTAGCCAGCGGCTGGGCGAGCGGGAGAATCTGGTCCGTTCCGAAAACACCGATCTCGGTCTCAGGGTCCTTATCGGCTCGCGCCAGGCCATGGTGTCGTCTTCGGATACCAGCGGGGATGCTATAGACGAACTGGTAGGCCGTTGCGTTGCCATGGCCAAATCCGTGCCCGAGGACCCGTTCTGCGGGTTGGCGGCGCCGGAGCAGCTGGCGGCGGAATTTCCGGACCTCGATAGCTGTGATGAAACGGAGCCCGATCCGGAAACCCTGTCCGAACGGGCCGCCGCCGCCGAAGACGCCGCCCGTGCCGTTAAGGGCGTCACCAATTCGGAAGGGGCCGAAGCAGGTTGGGGGCTTTCGCGCATTGCCCTCGTCGGATCCAATGGCTTCCGACAGACCCGGTCCGGGTCTCACCATTCCATCAGCGCGTCGGTGCTGGCCGGCGAAGGCACCGAAATGGAGCGGGATTACGATTATATCACCACGGTTCATGGCGAGGACCTTCCTGCGCCGGAAGACATCGGCCGTTCGGCGGGGGAAAAGGCGGTGCGGCGCCTGAACCCGCGAAAGGCCGCATCCGCCCAAGTGCCGGTGGTCTATGACCCAAGGGTGTCCATTTCCCTTATCAGTCACCTGTCCAGCGCCGCCAACGGAAGCTCCGTCGCCCGCGGCACGACGTTTTTAAAGGATAAAATGGGCGACAAACTGTTTCCCGACGGCGTGACCATTGTCGATGATCCGCTTCGGGTGCGCGGCTTGCGCTCGAAAAATTTCGACGGCGAAGGGGTCGGGACGAAACGGCTGGATGTGGTTGAGGGCGGCGTTCTGAAGTCCTGGATTATGGATTTGCGCTCGGCCCGCCAATTGGGTCTGGAAACCACCGGGCATGCGTCCCGTGGCACGTCATCGCCACCGTCGCCGTCGACGACAAACCTGTATCTGGAAGCCGGCTCCGTTTCCCCGGATGCGCTGATCGCCGACATCAAGGATGGTCTGTACGTCACCGAACTGATGGGGTTCGGGATCAACGGCGTGACCGGCGACTACAGCCGGGGCGCCAGTGGGTTCTGGATCGAAAACGGGGTCAAAGCCTTTCCGGTCAGCGAATTGACCATTGCCGGCAACCTGGTGGACATGTTCGCTCACCTGACAGCGGCCGATGATCTGGAGTTCCGCTATGGAACCAATGCGCCGACGATCCGCGTCGAAGGCATGACGGTTGCCGGGCGCTGAACCCGCGCCAGACGTTGGCGCAAACATGCGCCGCGTGTTAGTGTCCGCTTCGTTCAGAACGGGACCCTAAACCTTGAGCGCGACAAGCGAAAATATGCCGCAAGAACACGAATCGACCCATGTCCTGATGCTGCGCCTCTGGCGCGAAAGCATCCGGCCTTATTTCGGCTGGATTTTGCTGGCCGTGCTTTGCATGGCCTTGATGGCGGCGACGACGGCTTTCAGCGCCTGGCTGATGGAACCCGTGGTCAACGAGGTCTTTATCGCCGAAAACCGGGATATGCTTTGGCCCCTTGGCGCGGCCGTGCTCGCTACCTTTTTGATCAAGGGTTTTGCCAATTACGGCCAGTCTGTGCTGATGAGTTTCGTCGGCTTCCAAATCATCGCCAATACCCAGAACCGGCTGTTCGCGCATCTGGCCCGTATGGATATCGGCTTTTTTCATAACAATTCCACCGGCAAACTGATTTCGCGCTTCACCGTCGACATCAATCAGATGCGCGTTGCGGTGTCGAACGTGTTGACCGGGTTTGGAAAGGATCTGTTGTCGTTTATAGGGCTTATCGCCGTGATGTTTCTCAAGGACTGGCAACTGGCGGCGATCTCGATTTTCATATTCCCCTTGGCGGCGCTTCCGGTGCTGCGGCTGGGACGGCGCATGCGTAAGGTTACGGCCAATACCCAGGAGGAAATGGGTCTGTTCACCACCTTGTTGGAGCAGACTTTCCAGGGCATCCGCGTGGTCAAGGCCTACGGCATGGAGAGCTATGAAAAAAGCCGGATCAACGACATCGTAGGGCGCATCTGCAAGCTGAACCTCAAATCCGCACGCACCCGTTCCATGTCCAGCCCGATCATGGAATCCTTAGGCGGGGTGGCGGTCTGCGTGGTTATCATTTACGGCGGGCACCGGGTGATTGACGGGGAAACAACGTCGGGCGCATTTTTCTCGTTCATCATGGCGTTGTTGCTGGCCTATGAGCCGATGAAGCGGCTGGCCAATCTGAACGCCAGTCTCCAGGAAGGCCTGGCCGGGGCGCAACGGCTGTTCGAGCTGCTCGACACGGCGCCGGCGATCCTTGAAAAGCCGGGAGCGTCCGGGTTGACGGACGTGAAGGGCGATATCCGGCTGGACGACGTCCGGTTTTCCTATGCCCACGGCAGGCCGGCCCTGAGCGGTATTTCCCTTGAGGTTCCGGCCGGCAAACGGGTGGCGCTGGTCGGCTCGTCCGGTGCCGGCAAGACAACGATCCTCAACCTGATCCCACGCTTCTATGACGTGGACGAAGGCAGTGTCAGCGTGGACGGGATCAATGTTCGCGATATCACCTTTGCCTCGCTGTTTGCCAACGTCGCCCTGGTTAGTCAGGAAATCACCCTGTTCGACGATACGGTCCGTGCCAATATCGCCTATGGCCGCGCCGGTGCGAGCGATGAGGAAATTTTCGAAGCCGCCCGCAACGCCGCCGCCCATGATTTCATCCTCGACTTGCCGGACGGCTACGACACCCTGGTCGGCGAGCAGGGCGTGAGACTGTCGGGCGGGCAGCGCCAGCGGCTCGCCATCGCCCGGGCCATGCTGAAGAACGCCCCGATACTGTTGCTCGATGAAGCGACGTCGGCCCTGGATACGGAATCCGAACGCCAGGTGCAGGCGGCGCTTGCCACGCTGATGACCGGACGAACGACGCTGGTCATTGCGCACCGTTTGTCCACGGTCACCGGCGCCGATCTGATCTATGTCATCGACGAGGGGCGGGTGGCCGAACAGGGCACCCATGAAGAATTAATGTCCCAGGGCGGGGCCTATCAACGGCTCTATAATCTGCAATTCGCCGAGGACGCGCCGCCCGTGGACGCCGTCCAGACGGCGGACGCCTGAGTACGAAGGCGGGGGGCTTCAACGTGAGGCCATTGAAACGATTTCTGCAATCGGAAGCCGTGCGCCGCGTATCCTGCTGGCTGGCGTCGCTCTACATTCGTCTGGTCTATGTTACGGGGGCATGGCGGGTCATCGGCGGCGAAATCCCTGAACGGTTCTGGCGCGACGGCAAACCCTTCATTCTGGCATTCTGGCACGGCAGGCTGTTGATGATGCCGTATTCCTGGGATCATGGAAAAACCATACACACGCTGATTTCCCATCATAAAGATGGCCAATTGCTGGCGCGCACGGTAAGCCATTTCGGCATCAAATCGGTGACGGGGTCGTCTTCCCGGGGCGGAGCGTCGGCACTTCGTACATTGGTCAAGATTTTGAAAAACGGGGAATACGTCGGAGTCACGCCGGACGGGCCGCGTGGCCCCCGGATGCGGGCCAGCGAAGGCATCATAAGTATTGCCCGGTTGTCCGGTGCGCCCATCATTCCTGTGGCATTCGGCTCTACCGGCGGGCGGTGCCTGTCTTCCTGGGACCGCTTCCTTCTCGCTTGGCCGTTTGGACGCCGGGTTCTGGTGTGGGGTGAGCCAATCACCGTTGCCCGCGATGCCGCCCCCCAGGACGAGGAAACCGCCCGCCGCCGGGTCGAAGATGCTCTGAATGCCGTGACCGCCGAAGCGGACCGACAAACCGGCCGGACTCCGGTGGAACCTGCGCCCGTTTCCAATGCGTCCAGCGAAGGTGGGGCGCTATGATTTTGGTTTTGTATCGCACGGTTTTTCTTCGCGGCGCGCCCTTTATTCGGCTCTATCTGTGGCGCCGCAGGATGCGCGGCAGGGAAGGCCCTGTGCGCTTTCCCGAACGCCTCAATACGGCCGGGGCCGCAAAATCCATGGTGGTGACGGAGGCCGGGGTCCTGGATGCGGTTGTTGTTGCGTTGGGGCCGTTCGTTGAACATAGTCTGCACAAGGACCATTCCCATGCAGGCCCCTGATTTCTGGCGCCGAAAGGGCGGAGCTCTCGGTGGAATCCTGGCCCCGCTGGGATGGTTTTACGGTCTTGTGGTGCGGCTTCGTTTCGCCCTGTCCCGGCCCGTCAAGGCCCCCGTGCCTGTCCTGTGCATCGGTAATTTCGTGACCGGCGGGGCCGGCAAGACCCCGGTGGCGCTGAATCTGGCCCGGCGGTTCATTGCTCAGGGCCGCAAGGTTTGCTTTCTCACCCGTGGCTATGGCGGCCGTCTGGCCGGTCCGGTCCGGGTTGATCCGGAAACCCACACGGCGCTGGACGTCGGCGATGAAGCCCTGCTTCTGGCGCGGGTCGCGCCGACCTGGGCCGCCGGGGACCGCGCCAGGGGCCTTGCCGCGGCAGCCGGGGACGGTTCCCCGGACGTCGTCATCATGGATGATGGGTTCCAGAATCCTTCCATAGCCAAGGACCTGTCCTTGCTGGTCGTTGATGGCGAATACGGTTTCGGCAACGGGCATGCGCTTCCGGCAGGACCCCTGCGTGAACCTGTCGGGTCCGCCCTTAAGCGTGCCGACGGCGTGGTGCTGGTCGGGCAGGATGACTCGGGCGTTGGCCTCGCCATCAAAGCCTCCTCCTTGCCGTTGTTGCAGGTTTGGCCCCGGCCCGGCCCCGAGGCGGCGGAGCTGGAGGGGAAAAGCGTGGTTGCCTTTGCCGGCATCGCCAACCCGGAAAAGTTTTTCCATACCCTGCAAGAGGCCGGTTGCGTGGTTGAATCGGCGCATGGGTTTGATGACCACCACCTATTCACCAAGGAGGAAATAAGCCGTCTCAAGGGCGAGGCGGAAAACCGGAACGCCCGGCTGGTGACGACGGAAAAGGACGCGGCCCGGCTTTCGGCGATGGACCTTGACGGGGTTTCCGTCGTGAGCCTGTTTCTGGAATGGGAGGACGAAACATCCCTGGACGCGGCCTTGCGCCCGTTGTTTAGTGACTGATACCCGTCATGCTCCGTATTCCAAACCCCCTGAACCGATATGTCTTCCACCCGCTACAGGCAATGGCGGCGGTGGTGGTCTATACGGTGTTCCGAATCCTTCCTATCGACATGGCATCGGCCCTGGGCGGTGGGCTGGCGCGGACCATCGGCCCGCATACCACCCTTTCCGGCCGTGCGGTCCGCAACCTGACGGCGGCGTATCCGGAAAAGTCCAAGGCCGAAATCGCGGAAATCGTTCGCGGCATGTGGGACAACCTGGGCCGGGTCGCGGCGGAATATCCGCATTTGAACACCATCGTCGTCGGCGGGGACGACGGGCGGGTGGAGCTTGTCGGCGAGGAATACATTGACCTGCTACGCGAGGACGGCCAATCCGGCATTTTCTTTTCCGGGCATATCGGCAATTGGGAGATCGTCTCCCTGGGTGCCACTCAGCGCGGTGTGCCACTGGACCGGATCTATCGGGAGGCCAACAATCGCCTAGTGGAATGGCTCTACCAACATGGCCGGGCCGCCGTCGAAGGGGCGTTGATTCCCAAGGGGGCCTCCGGCGCGCGGGCGCTATTGAAATCTCTCAAAGGCGGCCGCCATCTGGGCATGCTGGTGGATCAGAAAATGAACGACGGCATTCCCGTGCCTTTTTTCGGCCGCGACGTGATGACCGCCCCGGCCCTGGCGGAACTGGCGCTTCGTTATGACTGCCCGGTGGTGCCGGCCAGGATCACGCGGTTGCGCGGCGCGCGGTTTCGCCTGACGGTCTTTCCGCCATTGACGCTTGTCCGCACCGGCGATCATCAGGCCGACGTAGCCCAGAACATGAAACAGGTTAATGCCCTTATCGAACAATGGGTGCGCGAAACACCGGAACAGTGGTTGTGGCTGCATAATCGCTGGCCGATCGATGAAGCCGGGGAAAACGGCGCATAAAAAAACGGCCGGTCGAACCGGCCGCTGAAAACCATCAGGTTTTCAAAAAAGGGCTTAGTTTTCAGTTTGCGGTTTGGCGGGTTCCGGCGCCGGGTTTTCGGCGACGGACTGGTCCGTGCCCTGTTCATTTTCAACGGAAAGGGTGGACTTGTGGTCACAGTCCCCCCAGCCCCATTTGGGGTCGGCGGTGGCCGGGCCGGCAAGAGCGAAGGCATAGAGCGCGGCGAAGGCGGCTAAAGAAAGTGTACGCATCGGGCAGTCCCCTGTTTGAGAATGTCTACGCCGGGACACTATACGGTTTTTCGGTATTTTATTCAACTTAGCCGCCTTTCCGAGGCGCGGAATCCGGCATCGGCCCGGCCAGCAAAGCCGGGTCCAGGTGCACGTTAAACAAACTCACGCCCCAGTGCAGATGCGGGCCGGTGGTGCGCCCGGTCTTGCCGACGACGCCGATCGGCGCTCCCTTGTGCACCCGCTGACCCTTGCGAACCAGAATTTTATCCATGTGCACATAGACCGAAGACAGCCCGTGGCCGTGGTCGATCATGACCGTTTTGCCGGTGTAGAACATGTCTGGATGCGTCAGCGCCACGGTGCCGGCGGCGGCGGCGGTGACGGTGGTTCCCCGGGGCGCCGCCACGTCGACGCCGTTGTGGGGGCTTTTGGGTTTACCGTTGAGGATACGCTGGCTGCCGAACACGCCGGAGACCGGCCCCGCCACGGGCCATTGAAACCCCGACGCAAATCCGGCGGCGGGCGTGTCCAGGCGGCGAACACCGGCGATACCGGCATTGTCCCGTTTGATCCGGGCCAGATCTTCGGGCTTGGGCGTGACCTTGCGGGACGGAAGGCCGTTGATGCGCTGCACTTTAAAGGTTCGTTTTTTTATTTTAACGGTCTTTCGGGCTTCTCCGCCATCGGGATATTGGATGTGGATCGTCGCCTTTGGGCCGGCGTCGCGGCCGAAGCCGATCAGGAAAATTCCTTTCTCCGACACCCGGGCGGCGCGGCCGTCAATGGCGACGCGGGCACCGGGAAGGGTTTTTCCGATTACCAGCCCGCCTTGCACCAGCGGCCCGTCCAGACGCAATTCCCCGGACGGGGCGGGGCTTGGCAAAATGGCGATGGAGAAAAACCCAGCCAGACATATACCCGTGGCTGTCCTCAAGCCCGTCACAGCAGCGTCCCCTGCGGATCGTCGCCGCTGTCTTTCGGTTTCTTTTTCTTATGAGGGCCGCCTTTCTTTTCGGTTGGGGCGTTGCCGTTTACGGTGGCGCCGGCTTCGCCGTCATGGAAGCGCATGGAAACACCCATACCGGGCGACAGCTTATGGACCGAATCGATGGCCATCTGTTCCCCGCCCGTCACCAGCGCAAAGCCTCGTTCCAGAACCCGCTGATAGGAGAAGCTCTCCAAAAGGGCGCTCGCCTGTTTCAGGTTCCTCCGGCGTTCCGTGACAATGGTCCGGCCCGCCGCCTCGAGCGCCCGAACTTCACGTTTCAACTGGCCCTTGGCGTGTTCCAGCTGCTGCTGGGGGTTCGGAATTTCGGCGGCCAGCCGGGCCAGTTCGGCGCGCCGGCCATCGAGTCCGAAGCGCACGGCATTGATCAATCGTTCCGTCCAGTCGTCCAGCCGCTGGCTGAAATCGCCGATCAGCCGGCCCAGGTCCGGCAGCCCCCGGGCCATGGCATCCAGGTGCCTGCGCCCGTCATCGACCAGCCGCGTCACGGAATTCAACAATCTGGCCCCGTCGTCTTCCACCTGGGCGACAAGATCGGCCCGGACCGGCACCGCCATCTCGGCAGCCGCCGTCGGCGTCGGCGCACGCGCATCGGACGCAAAATCGATCAGTGTGGTGTCGGTCTCATGGCCGACAGCGGAAATCAGGGGAATGGTGCTGGCGGCGGCCGCGCGGACGACGATCTCTTCGTTGAACGCCATTAGATCCTCGAGGCTGCCGCCGCCGCGGGCCACGATCAAGATGTCGGGACGGGGTAAATCCTTTTTGCCTTTGCCATCCAGCGCATTGAAGCCTTCGATGGCGGCGGCAATTTCCCCAGGGGCCGCGTCTCCCTGGACCGTCACCGGCCACAACAGGACGCGGCGCGGGAATCGGTCGCTCAGGCGATGCAGGATGTCGCGGAACACGGCCCCGGTTTCCGACGTCACCACGCCGATGACCTCGGGCAGGAAAGGCAATTCCTGTTTGCTGTCCAGGTCGAACAACCCCTCCGCCGCCAGTTTGCGGCGACGTTCTTCCAGCAGTTTCAGCAACGCCCCTTCGCCTGCGACCTCCATGGCGTCGACGACGATCTGGTATTTCGAGCGCGCCGGATAGATGGTCAGCCGTCCGGTGACGACGACCTCAAGGCCGTCTTCAGGCGAAACGCCGAGCCCGGCTGCCGTGCCGCGCCAGCACACTGCGTCGATGACCGCCGTTTCGTCCTTGAGGGTAAAATACAAATGTCCGGACGCGGCCCGCTTAAAGCCGGAAATTTCGCCCTGAACCCGGACCTGGCCGAAGGTGTCTTCGACGGTGCGTTTTAGCAGCGACGAAATTTCAGCCACGCTCAGGACCGGTAGTCCTTGACCCCCGTCAAGGCCAAGCTTCTCGTCATGGACAATGCTGGATGTGTGTTCAATCATGATGACAGTATGGTATATCGCGTGGCATACGGAAATACGCGTCAAAGCGTAATAATCAGGCAATACGTGAGGGAAGAGGCTGCTGATGAAGGTTCTGGTAATCGGATCGGGCGGACGTGAACACGCACTGTGCTGGGCTATCGCAAAGTCTCCGGAGTGCGACGAGTTGTATTGCGCACCCGGTAACGCCGGCATTGACCAGGTCGCGGTCAGCGTGCCCATTGCCGCCGAAGACCTGGACGGCATCCTGGGCTTCGTTGCCGATAACGGCGTCGATTTCGTTGTCGTCGGCCCCGAAGGCCCGCTGGTGGCGGGGCTGGTGGACCGTCTGGAAGCGGCGGGCATCAAAGCCTTCGGCCCCAGTGCCCTGGCTGCGGAATATGAAGGCTCCAAGGGCCTGACCAAGGATTTGTGCGCCAAGTATTTGATTCCCACGGCGGAGTACGCGCGTTTCAACGAGCCGGACGCGGCCAAGGAGTACATCCGCATCCATGGCGCGCCCATCGTCGTCAAGGCCGACGGCCTGGCGGCGGGCAAGGGCGTGATCCTGTGCCGCAACGTTAACGAGGCCTATGCCGCGATCGACCACATCATGACCGAATCCGCGTTCGGCGATGCCGGTGCCGAAGTCGTGATTGAGGAAATGATGGCCGGCGAGGAAGCCAGTTTCTTTGCCCTGGTCGACGGGAAGGTGGCGCTGCCCCTGGTCACCGCCCAGGACCACAAGGCGGTCTTTGACGGCGACGAAGGCCCCAACACCGGCGGCATGGGCGCCTACAGCCCGGCGCCGGTCGTGACGCCTGAGATGGAAGCGCGCATCATGGACGAGATCATCACCCCCACCATTCGGGGCGCCGCCGCAGACGGCCGGCCCTACAAGGGGGTGCTGTATGCCGGTCTGATGATTACCGAGGCTGGGCCGAAGCTGATCGAATACAACGTTCGCTTCGGCGATCCGGAATGCCAGGCGCTGATGATGCGGCTCAAGTCCGACGCGTTGGATATGTTACTGGCCTGCGCCGAAGGCCGTCTCGACAAATACAAAATCGAATGGCACGACGAGGCCGCGTTGTGCGTGGTCATGGCCGCCGAAGGCTATCCCGGCGCTTATGAAAAAGGCACGGAGATCAAGGGCCTGGACAAGGCCGGCGAGGTCAAGGACGTGATGGTCTTCCATGCCGGTACGATGGAAGACGAAGGACGCATCCTGGCCAACGGCGGGCGCGTGCTGAATGTCACGGCGCTGGGCAAAACGGTCAAGGCGGCGCAAAAGCGGGCCTACGAAGCCGTTGCCAGGATCGACTGGCCGGAAGGTTTCTGCCGCAGCGATATCGGCTGGCGGGCGATCAAACGGTAGGCTTTGTTGATGTCTTGAAGATGCCCGGCCTCTGCTTGGCTTTTGCCGGCCCGGCCCTTATATAACCTTAAGTCAAAAAAACACACCAACCGGGGAGACTGTCCATGGACGATCAAACGCGTACGGAAATCGAGGCCGCCGCCTTTCGCGGGCTGGTCGAGCATCTGCAAAAGCGCAATGATGTACAGAACATTGACCTGATGAATCTGGCCGGGTTCTGCCGCAACTGCCTGTCGAAATGGTACCGGGCAGCGGCGGAAGAACGCGATCTTGAGATGTCCTATGACGACGCCCGCGAAATCGTCTACGGCATGGCCTACGCAGAGTGGAAAGACCAATACCAGACCCCGTCGTCGGAAGAGCAGCGCACGGCGTTCGAGGAAACCAAGCCTCTGCACGCCGAGATCAGCGGCCATAACTCCTGAATGACCGATATGACGGAAGACGGCCAGGAAAAGTCCGAGCTATGGCCCAGTTCCGGGTTCCGGCTGCTGGACCGCGACGATGCCGGCCGCCTGGTGGCGACCGACGATTTCCTGCGCGCCTATCTGGCTCGGCCTGAACTGGCGCCGGTGGAAGAATCGTGCGACGCCGAACGGACGCTGTATGCCAGCCTGATGGAGGCTCCCGCCCGCACGGTTACGGATGCGGAACTCGCGGCGCTGGCCGATCCGGACGCGCGGGAAAACTATCAGGTGCTGCTCGGTTTTCGCGACCGGTTGGCGGAGACGGGCAGCATTGAAGCCTGTTACCTGGGTCTGTTCCAGTCGGGCGGCGTAACGTTGCCGGCGCTGTTTCTCGATCAGATGGCGCATGTCATCGTCCGCAATATTCTGGACGGCGTCAGCGATCCCTTCCGCGCCCGCGCGGCTGAGCTTTTGTTTCGCGAACAGACCGCCACCGTCGAGGATGGGGCCATCCTGATGGGCGATACGGAAGTCATCGAAATGCTGGCTGCCAGCGGCGGCATGGGCAATCTGGGCCGCCTGGTCAGCGAAAGCGGCGTCAAACCGAAACAGGTCGAACTGGATGTCCTGCTGCCGGACACGGCGGACATGTATTGGGCGCGCAACGAACGCTTCGACACGGTCCTCGACCTGACCTTCGCACGGCCGGGGCTGGACGCGCTGTGCCGGGTGATGGAGGCCTGGATCGCCCATTTTTTGGAGCTCGGTGTCTCCATCCAGCCGGTGCAGCAGATCGCCGACGAACGCTGGGTCTGGCATGTCGGGCTGGACCGGGATTCCTCAGCGCTCCTCAACGAGCTTTACGAAGGAGCCGAGGTCGCGCCGGAGCGTATGGACCGGCTCCTCAGTCTGTTTCGGCTGGAATTCGACGACCCCAGCCTGATGCGCGCCGAAATCTCAGGCCGGCCGGTTTATATGGCGCTGTCCATGTCGGAGGACAAGAAAGTCCGCTTGAAACCGCAAAACCTGCTGGTTAACCTGCCGCTGGCGCGGGAAGCCTAGTCCTGGAAGGGGTTTCGGGGCGGAATGCGGGGCTGGCGGCTCACCGCTTGTCCTTGAAAAAGTCCTTCAGCAGCCCCGCCGCCTCGCTTTCGCCCATACCGCCGATGACTTCGGGTTTGTGGTGGCAGGTGGCGTGCTCGAATACTTTCGCGCCGTGCTCGACGCCGCCGGACTTGGGGTCGTAGGCCCCGAAATAAAGCCTGCGGATGCGGGCGAAGGAAATCGCAGCCGCACACATGGCGCAGGGCTCCAGCGTCACATACATGTCGCAGTTTTCCAGCCGTGGCTGGCCTTCGTTGCCCGTGGCTTCGCGGATCGCCAGCATTTCGGCGTGCGCGGTAGGGTCGCCCCGCTCTTCCGTGCGGTTCCCGGCAGTGGCGATCAGGTGTCCGGAGGCGGCGTCGACGATCACCGCGCCGACCGGCACTTCGCCCCGCTCAGACGCGTAACGCGCCTCGCGCAGCGCCAGGTCCATTGGCGTTGGCTGGGGGGGTGTCGGCTCGGGGGCAGTGTCCTCATTCATGGCTGAAGCCTGCCCGCGCCGAAGGTTGGCGTCAAGGGCCGCAAAGGGGCAGAAAAAACAAGCCTTGAAATTAATCAGTGTATATACGTGTTTATTTCATTATAAAAATTGACATTATTGCAACCAAATATGGCAATAAATTGCCAATATAAAGTGTAATTACAATATTGTTTACATAAAATGTTCTTGTTCTGGTGCCGCCTCATTTTGGCTGGGCGCTTGCCGGGGCCTGGGGCGCAGAATAGAGTGCGGCGATGGAAAAAGAACCCGAACAGCCGCTCCCGGAGTCGCCGGAAAAGGGCGAACGGATCGCCAAGGTGATGGCGCGTGCCGGCCTGTGTTCCCGGCGAGAGGCCGAGCGCTGGATTGCGGAAGGCCGCGTTCGGGTGGATGGCAAAGTCCTGAGCACGCCCGCGGTGACGGTGACGGATGACAGCAACGTGCAAGTGGACGGCAAACCGCTGCCCTCGAAGCAGCCGATGCGGTTGTGGCGCTATCACAAACCGCCAGGACTGGTGACCAGCCACAACGACCCCGAGGGACGCCCGACCGTATTCGACCGCTTGCCGAAAAATATCGGCCGGGTCATTTCCATCGGGCGTCTGGACCTGAATTCCGAAGGCTTGTTGTTGCTGACCAACGACGGCGAACTGGCCAGGCGGCTGGAACTGCCGGAAACGGGCTGGACGCGGCGTTACCGGGTGCGGGCGCACGGCACTGTCGTGGAGGCGAAACTGCAAGAGCTGGAAAACGGCATTTCCGTTTCGGGGATCGCCTACGGCTCCATCAAGGCGGTACTGGACAAGCAGCAAGGGGCCAACGCGTGGCTGACGATGTCGTTACAGGAAGGCCGTAACCGGGAAATCCGCAAGGTTCTGGAGCATCTGGGTTTGACGGTGAACCGGTTGATCCGGGTCGCTTATGGCCCGTTCCAATTGGGCAACCTGACGCGCGGGCAAACGGCGGAAGTCACCGGCAAGGTGCTGCGCGAACAATTGAGCGGGACCGGCGGCGGCGCCCCCCGCCCGCAGTCTAAAAAGACGGGCGCGGGGGCAAAGCCGACCAAGGGCTGGGCTAAGAAAAAACCGGTTAAGACCACAGGAACGGGTATCAGAAAAAGGAAGACGCTAAAATTAAAGCCGGGAGTCACCGCGGGGAAAAAACCATGAGGAGGCCCCGTTGCGCATAGTCGGCGGACGCTTCAAGGGCCGCGCCCTGATGGCCCCCCCAATAGGAAAAAAGGATGGCAAAGGACTGCGTCCAACCGCCGACAGGGTCCGGGAATCGGTGTTCAATATCCTCGCCCACGGGGTTGAGGATTTCGATATCGACGGGGTCACGGTGCTCGACGTGTTTTGCGGTACCGGCGCGCTGGGCCTGGAGGCGATGTCGCGGGGCGCCGGCCACGGCGTCTTCATCGACAGCGACGCGGGCGCATTGGCGCTGGTGCGGAAAAACACCGGCCCCCTGGGCCTGGCCCGCGAGGTGACGATGCTGAAGCTGGATGCCGCCCGCCTGGCGCCGCCGCCCAGGGTGGCCAAGGCGCCCGCCTTGTTGGCGTTTCTCGACCCGCCCTATGACCAGGGGCTGACAGTACCGGCATTATTGGGGTTGAAGGACAAGGGCTGGCTGGCGGACGGCTCGGTCGTCGTGGTCGAAGTCGCGGCCAAGGAGGCGTTCGAGCCGCCCCGGGGCTTCCAGCTCCTGGACGAGCGCACCTACGGCGCGGCTAGGGTGATCTTGTTGCGATATGGCAAGAGCGCGCCCTGAAGAATTGACGATCCGATTAAGGTAAGAAGCCGGGGAGTGTAAGACGTCCCAAATATTTTGTTCCTAATGTTGTCTGGTGAGAACGATATCAGACGTCTGCCCTCTGCTTGTTTCGTACAGTCCATGTAAATTGTCGCCCGAGAACCAGTAGCGTGCCTGATTGCCACTGGGAAACTGAACAAGGACTAATTTTTGATCAAATATATCGCCTTGAACTTTAAAGAAATTGCTACGGGAGATATTCCAGCCGGCATAAGTGCCGTAGCTGTAAATCCCATAGGCTCTGCCTGCTGCGTCGATAGACGTAATGACAAGTCGGTGGCAAAGGGCATCGCCCCCCCTGTCTTGCCAAGCACCGACCCAAGTGCCGACGTAACGCGCAAGGGCCTGCGGAACATCACTGGCAGGCTGTGTCATAGCGAGGTTGTTCGGAAGGGGCGTTTCTGCGACACAGTCCATGGCCGCCATTGAAGGCTGCGCAGTTGCGATAGCTAAAACGAGCACTAGGAGCGAGATTCGGGCGATAAACTTATCCATTAATAATTCCCCTTTATCCCCTTACATACACCGCGACGAACAACGAGGGTGGTGTCGCGACATTTAATTTCCCTTTAATTTCTTTGATAGAAACACAAAAAAATTATTCGCAAGGATAAGGCCAAATGCGTTTGGTATCCGGCGGAACAAATGAACCGTCCGGCTTCATGTAAGGGACGGGCACCGATTTCTGGTCGCTGGGCAATACTTCCAAGGACTGGGAATCATACGGTCCCTTCGACCTGTAAAACGCATTAGGGTCCATCCAGTAGCTGTCTTTGGGAATGACGAACCGCCCGTCGTTGGACCACTCGGGGCTCTCGCTATAAAGAATCGCCAAATGCAGGGCATCGCGGCGAATGCGCTTACCCATTTTCCCGGTGTTGTGGGTTATGCCGACAGACTGGCCCAATTCAACTTGCGCGCCGATGGGCAGGGGAGACAGTTCCCTCAGGTGCGTGTATTGGGTGTAGGTCCAGTACGGCAGGCCGGTTTGTTCGGGCGTATGCCTGAGCATGACCTCGATCCCTTTCATGTTGCCCACATTCATGAAACTTCCCACCACTGTTCCGGCGGCAAGAGCCAGGATCGGCGTTCCGATTGGCTGAGGAATGTCGACCCCTTTATGGATGGCCGGTTTGCCGCGTTTGTGGGTGTAGTCGATGGCCCATTGTTCGCTATCAATTTGCGGGCATTCGGCGCCGCCAATAAAGTCGGCCTCCAGCCCCGTCTCAATGCCGCCACGGGCTTTCTGAATTTCGACGGATTTTGATTTATCGAATTTTTTGCCCTTGCCGGCCATCATCCGGATTGTATCGGAAATTTCTTCAGGTGGAACAAACCCATCCAGCGCTTGGCATTCCGTACAGGGCTCGGATTTCGACCCGGAACCGCCGCCGTCATCCTTTTTGCTTTTTTTTCTTCCCGAGCCTTTCCGTTTGCGGTCCCCCTGTTTCGCCAGAAGGACGTCCCGGTTTTGGGAGGCCGAAGGAGACGAGGTTTCGTTTGAGGTGTGGAGGGATTTGCCGGAATCATAGGCAAGTACGCTTTTGCCGGGGAAGCTTAAGCAAATTAGAAAAAGGGAAAGGGCTAAGATAAATAAGGAAGGGCGAAACATATTTGCACACTCCTGTTTAACAAAGCGAAGCGCTGGCGGCGTTATGTTGCAAGGAGCCATTATATCCTTCCATGGAGAGCGTTGTTAACCGTTATCCCCCGGTGTTTGAATAATCGGAAATCCCGGTGATGTGGTAGCGCAGATCGATGTTCCGGTTGACCTCGGGGCGAAGCGCGACGTTCCATATCCATTTTTTCCCGCTCAGCGGAAGGTCCGCGCCGAACAGGGGGTCTATCTCTTCGAGGATTTCGTCCCCGTCCATGATCATCTGCCGGGTTTCCGTAATCAGACACACCCGGCCCGGCAGGGCGGAGAGGAATTCCAGGTGATGGTCGAAAACGGCGCGGGCGAAGGTCTGGATGTCGCCTTCGCCATAGCCCTTCTTTTTCAGCCAGCCCATGGGCGTCAGCGGCAGCTGCGACAACAGGTTGGCGGAAACCACAAGGTCGGAATCGACACAAAAGCCGGCGTTTATTCGTGGTGCGGGCAGGGGGCCGGTTTGGCCCTGTTCGATATAGTCCCATGTTGCGTCGGCGACGCCGGAGAGATCGGTTTCCACCAGCCGGACGTTGGGGAAAACTCGGGTGCGTTTTTTTACTTCCGGCATGTGCAGGATATCAACCAGCTCCACTTCGTCGAAGGTTTCGGCGAGGGCCTTGAGCGGGATATCCAACAGGAAACCGGAACCCAGAACCGTTACCCGCCCATGGGGAATGCCGTCCATGGATTGCAGGATAAGGTTCTGGCAAAGCGCCAGATGCGGGGCCCAGGCATGGCGGCAGCGCCGGTAACGGGCGCCGAGCGCGATCAGTTCCTTCAGGTATCCCATGCGCTTGAGCTTGGGATCGCACGGCGTCGCCCGGTGGTGAAGCCATTCAATCAGCATGAGACCCGGCCCGCATGTGCATTACCGCCGTCCAAACAGCTTTTCGATGTCGGCGAGTTTGAGTTCCACGTATGTCGGGCGGCCGTGGCTGCATTGGCCGGAGTGCGGCGTCGACTCCATTTCTCGCAGCAGCGCATTCATCTCCGCCCCGTTGAGCCGCCGCCCGGCACGCACGCTGCCGTGGCACGCCATGGTCGCGCAAACGTCGCCCAGTTTTTGTTTCAGGCTGAGGTCTTCCCCGTAGGCGGCCAGATCATCGGCGAGGTCGCGCACCAGGCCCTGGATGTCGGTTTCGCCCAACAGCGCCGGCGTCTCGCGAACGATCACGGCGCCGTCGCCGAAACCTTCCAGGACAAGCCCAAGTTCGGCCAGTTCGGAGGCCCGTTCCGTGAGACGGTGCACCGCGCCCTCATCCAGTTCGACGACTTCCGGAATCAACAGGCCCTGGCGTTGGACGCCGCCCATATCCAGCGCTCTCTTGATGCGTTCCTGGACCAGCCGTTCATGCGCGGCGTGCTGATCGACGATAACGATGCCGTCTCCGGTTTGTGCGACGACATAGGTTTCATGGACCTGGGCGCGGGCGACGCCGAGTGGGTAGTCTTCCGGAATATCTTCCAGGGCCGCTTCCGTTGCGCCGGGTGCGGAGGGTGTCCTGTCCAGTCCGGGCAGGGGCCTGTGAAAGGCATCGGTGCGTTCGCGCAAACCAGCACTGGAATGCATCCCTCCACCGCCATAACTTCCCCCTTGATAATTCCCACTTGGATAATTTCCCCCGGGCCGGACCGCGCCCAGCGCCGCCCCGGAGACGGTGGTGGATGCCCTGTGCCCGGCTTCCGCCAGCGCGTGTTTCAGCGCGCCGACGATCAGGCCGCGGACAAGCCCGGCATCGCGGAAGCGGACCTCCGCCTTGGCCGGGTGGACGTTGACGTCTACGGCGTCCGATGGAAGGTCTAAAAACAGGGCCACCAGCGGATAGCGGTCGGAGGCGAGAAACTCCCGGTAGGCGCCGCGCAAGGCCCCATACAGAAGCTTGTCCTTGACCGGGCGGCCGTTGACGAACAGGAACTGCATCTGCGCGTTGCCCCGGTTGAGCGTCGGCAGCCCCGCATACCCGGTGAGGACGGCGTCCTCGCGCCGGGCGTCGATGGTGATGGCGTTGTCGCGGAAGTCCCGGCCCATGATCGCGCCGAGCCGCTCCAGCAGCGGATCCTCGCCGCCGATGCGTTGGCTGATGGTGGGAAATTTAAGAATATCCCGGCTGCCGTCGCCGAAGCTGAAGCCGATCTCCGCATGGGCCATGGCCAGGCGTTTGATCACATCGACGGCGTGGCTCTGTTCGGTCTTCGGGGCTTTAAGGAATTTCAGCCGCGCAGGCGTCGCGAAAAACAAATCCCGCACCTCGATCCGGGTGCCACGGTTCAGCGCCGCCGGCTGGGGCGGGGTAATGTCGCCGCCGTCGACAGAGATGATCCAGACGTCCGTGTGTCCCTCCGCGCGGCTGGTGATGGCAAGGCGCGCTACGGCGCCGATGGAAGGCAGGGCCTCGCCCCTAAAGCCGAGGGTATGAATGGTCAGCAGATCATCGTCAGGCAGTTTCGAGGTGGCGTGGCGTTCGATGCAAAGGGACAATTCCTCCGCCGTCATGCCGCGGCCGTCGTCGGTGACGGAAATCAGTGTCTGGCCGCCGTCGCGCACGACAACGTCGATGTGCGTGGCGCCTGCGTCGATGGCGTTTTCCACCAGTTCCTTGACCACCGAGGCCGGGCGCTCGACAACCTCACCGGCGGCGATGCGGTTGATGACGGTTTCCGGCAGACGGCGGATAGTCATGGCGTTTTCTTGGTCTTTTGGGCCTTGTGCGTCTTGTAGTGGTCGATCAGGCCCTGGCTCGAGGATGAGACGTCAATGTCGTGGCCGCCGTTGCGTAAGGTTTCGAGAATCTGCGCCGCCAGTTCCTTGCCCCATTCAACGCCCCATTGGTCGAACGGGTTGATATCCCAGAGAACGGCCTGAACGAAGACCTTGTGTTCATAAAGCGCGATCAATTGGCCCAGTGTGAAGGGGTCGACCCGGTCGAGCAGGATGGAATTGGTTGGCCTGTTGCCTTCGAAGACCCGGTGCGGGCGCTGGCGGTCCCGCAGGCTTTCGGGCACATTCCTGGCGCTCATGACGGCATCGGCCTCTTCGGGCCCGCGGCCTCTCATCAGGGCTTCGGTTTGGGCGAAGTAATTGGCTAACAAGCGGTCGTGATGGCTGCCGATGGCGTGGCGGCTTTCCATAGGGGCTATGAAGTCACAGGTGATCAATTGGCGGCCCTGGTGCAGCGCCTGATAGAAGGCGTGTTGGCCGCGGGTGCCGGGGTCGCCGAAGACGACGGCGGCCGTACCCGCCTCGACGGGGTCTCCCTGGCGGTCCAGCGCCTTGCCGTTGCTTTCCATTTCCAACTGGCGAAGGTAGTTGGGAAGGCCCCTGAGGCCTTCGTCATACGGCAGGATGGCGAGTCCTTCGGCGCCCAGGAAGTCGATGTTCCAGAGGCCGATCAGGCCTAGAATAACCGGCATGTTTGCGTTCAGCGGAGCGCTCTGGAAATGGCGGTCCATATCATGGGCGCCGGCCAGCATGTCCTCGAACCGGTCCATGCCCAGCGCGATAGCGATCGGCAGTCCGATGGCCGACCACATGGAATAGCGCCCGCCGACCCAATCCCAAAGATCAAAGGCGTTGTCCGCCGGGATGCCGAATTCGGCAACGGCTTCGGCGTTTTCGGAAACGGCAATGAAGTGCTTGTTGAGGGCGCCCTCGCCCAGGGCCTCGACCAGCCAGACCCTGGCGGTCCGGGCGTTGGTGATGGTTTCTTCGGTGGTGAAGGTTTTGGAGGCAACGATGAATAAGGTCGTTTCCGGTGCGAGACCGCCCAGCGCATCGAAAATCTGCACCCCGTCGACGTTGGAAATAAAAATCATCTCCGGCCCGGAGGGCTTAACGAAGCCTTGCGACTGGCACACCATTTCCGGGCCCAGGTGCGAGCCGCCGGTGCCGATGTGGACGACGGTCTCAATGGGCTTGCCGGTGACGCCAGTCCAACCGCCTGAGCGAACGGCATCTGACACGGCGCGCATTTTATTGCGCATGGCGATGATCGGGCCCCAGACGCCTTGCGGGGCGGCGGCGGTATCCTCTCCGTCGAGCGGCAGACGCAGCGCCACATGCAGGGCGGCCCGGTCCTCGGTGGTGTTGACGGGCTCGCCCGCGAACATGCGGTCGCGCCACCCCTCCACGTCGGCGGCGCGGGCCAAGTCGACCAGCAGGTCCATGGTCTCGGGCGAGATGCGGTTCTTGGAATAATCCAGCAACAGGCCGCCCTGGCGGAGAGAAAATTGGTCAAACCGGGTTTCATCTTCGGCGAACAGGTCGCGCATGTGAACGCCCGACGTTTTGCTGTGATGGGCCTCAAGGGCCTGCCAGGCGGGAGAGTTTTTAAAGGACGCCATTAATGAATAAACCGGTCTCGGTAAGTTCGTTTCGCAACCGGCAGACTAGCAAAGAACGCACCCGCCAGCCAGTGCCGGAACAAAAGGCCGTCAGGGCGTGCTTTTGACCCCGTTGGGCTTGCCGACGATGACGATGCTCAGCCGGTCCGGGCGCAACAGGGTTTTGGCGACGCGGTTGACGTCGGTGATGGTCACGGCCTCGATCAGGCTGTTGCGGCGATCCATGTAATCGATACCGAGGGCATTCATCTGGATACCGACCAGCATGCCCGCGATGGAGCCGCTGGAGGTAAAGCGCAGCGGGTAAGACCCGGTCTGGTAGGTCTTGGCGTCGGCCAGTTCCTCCTTCGTGGCCCCGGTTTCGGCCATGCGGGTCCATTCCTGTTTCAGCAGGCGGAGCGTGTCGGAGACCTTGGCGTTGGTGGTGCCGGCCCCACCGAACAGCAGCCCGGCCCGTTTCAGGGGATGCAGTCCGGAATAGACGGAATAGGCCAGCCCCCGTTTCTCGCGGATGGTGTTATAGAGGCGCGAGGTAAATCCGCCGCCGCCGAGGATATGGTTCATCAGGTAGGCGGCATAAAAATCCGGATGATCGCGCTTCAGCCCCTTGTCGGCGAAAACGATGGAACTCTGCGGCATGTTCTTTTCCACCACCAGGGTGCGCCCGTCGCTTTCGGGCGCGGTTTCGGGGATGTCCCAGGCCGCGGCCTTGTCGGCCAAGCTGCCGAAGACATCGTCCAGGGCGGCGGACAGCGTATCCGGGGCGATGTCGCCGACGACGCCGATGATCAGATTATTTTTCCCCAGGCGGCGTTTGGTAAAGGCTTTCAGGTCGGCCCTGGTAATGGCGGCGACGCTTTTTGCCGTGCCGTTCTTGGGCCGGCCATAGGGATGATCGGGGAACAGCCGTTTGAACAGAGACTTGCTGGCGATAGCACCCGGGTCTTCGGTGTTCTGGCGAATTTCGGCCAGAATCTGGCTGCGAATCCGTTCGACCGGCTCGGCATCGAAGCGCGCCTTCGTCAGCGCCAGCTTTAACAGTTTAAACGCGATGTCCCGGTTTTCCGTCAGCGTTACCAATTGGCCGCCTAGGCTGTCGCGCTGGGCGCTGAACCTGAGCGTGATGACGAGGTCCTCCAGCGTTCCCTGGAAAGCCTTGCTGTCCATGTCTCCCGCGCCCTCATCCAGCAGCGAGGCCGTCATGTTGGCGAGCCCGCCCCGGTCGGCGGGGTCCAGGGCCGAGCCGCCGCGAAAGGCGAAGCGCATGGAGATGATCGGGTTGGATTGATCGCGCACCAGCCAGGCTTCAATTCCGCCGGGGGATTTCACCCGGTCGATTTCGACCGCGTGCGCCGGGGGGACGGCCAAGAGCGGGGTCAGCACGAGCACGGCAAGGCTGGCGAAAAGACCGTTTATGAGAATTTTCAGCATGGCGGCCTCAACCGGTTTTCTTTTGCAGCAGCAGCGACGTCACCGAATGGTTGTCTTTCAGGACGGCGCGGGCGGCGGCGTTGACGTCGTCGGCGGTGACGGCGCCGATGTGGTCCGGCCAGGTTTCCACGTAGTCTATACTCAAGCCCGCAGCCAGGGCCGCGCCCAAAACGCGGGCGCCGGTGGAAAGGGAATCCCGCGCATAGACGGCCTGGGCGCGCATCCGTTTTGTCGCGCGCAGGACCTCATCCGGGGTGACGCCGTGTTTAAGGAGGCCGGCCAGCAGGCTCTCGATTTTGGCTTCCAGGGTTTCCATGCTGACGCCGGGACGCGGGCTGACATAGAGCTTGAAATTGCCGGGGCCCCGCTTGTCGCCGGAATAATAACTGCCCGCGCCGACGGCCAGTTTGTCTTCCACCACCAGCGCCTGATAGAGCCGGCTGGTCGAGCCGTGACCCAGAATGTTGGCCAGAACCTCAAGCGCGTAGGCGTGTTGTTTGTCTCCGCTCATATGGCTGGGCGCAAGATAGGCGCGGCCCCAGGCCTGCTGGCGCACCCGCTTGTCTTTCAGGACAAGCCGGCGGCTTGCGTGCTGCGGCGGTTCCGTGGGGCGGATGCGCGTGACAGGCGGCTGGACCGGAATCGCGCCGTAATATTTTTCCGCCAGCGGTTTCAGTTTTTCCAGTGTGATGTCACCGGCGACCACCAGAATGGCGTTTCCCGGCGCATACCATTTTTTATAGAACGCCATCACGGCTTTCAGGTTCAGCGCCTCGATCTCATGGGCCCAGCCGATGACCGGGCGGCGGTAGGGATGGTTCAGGTACAGCGCCGCGTCGACCTGTTCGGACAGCAGCGCGCCGGGATTGTTGTCGGTGCGCGAGCGGCGTTCTTCCATGACCACGGCTTTTTCCGTTTGTACGCCCTTTTCCGTCAGCACCAGATTGGTCATGCGGTCGGCTTCCATTTCCATCACCATTTCCAGCCGGTCGGCGGCGACGGTTTGGTAATAGGCCGTGTAATCGCTCGACGTGAAGGCGTTCTCCTGCCCGCCGTTGCGGGCCAGGATACGGGAAAATTCCCCCGGCGCGCGCGTCTTCGTGCCCTTGAACATCAGGTGTTCCAAAACATGGGCGACTCCGGTTTCACCGGGCCCTTCATCGGCCGCGCCGACGGCGTACCACACCATGTGGGTGAGGACGGGCACCCGGTGGTTGCGGATGACGACGATGCGCATGCCGTTGGCCAGCGTCGCGGTTTCGGGGTTGAACACACCGCGTCCGCTTTCCCCGGCATGACCGGCTTTGGGCTGAAAGAAAACCGCCACGGCGGCGAGGGTCAAAACAAGCAGAACGCGCTTCATTGATGGATGCCTTTTTTCATGTCTTCGTATATCACGAACGCGAAGAAAAACGTCTCACGAACGCGTCATAAGGAATTTAGGTATTGCCGGGGACAATTGCCGGAAAAAATGGCGATAGCGTGGCAAAAGAACAGGAAGGGGAAGCTGGGCCGTGATCTCATAAATGACCTGGGCCGAAGCTAGAAATCCAAAAGCCCCTTGCGGCCGCGCTTGATCTTGACCTCCGGGGTTTCGCCTTCGGTGATGGGCTTGCCCAGCGCCTGGTTTTCCTGGATGCGTTTGGCTTCTTTTTTGGCGTCGACGATGGTGCCGCCGTCGTCTTTTTCATCAACCCAGAAAATCAGCTTGTCGACGAAACGCTGATCCTGATTGCTCAGGATCGAGGTTTCCTCATTGATGGTCGTGCGGATGTCCGGCGCAGCGTTCAAGCCGCCGGTTTCCCGCAACAGGGCGATTGTGCCGGGGCTGCCCTTGGGCGGCACTTGCGGCGCGGACGTTCTTACCGCCTGGCTGAGAACGGCGCGTCTGGCTAGGGTTTTGGCGTCGTCGCCGCGCTTGAGGGTTTCGCCTTGGGCCGGCGGGCGCAGTTTGTATTCCGGCGGCAGGCTCAGCGGCGGGCGGGAAAACACGGCGAATTCATCGGGCGCGGTCTTGTCGGCGCTGAAGGCCTTGCGTGCGGATTCACAGCCCGAAAGCAGGGCTGCGGCGCCGACAAGGCAGAGATACACAGATGTTTTTCGCATGAATGTCATTTCTGGACGTATTTTAAGGCTTTTCGTCCCCGGTAAACAAGGCATCAAGAACCAACACCACGGCACCGAGGGTTATGGCGCTGTCCGCCACGTTGAAGGCGGGCCAGTGGTAGCCGCTTGCATGAAAGTCGAGAAAGTCCGCGACCGCCCCGAACCGGATCCGGTCGATCAGGTTGCCGAGCGCACCGCCGATCACCAAGCCCAAGCCGAACGCGGGCCTGAGCCCTTCGGCCCGGTAGAGCCAGACCGCCAGGGCCAAGGTGATCAAAGCGGTGACAACGGGCAGAATCCAGACGCCGATTTCGGGCGCGGAGGTCAGCATGCCGAAGCTGACGCCGTAGTTCCAGCCCATGACCAGATTGAAAAAAGGCGTCACCTCGATCACCCGTGGCGGGTTCATGACATGAAACACCATCCACCATTTCGTCACCTGGTCGAAAACCACGATTAAGCCGGCGGCGGCCCAGCCTTTCCAGAAATGCGGCGTGAAGGTCATGCCTACCCCTGGCGCACGGCATCGGCGCAGCGGCCGCAGGTTCCCGGATGCTCCGCGTCCTCGCCGACCTCTGGCAGAACCTTCCAGCAGCGCTCGCACTTTTCGCCTTCGGACGGGTTGGGATGAACGGTGATGCCGGGCACTTCAATGAGCGAAAAGCCGCCGTCGCCCGGCGCCTCAGAGCTGAAATCGGCACCCGACGTGATGAACAGTTCCGACGCATCCAGACCATCGAACAGCGCGATGTCTTCCGGGGCGGCGTAAACGACGGGGTGCGCCTGCAGCGAAGAGCCGATGCGTTTTTCGCGGCGCTCAAGCTCAAGCGCGCCGGTGACGACGCGCCGGAGGGCGCGGACTTTTTCCCACTTGGCGGCCAGAGCGTCGTCGCGCCAAGTCTCCGGAATGTCGGGGAAGGTGCGCAGATGCACGCTGTTTTCCGGGCTGTCGTCCGGGTTGCGGGCCAGCCAGGCTTCTTCCGCCGTGAAGCAGATGAAGGGCGCCAGCCACGCCGTCAGGCAGTTGAAGATTTCGTCCAGCACCGTCCTGGCGGCGCGCCGCTTGATGTCGTGGGCCGGGTCGCAATAGAGCGAATCCTTGCGCACGTCGAAATAAAAGGCCGACAGGTCGAGGGTGCAGAAATTGTGCAACTCTGCGAAAACGGGGTGGAAACTGAAATCATTACAACCTTGGCGCAACTGCTCGTTCAACTGCCACATCCGGTGCAGGACCCAGCGTTCCAATTCCGGCATGTCTGCGATGTCGAGCCGTTCGCTTTTGTCGAAACCGTCCAGGTTGCCAAGAAGGAAACGGAGCGTATTGCGTAGCCGGCGATACATGTCCGTCATCTGCTTCAGCGTTTCGGGCCCGAACACGGGATCTTCGGTATAATCGGTGCCTACCACCCAGAGACGCAGGATATCGGCGCCGAACTGCTGGAACACGTCCTCCGGCGAGAGCGAGTTGCCCGCCGACTTCGACATCTTTTCGGCCTTTTCATTGAGGATAAAGCCATGAGTCAGTACCGCCTCGTAGGGCGCGCGCCCCCGAGTGCCGCAGCTTTCCAGCAGCGATGATTGGAACCATCCACGATGCTGGTCGGTGCCTTCCAGGTAGAGCGACGCCGGCCACTGCAAATCGTCGCGGGCTTCCAGGGTGAAGGCGTGGGTGCAGCCGGAATCGAACCAGACGTCGAGAATGTCGGTGACTTGTTCGTAGTCCGCGGCGTCAAAGTCGGGGCCGAGAAACCGCGACGGCTCGGACGCGAACCAGGCGTCCGCGCCCTCCTCCTCGAAGGCGTCGGTGATGCGGTCGAGCACGGCCTGGTTGCGCAAGGGCTCGCCGGTTTTCTTGTCGACGAACACCGTGATCGGTACGCCCCAGGCGCGCTGGCGGGACACGCACCAGTCGGGCCGGGTTTCGATCATGCCACGCAGCCGTTTCTTGCCCGACGACGGCACGAAACGGGTGTCTTCGATGGCTTTGAGCGCCTTGTCGCGCAGGTCCGTGGTCTCCATGGAAATGAACCACTGGGTCGTGTTGCGGAAAATCAGCGGCGCTTTCGAACGCCAGGAATGGGGGTAGCGGTGCGATACCTTGCCGCGCCCGAGCAGGCTTCCAGCCTCGGCCAGGGTGTCTGCGACATGGTCGTTGACCTTGTAGACGTGCTGGCCGGCGAACAGGGGAACGGTTGCCAAAAAGCAGCCGTCCTCGCCGACCGTGTCGGGCACGGCCAGGCCGTGTTCGCGGCCCAGTTCCCAGTCGTCGGCGCCGTGGCCCGGCGCGATGTGGACGATGCCGGTGCCTTCTTCGGTGGTGGCGAAGGCGGCGGGCAGCGCAGGCACGTCGACGTCGTAGCCTTTTCCCTTTAGCGGATGGGCGCAGACGGTGCCTGCCAGGTCGGCGCCTTTCAACGTCGCCAGTATGGTGTGTCCGGAAATGCCGCATTGGCCGCAGGCGTCGTCCAGCCGGGCCGTGGCGATGACGAGCTTTTCACCGGGTTTGGCAAGGCTTTCGTCGTCCGTCTCCGTGACCTCGATCACCGAATACTCGATGTTCGCGCCATAGGCGACGGCGCGGTTGCCGGGCATGGTCCAGGGTGTCGTTGTCCAGATGACGATGGCGGCGCCTTCGATCTCCGGCGTCGAGGCCGTGACGACGGGGAAGCGGACGAAAATGGTCGTCGAGGTGTGGTCGTGGTATTCGATTTCGGCTTCCGCCAAAGCGGTCTTTTCGACCGGCGACCACATCACCGGCTTGGCGCCCCGGTAGAGCGAGCCGTCCATCAGGAATTTGCCGAGTTCGCGGGCGATCTGGGCTTCGGCGGCAAAGCTCATGGTCAGGTAGGGATTGTCCCAATCGCCGACGAGGCCTAAGCGCTTGAATTCTTCGCGCTGGATGTCGATCCAGTGTTCGGCGAATTCGCGGCATTCATGGCGGAATTCGATGATCGGCACCTCGTCCTTGTCTTTTTTCTTCTTGCGGTACTTTTCCTCGATCTTCCATTCGATGGGCAGACCGTGGCAATCCCAGCCGGGCACGTAGTTGGCGTCTTTGCCCAACATCTGCTGCGAGCGGACGATAATGTCCTTGAGGATTTTGTTCAGCGCGTGGCCGATGTGCAGATGCCCGTTGGCATAGGGCGGACCGTCGTGCAGGACGAATTTTTCCTTGCCCGCGCCAGCCTTGCGGTGCTGCGCATAGATGTCGGCTTTCTCCCAGCGCGCCAGGGTTTCGGGCTCGCGCTTCGGCAATCCGGCTTTCATGGGAAAGTCGGTTTTCGGCAGAAACACTGTGGATTTGTAATCGGTGGTCATATTGATTTCTCTGTGGCGGCGAGAATTTTCTTTGCCATTTCCGTATCCAGGGCGATTTGTGCCTTCAAAGCGTCCAGCCCGTCAAACTTCTTTTCGTCCCGCAGGTGATCGATCAGGCGCACGCGCAGCCGTTTGCCGTACAGATCTTCGCCGAAATCGAACAGAAAGACCTCCAAAACGACGCCGTCGCCGCCGAACGTGGGGCGTGAACCGATGTTGGCGACGCCGTCCCGCCAGTGCGGTCGGGTTGCGTCTTTCAACCCGTCTCCTATAAGCACGCGGACCGCGTAGACGCCGTTGTTGGGCCGGATATGGCGGCCCAGATGGATGTTGGCGGTGGGAAAGCCCAGGTCCCGGCCACGTTTCTCGCCGTGGGCGACCCGGCCAGACAGCTCGAAGTCCCGGCCGAGAATTTCCGCGGCGCCCGCAAGATCGCCCTGCTTGAGCCGGTCACGCACGCGGGTCGAGGAATAGGCTTCGCCGGTGTCGTCCAAAAGCGCCGAGACGGCGGTAAACCCGAACCCTTCCTTTTCCCCCATGGTCAGCAGCAGATCGCAATGACCGCTGCGGTTGTGGCCGAAGACGAAATCGTAGCCGGAAACCAGATGATGCGCGCCGAGGCCACCGACCAGGGCGTCGCGGACGAAGTCCTGGGCCTCCATTTCGGAAAAGGCCTTGTTGAAGCGCTGCACGATCAGCATGTCGACGCCCATGGCCTCAATTTCGCGCGCCTTGGCGCGAAAGGGCGTCAAGCGGAACGGCGCTTGATTAGGGGCAAACAATTGCCGGGGATGGGGTTCGAACGTCAGCACCGCCCACGGCACGCCTTCGTCGCGCGCTATCAGCCCGGCTTCGCTGATTACCGCGCGGTGTCCGGGGTGCACGCCGTCAAAATTTCCGATGGCGACCGATGCCCCACGAGCGTCATCCGGCAGGGTGTCAAAATGTCGAAAAATCCGCATGGCGGGAAAGTGTCAGCGCCCCTCTGTTTGGTCAAGGGGAAAGGTCACGGCGGGTGTCTGCCGCGGCGGGGACGGTCAGGCCTCCAGGAACTTAAATCAGCTCTTCGGGCCGGGCCGGAACCAGGATGGTGGCCTGTCCCTCAAGCACCGCCTTGCCGGCGACGGAGCAGATCGTGTCCATCTCGATCAGGCGTTTTTCGGGGACTTTCTTCGTCACCGTGCACACTGCCGTGACCGTGTCGCCGACCTTGACCGGGCCCTTGAACCGCAGGTTCTGGGCAACATAGATGCAGCCCGGACCGGGCAGCTTGGTGCCGATGACGGTGGAAATGAAGCTGGCGGTCAGCATGCCGTGGGCGATCTGACCCTCGAACATGGTTTCGCTGGCGAATTCGTGGTTCAGGTGAACCGGGTTGGTGTCGCCGGAAATGCCGGCGAAGGTGATGACGTCGGCATCGGTGATGGTCTTGGCGTAGGCATCTTCCATGCCTTCTTCCAGGTCTTCGAAATAATATCCGTGCAGCCTGGCGTTGGCGTCCTTGACCCTTTTGGCTTCTACGGCCTGTTCCATGTCCATCTATGCTTCCCTTTTCAAAGGCGACGCAGTTGTGCGACGCAAAAATTTATATTGCACCGCAATATAGCAGTTGCGGGAGGAGCCATCAAGCGCGGCTTTGTGATTCACCGCCGAAGTTGCTATGGAAAAGGCATGATTTTTTCACGTATAGGCCCCGGTTTCCTTGGTCTGGCAGTGGTGTTGCTGTGGTTCACAGGGATAACGCAGGCGCAGGATCGGAATGGCGGCGTGACGGGTCCGTCCGGCCTCGCTCCGCCCCGTTTGAGCCTGCCGATTCGCTGTGACCCTGGGCGCGATTGCTGGTTGGTCAACCATGTCGATCTGGATCCGGGGCCGGGGGTGCGCGATTTCGCCTGTGAGGGGCGCACCTATGACGGCCACAAGGGAACGGACATCGCCATCCGCGATCTGGTGGCGATGAAAAAAGGCGTTGATGTGCTGGCGTCCGCCGGTGGCGTCGTCCTGGGCGTTCGCGACGGCATGGCGGATGTGGATGTTACGGTCACCGGCGGGAAATCCGTCAAGGGCCGGGAATGCGGCAACGGACTGGTTGTCCAGCACGGCGGCGGTTGGCAAACCCAGTACTGCCATATGCGCAAAGGCTCCGTTGCCGTCCGCAAGGGCGACGTCGTTGTTCGCGGGCAAAGGCTGGGCCTGGTCGGCCATTCGGGCAAGGCGCAGTTCCCGCACGTGCATTTGTCCGTGCGGCGTAACAAACAGGTGATCGATCCCTTTGTCGGGCCTGATGATGCGGGGGTCGGAACGCGACGGGCGTGCCGCCCGGGCCGGGGGCAGCTCTGGGCGGAGGACGCCTTGGCGGAACTTCGCACAGAGGGCACGGCGCTATTTAACGCGGGTTTCGCCAGCGGGGCAGTGAAACCTGAAGCGGCACGCAGCGGCCTGCTGGCGGGAACGCGGATGTCACGCCGGGCCGCCGCCCTGGTGTTGTGGGTGGATATGTACTGGCCCAGGGCGGGAGATGAAATCCGCCTTCGGGTTGCCGCCCCCGGCGGCCGGGTGTTGATGGATAAAGCCGTGCGCGTCAAAAAACCCAGGCGCGGCGGTTCATTTTTGCCGGAAAAAAACGGAAGACGCCGCTTTGGCCGGCGGGGGTCTATAGCGGGGAAATCGTGTTGAGGCGGGCCGGAAACCCGACGAAGACGTTGCGATTGTCGATTCAGAAACAGGTGGAACTGCGCTAGGGGGCGTGGGTTGCCGCCTATTTCTTCAGTTTGCGTTTGGTCACCAGCTTCGGAGAGGTGCTGAGGCCGGACAGGACTTTTCGTTTACCGGATTTGGCCCTGGTTGCGGTTCCGTTTTCTCCCCCGTCGTTCTTCCTGGTGGTTTTTTTTGCCCCGCCTTTTTTAGCTTTCGGCGGGGCTTCCGGATGCAGGGCGTCTTCTTCGAAAAACAAAGGTACGATTTTCTCCTTGGCCTTGCTCTTTTTTTCTTTCTCCCGTTCGCCGATCTGTTTCAGCGTGTCGAGGACCAGGGGGTCGCGGTCGGGCCGGCGCCGCGATTTGGTGTTGTGCACCCGGAAAATGGTCTTGAAGGCTTTTTCGATGTCCTTGTAGGGCATCTGCGGTTCGCACCAGCGGGCGTAGGCGGACAGCGTCCACGGGTTGGCCGGGACCGCCGTCAGGCCGCGATCCAGGCACCAGGCGACAAAGGCATGCCAGGCCGTGTTGTCTTCCGTTTTCTTTTTGACCGTTTTTTTTGCGGCCGTTTTCCTGCGCATAGGCGTCCCCGGTTGCGTGAAGGTGGTCCCGTTTCGCTGCCTTCAATCGACCAGCTTAACAGCGACCGGCGTTTCCGCCAAATCCGTGATTTTTTGAGATTGGCCGGGATTCATCGCCCTGAGCCAAGGAAAAGGTTGTTTCGGAAGGGCTTTGGCGGCAAGTTGTGCGCCGGTTTTAACTCGTATTAAAAAAGGACTCCCGCCGTTGAGCGAATCTCCGGACAACTTCGGTCACTGGAAGGGCACGCGGACTTTCGTCGTCGACAGCATGGCGGAGGAAAGCCGGACCGTGACGTCGTTCTACCTCAGGCCCGAAGACGGTGGTGCCGTTCCGGCCTACAAGCCGGGGCAGTTTCTGAGTTTCCAGTTGGATGTTCCGGGCCACGACAAACCGGTGGTGCGGTCCTACACCCTGTCGGACAGCCCGTCCGGCCTTGAGAACGGAAAGCTCTACCGGCTCTCCATCAAACGCGAGCCTGCGCCGAAGGACCAACCAGATCTGCCGCCGGGGGCCGCGTCCAATTATTTTCACGACCATGTGACGGTCGGCTCCACCCTGTCGGTGATCGCGCCGGCGGGCGATTTTTTCCTGCACGAGGATCGCGACGGACCTGTCGTGCTGATGTCGGGCGGCGTCGGCCTGACGCCGATGATCTCCATGCTGAATCATATCGTCGATCAGGGCGCGGAACGCCCGGTTTGGTTCCTGCACGGCGTCCAGAACGGTTCCGAGCATGCCTTTCGGGACCATGTGCGCCAATTGGCGGAAACAATGGAAAACGTTCGCGCCCATATGGTGTACGCGGAACCGGGTCCGGGTGATGTTCTGGGTCGGGATTATGACGCCGAGGGCTTCATCACCACCCAGATGCTGGAGAGCCTACTGCCGGGGCCGGATTGTGATTTCTATCTGTGCGGCCCACCGCCCTTCATGAAGGCACTGTATAATGCGCTGCTAGGCTGGGGTGTGCAGGAAAGCCGGATTTTCTATGAATTTTTCGGCCCGGCGACGGTTTTGAAGGACGCTCCCGCGCCTACCCCGGTTGCGGCCGACTCCGTGGGCGGCGTTGAAGTGGTTTTCCAGAAGTCCGGAGTCACCGTGGCGTGGGATGGGCTCCAGGAAAGCCTGCTCGTTCTGGCCGAAGCCCACGGCGTCGAGGCGGATTCCGCCTGCCGTTCGGGTGTCTGCCAAACTTGCGCCTGCCGGCTTGTCGAAGGCGAGGTCGAATACACCAACGAAGACGCCTTCCTGCCGGACGACGAGAGCGAGATCCTGATCTGTTCGTCGGTCCCGAAGGGGAAAGTCATCCTTGACCTCTAAGGCCCTAACGCATTCGTGATTTGGCCGGATCCTTTGGGCAGGGTTAGGTTGGGGCCATGTTAGGTGTCCCTTTGCCCTCTCAGTCATTCAGCGATGCCCGGTATGCGGCCCTGGCGAACAAGGCGGCGCACGGCCAGTGGGCGGCGTCCGAAGTCCAGGCCTGGGCCGGAAAACCCCAACCCGCCTGGTGGCTGCCCAGAAAATTCCACGCCGCCGTCGTCAGCCAGTTCTATCACGGGGAAATGGCGACGATCCGGATGTGCCGGAAACTCATGGACACCGTCACGGACCCGGCGGCGCGGCGCTGCGTGGCGCTGCAAATGGCCGACGAGGAGCGCCATGCCGAGGTCTATCGGGACTACCTGCGGGAGATCGGCCCCCTCCAGCCCATCGAGCCGATCCTGAAGGCGGCTTATGAGACGGCGTTATCTTGGGGGGATGGGGGCGATGGAGATGGGGGAGCGATGATGGCGGCCTTTTCCATTATCCTGGAAGCCGAGGCGCTGTACGCGCTGAACTATCTTGGCCGCTGGCTCCGCTGTCCCAGGTTCCTGCGCATCAATGCCCGTGTCAGTCAGGACGAAGCCCGCCACCTGGCCTTCGGACGGATTTACCTGAAGCAAAATTTCGAGGGCCTGGAACGGCACAAACGGATGGAAATGTACCGCCGTCTCAAGGGGCTTTGGCGGGACACGTCTTCGGGCCTCATGAAGGGATTCCGGATTCCGAATTTTCTTTTGCGCCGGCGCTGCCGGTCGTGGGTGGAAACCGGCTGGCGGGACCACCAGAAGGCCCTGATCGCAATCGGCCTTATCAGCATGGACGAGGCCCGCCGGTTGGATGGGGTGGCGTCGTGATTTCCGTCATTATCCCGACCCTGAACGAGGCAGCGAACTTGCCAGGATTGATCGGGCGGCTGAAGCGCGAAGCGGGGTCCTGCGAAATTATCGTTGCCGACGGCGGCAGCGCCGATGAAACGCTGGCCGTGGCGAAGGACTTGGGTGTTCGCGCCGTTTCTTCGTCGCCTGGGCGAGGCCGTCAATTGGCGGCGGGCGCTGAAACGTCAAAAGGGGATGTCTTGCTGTTCCTGCATGCGGATACGGTATTCCCCGAAGGCGGCCTTGCGGCGATGGAGGCGGCGCTGGGCGAGCATCCGGATGCGCCGGGCGGAAATTTCCGGTTGTTGTTTGACGGCAAGGATGGCTTTAGCCGCTGGCTGGAAGGGTTTTATGCCAGGATAAGGGCGCGCGGATTTTATTACGGCGATTCCGGGCAGTTCGTCCGCCGCAGTGTTTTGGACGCCATCGGCGGCCTCCGCCCGGTCGCCCTGATGGAAGATCTTGATCTGGCGCGGCGGATGGAAGCTGCGGGCCCTACGCTGTGTATCGAAACGCCGCCGCTGGTGACATCGTCCCGGCGGTTTCGGGGCCGCCGTCCCGCCGCTATCGTTTGGGGGTGGCTAAAAATACATGCGTTGTATTATCTGGGCCTCGACCCGGAGAGGCTGGCAGGCCTGTATGATTCCCGGCGGCAGAATGAAAAACCAGAAATCCCTTAGGATCCGGCGTCGTTGAGGCCCCAGTCGTATTCGTAATCGTCGATACCGGTTTGGGTCTTCAGCGCGTCCAGCAGGGCCGGTTCGGCATATTGGCGAAGGTGGGCGATCACGCCGGCCTCGCTGCCGCCGAAGTCTTTCTGGAACCAGCCGTAGACCTTCGAAACGATTAGGCGGCCGTCTTTGACGCGCGCGCCGCGCGGATGGTTGATATAGCCGTGCGCGGCCAGTTCCAGGAGCTGGCCCGTATTGCGTCCGGTAAAGGCGACGGGAAACAGGTTTGGACACCCAATAGACGCGCAGTTAACGGCGTAATGGATGCGCGGGTCCCGCCAGATCGGCCTGAGAATCCGGTGTTCGATATCGTTGAGGCTTAACGCCACGCCTTCGACTTCGACGGACTTGGTGTCCCAGGGGCTGTCCAGGTCGCGGATGCTTTCGACGGGATAAGCCCCGGCAATCAGCTTCACCGTTAGCGCGTTATAAAGGTTGATCCAGAAGGCGCGTTGTTCCTTGCGCCCATATTTGCTGATGGGGGTCATGGCGAGCGTCTTCACATAGCCTGCGAGCGCCGCCTTGGCGGCATCATTGATCCGGCCGTAGGCGACGCGGTTGATGCCGTCTTCGCCTTGTTTGACAAAGCTTCTGAGAATCCGCTCCCAGGGCCTGTGGTCGATGGACTCGCGGGACGCCGGATTGAACGCCTGCCAGCGCGGCCACAGTTCGGCCTTCGGCGCGAGCGCCTGTTCCAAGAACATGAATCCGCCCAGCGGCACAGTAAGAAAGACGACGGCGGCCAAGCGAATAAGGATACGTTTAATGGTCATGGCTTTGAGATAGGGCAGCACAAGATGTTTGTAAATTAACGGACGTTCACGATTTCGTGCCGCCCGCCCCTTTGGAGGGTTCTTTCGTTTCGATCGGTAGCGCCGTTCGGTAGGCGACCTGTTTCAGGGCGAACGACGATTTGATCGAGGCGACGCCCGGTATCCGCGTCAGGTGATCGAGCAGAAAGCGCTCATACGCCGCCAGATCCGACGTCACCACCCGCAACAGGTAATCGGCGTCGCCGGTCATCAGGTAGCATTCCATAACCTCGGGCCGGGCGGTGATCTCGGCTTCAAAGGTTTCCAGCGCCTGTTCGATCTGTTTTTCAAGGCTGACGCTGACGAAGATGCTGACCGGCAGGCCGACGGCCTCGGCGTCCACCAGTGTCGCATATCCTTTGATGACGCCTGTTTCCTGTAACCGCGCGACCCGGCGCAGGCATGGGCTGGGCGACAGGCCGACCGAGCCGGCAAGGTCCACGTTGGAAAGCCGGGCGTCGTTCTGAAGGTTTTTCAGGATTCGACGATCTATCGCGTCTAGGTCAGTTTTTGACATATCTCACCAAAATTAAGTCTAAAAATAATAAAATATTGCTTAATAATGCCTTTTATAAGCGTATTTTGCAAGGACATGCCGGCTATTGCGGGGTTAGAATCTATTTATGTCCCCGCTTGATAACCCAACCCCCCAGGCGACCAGATCGGACTCGGCTTCCGGCCCCGTCCAGGCGCTTCGCGCCCTGGAAAAAAAGGTGCTGTGGCTGTCGTCGTGGATGATCCATCACGCCAACGTGCTCAGAAAAAACTCCGGTGAGCTCAAGGTCGGCGGTCATCAGGCGTCGTGCGCGTCCGTGTCGGCGCTGATGACGGCGCTCTATTTTCACGAGCTCCGTCCGCAGGACAGGGTCGCGGTGAAGCCGCACGCCAGCCCGGTATTCCACGCCATTCAATACCTGTTGGGCAACCAGACCCTGGATAAGCTTAAAAGATTCCGCGCGTTCGGCGGGGCGCAAAGTTATCCGTCCCGGACCAAGGACACCGATGACGTGGATATCTCCACCGGTTCGGTCGGGCTCGGTCCGGCCATGACCGTGTTCGCGTCTTTGGCGCAGGATTATCTCCGCCGCCATATGCCCACGGTGGCGGCGCAAAAACCGGGCCGCATGATCGCCATCGTCGGCGACGCCGAGATGGACGAAGGCAACATGTATGAAGCCTTGCTGGAAGGCTGGAAACACGAACTCAGGAACTGCTGGTGGATCATCGATTACAACCGCCAGAGCCTGGACGGCGTGGTCTCGGACCGCCTGTTCCGCTGGATCGACCGCACCTTCCGCGGCACCGGCTGGACGGTGATCACCCTGAAATACGGCAAACGTCTGATGGCGGCGTTCGCCAAGCCCGGCGGGCGGACCCTGAAACGCTGGATCAACGATTGCCCCAACGACCTCTTTTCGGCGTTGACCTTCCAGGGTGGAAAATTCTGGCGTGAACAACTGATGGCGGACATCGGCGGCGAAGAGGGTATCGCCGACCTGCTGGCCGATTACGACGACGACAGCCTGCAGGATTTGATGACGAATCTCGGCGGGCACTGCATCGAAACCATTGTCGAAGCCTTTGCCTCCGTTCCCGATGACGCGCCGGTGTGCTTCATCGCCTACACCATCAAGGGCCATGGCCTGCCGCTGGCCGGCCACAAGGACAACCACGCCGGCATCATGACGGCGGAACAGGTGGACACGCTGCGCGAACGGTTGCGCATTCCCGAGGGCAGCGAATGGGAACCTTTCGCCGGGTTGGACGGGGCGACGGATGCCTTGAAGGATTTTCTCGGGCAGGTGCCGTTTAACGCCCTGAACGGACAAGGCCGCCGCACGTCCGCCCCCCCGGTGGACGTGCCGAAAACCGTTCCCGTTCCGGAAGGCGACAGCCTCAGCACCCAGGAAGCCTTCGGCCGGATTCTCTATGACATCGCCGGCAGTGATACGGACCTGGCCCGGCGCATCGTCACCACGTCGCCGGACGTGACGCAATCGACAAACCTCGGCGGCTGGGTCAACCGGCGCGGCATATTCGCCCGCGACAAGGTGCCCGACACCTTCTCCGACCAACACGTTGCCTCCGTTCAGAAGTGGTCCGCCGACGACGCCGGTCAGCATTTCGAACTGGGCATCGCCGAAAACAACCTGTTTTTGATGCTGGCGGCGCTGGGGCTGTCGCATGAACTGTTCGGCGAAAGGCTTCTGCCCATCGGCACGCTGTATGACCCGTTCATCGAACGCGGCCTCGATGCCCTGAATTATGCATGTTACCAGGACGCGCGGTTCATGCTGGTGGCGACGCCGTCGGGCCTGTCGCTGGCGCCCGAAGGTGGCGCGCACCAGTCCATCGCGACACCCCTGATCGGCATGGCCAAGCCGGGCCTGACAAGTTTCGAGCCGGCTTTCGCCGATGAACTGTCCGAAATCATGCGCTGGGGTTTCGGGCATATGCAGGCCGACGATGGCGGGGCCGTGTACCTGCGGCTTTCGACCCTGCCCCAGGCGCAGCCGAAACGGACAATGACCGCCAAATTGCGCAAGGACATTCTGGCCGGGGCCTATTGGCGGGGGAAGGCGGGGAAGGCAGGCAAAAGGGCGGGCCTCCCCACCCGCCCGGGGGGGGGGGGAACCCAAGCGGGCCCCTCCCGGCTTTGCGAGCGGGGGTTGGGGCCGCCGGGGGGGAACCCCGCGGGCCCGCCCCCCCCCGGGGGGCGGCGGGGGCGGGGGGAAATACCACATACCCGGCGGGCCGGGAGGGGCGA